>CALDDP010000208.1 GCA_937936805.1 uncultured Gammaproteobacteria bacterium | reverse complement strand
CCTCTCATTTCCTCCTGGATCTCAACTAATGCCGCGGGTTTTTTTTGGTCTGGCGGAGAGAGAGGCCCTGGTGAGAACCCTACGGTTCGACAAAATGCGCCAGCATTTTGGACCGAAACTTGCTCCTGCATTTTCGGCATACGGCACATCCATGTGCCTAACCGCCGCAGGCGTCCCCGCAGGGGGTCAAAACGCGAGCCGCAATGGCGTTTTGAGTCTGCGCACCCCGGGCTTTCCCTTTTTTAGCGGAGCCCTTGAATTGACCGGGCATTGAGTTCAGCAGGTGGGCAATCGGTGCGTTGGCCAGGTTCTTGAAGCGACTCGACTCAAGGCCAGATGCCGCGTAGCAGGGTCGCGTGCACCACGCGCTCAATGGCGATCGCCAGGGCAATGGTGCGAAAATCCGGTATGCTTTCCCGCGCTGATTCTTCACCGACCACGAACGCCTGCCAGCGGCTAAACACTGAGTCCATGGCCGCATGGAGCTTGGCGCGCATCTTTTCGGTGATCGTATCGTAGTCCCATTGCTCGTGCACCTGGTTCTGCACCCATTCGTAATAACTGACGGTTACGCCGCCCGCGTTTACCAGAATGTCTGGTAGCACATAAATTCCACGCTCCTGCAGAATCCTGTCTGCACCTGGCGTTACTGGATTATTCGCACCCTCAACGACCAGCCTGGCGTTGACGTTTGCCGCGTTGCCCACATGAATCTGGTTGCCGAGCGCTGCTGGCAGCAGGATGTCGCACTCCAGTTCCAGTAATTCCTCGTTGGTGATGGTCATTGTATCTGCCATCCCGACTACGCTACCCTGCCTGGCCTTGAACTGCTCGACCTCTGCTGGATCCAGCCCTGCTGGGCTGTAAATACCGCCCGTGCTGTCACTGACTGCGATGATCTTCGCGCCCTGGCGATGAAACGCGTTAGCCGCGACCGCGCCCACATCACCGAAACCCTGGATGACGATGCGCATGCCTGTAACATCCTGATGGTTGGGGATCAGCGCCTTGGACAGAAAGCGTTGTGTGATGAACAGGCAACCGTTACCCGTTGCTTCGTAGCGGCCATAGGAACCGCCCATTTCGATGGGTTTGCCGGTAACCACCGGACGGTTATTGAAACCCGGATGCAAAACTTCATAGGTGTCAAATATCCAGGCCATAGTCTGTTCATTGGTGTAGAGGTCGGGTGCGGGAATGTCCTGGTATGGCCCAATCTCGTCGTATAACTCGGAGGTATAACGCCTTGTAATACGACGCAATTCTCTGTCATTCAGGTTCTTGGGGTCGCAGATGACGCCACCTTTGGCGCCACCGAAGGGCACATTGACCAGGGCACACTTCCAGGTCATGAGCTTGGCCAATGAAATGACCTCTTCCATCGTGACGTCCGGATGGTATCGGATACCGCCCTTGCCAGGCCCGAATACACGGTTATGCTGTACCCGAAAACCCTGAAAACTCTGCACGCTGTCGTCGTCCATCTCGACCGGGAAATTCACGATGTTCACGCGCCTGGGTTTTTTCAGGAATTCCACCAGGCCTCTTTTGAGGCCCTTGACGTGATCCGCTGCGCGGTCGAACTGTGCTTCGCTGATGGCAATGGGATCGAGGTTTTCCTCTGTGCTTCCCGTTTGCGTAAATTTATTGGCCATGGCGTTGTCGATTGTTGTTAGCTTGATGGATTCGTATTGTAACTCAGGAAATCAGACGGGGTTTTTAACAATATGAATTTTCGAGATTGTCGAAATATCCACATGCTTTCCATTGCGAGCGGTCCATTGACGCTACGACTTGAAGATCCTGAGACAATCCAGGGATTATTCGAGCAGATTTAACATGGACCCCAGCCGGATCAATCCTTGAACTATGCGGCAGGTTTCGGTAACACCGAGATGTAGTGAATTTAAACCGTAGATTAGTCAGTAGAAGATCGTTTTATCGGAGGTAGTTGATCGCAGGCAATGACGACGACCGGGCCGTGTACCTCGGTAATCGTTCCAGGCGCGTTTGTCTTAGAGCCTGTCTGCAAAATACTCTGCCAGGATTTGAACCAGGAGCCGATTTTAGTTGCTAATCTGGCGCAGATTCTTGTCTGACATCAAATCACTATGCACAAAAAATGGTCATCCTGAGTGAGCAGATTATCGGTTTCGCACGGCCAATCCGAATATAAACTGGTTGCGATTGGTAAAAAGGCGATAGAGGCGCATAATCGCATGCCGATGTGTCACTTATTGAGGGAAATCAAAGTTCCGCGATCGGATTCGTGTTTTCTTCGAATCTCGGTGATAAATGCTTCCTGAGGAACCTTACAATGTGGAAACGCGAAGGATTCGACGGATATCATCAATGGGCAAGGACACGATAGTGTCTTCCCTAAGGAAAGCAGCATGCGTGTCTACTGTTTTGATTGTGACTAGGTTGCCGTATATTTCCTCATCGATTTAAGACCCTGGATAATGGCTAAGAAAACTAAATCAAAAGTCGTCAAAGGAACGCTCAAGTTACGTCGCCTGGGTATTGACACTTATCGGGAAAACGTCGCTTATCTGCATCGAGAATGTGAGATTTATCGAGCCGAGGGTTTCCAGGCGTTGTCCAAGGTAGAGATCTGTGCAGATGGTCGGCGCATTCTCGCGGTTTTAAATGTCGTCGATGATGACAATATTGTCACGCCCGCCGATCTGGGATTATCCGAGGAAGCCTTCGCCAAATTAGGTCTGGATGAAGATCAGCTGGTTAGTATTGAACACGCCGAACCACCTGAATCAATGAATGCGGTGCGACGTAAAATAGGCGGCGATCGACTGAGCCAGGAAGACTATCACGACATCATTGGTGATATTACCGACCGGCGTTACTCAAAAACCGAAATCGCGGCTTTTCTCGTTGCCTCGGGACAAACGGATATGGACCGTGATGAAGTGTTTTTTCTGACACGAGCCATGCTGGAAGTGGGTGAACAGCTGGACTGGAATGAGTCACTGGTAGCGGATAAGCATTGTATAGGTGGTATTCCCGGCAACCGTACCTCCATGCTGGTAGTACCAATCGTTGCCGCACACGGCATGTTAATCCCCAAGACTTCGAGTCGAGCCATTACTTCACCGGCAGGTACCGCCGATACGATGGAAATTCTGGCGAATGTGGAACTTGATATAAAAAGCCTGCATGACATTGTGCGTAAGCATCGGGCCTGTCTGGCCTGGGGAGGTACGGCCCAGTTATCGCCCGCCGATGACATAATGATCGCTGTTGAGCGACCCCTTGGTATCGATTCGCTCGGGCAGATGGTGGCATCTATTCTGTCAAAGAAACTCTCTGCGGGTTCGACCCATTTACTGATCGATATTCCGGTGGGACCCACGGCAAAGGTTCGTCATATGGGGCAGGCCCAGCGCCTGAGGAAGCTGTTCGAGTTTGTCGGTGACCAGATCGGGATTCATCTGGAAGTCGTTATCACGGATGGACGTCAGCCAGTTGGTTTTGGCATCGGTCCGGTGCTGGAATCTCGCGACGTGATGCAGGTGCTGCAAAATTCCCCCGACATGCCAAACGATCTGCGGCAAAAATCGTTACGTCTCGCGGGTCGGGTACTCGAGTTCGATCCGGATGTTCGCGGCGGCAATGGATATGCTATCGCGCGTGATATCCTGGATTCCGGCCGCGCACTGGAAATGATGAATACCCTTATCAGGGCTCAGGGCGCCCAAAATGAAAAGTTCGATCTGGGGCAACTCAAGCATGAGTTAGTCTCACCCGCAGACGGTGTAGTTGTTGATATCGATAATTTGCAGTTGGCGCGTATAGCCCGGTTCGCGGGCGCTCCCATGGATAAGGGCGCAGGTGTGGATTTGTTCAAAAAGTTAGGCGACAGGGTCGAACAAGGCGAGCCCCTGTATCGCATTCATGCGCAGTATCGTGCTGACTTTAATTTCGCGCTTTCCCTGTGCGAACAAAATAATGGTTATCTGATCGGTGAGGGAAATCAAATACCCAGGGCATTCGTGGAATTCTGATGCTGCTCTGTTTTGATGATTATGAAACCCAGTCTCGAGCATTGGCGCAAGCCCTGGAAATGCCCTGCCATACGATCAAACGGCACCGCTTTCCCGATGGCGAAAATAAACTAAGCCTGCCGCCCGGCTTGCCCGGGCATGTCATATTCTGCCGCAGCCTCGATCATCCCAATGAAAAATTGCTGGAGTTGTTACTGGCTGCAAAAACCGCGCGTGAGCTGGGCGCGAAAGTGCTTACCCTGGTGGTGCCCTACCTGTGTTACATGCGCCAGGACAAGGCATTCCAGCCCGGAGAAGCCGTTAGCCAGCTTATCGTCGGCGAATTTCTCGCCGGGCTATTCGATAACGTCATTACCGTAGACCCGCATCTGCATCGTATTCAATATCTGCAACAGGCGGTTCCGGCAAAGCAGGCCGTGACCCTGTCGGCCACCTCGTTGATGGCAGAATATTTATCCGGGCGCTATGAGAATCCAGTATTGCTTGGCCCTGACAGCGAAGCAGAACAATGGGTAGCCGCGGTCGCTGAACCGAATCAATGGGAGTACGCTGTCTGTCAAAAAAGTCGCTCGGGAGACCGGCAGGTCGAGATTAGCTTACCCGAAATCGACCTTCGCGAGCGCTCTGTCATACTAGTGGATGATGTCGCAAGCAGCGGTCAAACGCTGGCGGTTGCTACCGGCAAATGCCTGGCAAAATGCGCGGCGCATGTAGACGTGCTGGTTACCCATGCACTGTTTGCCTGTGATGCAAGACAACGCATGGTGTCGGCGGGTGCGCGTAACATCTGGAGCACCGACAGTGTTAGCCATGAAAGCAACGTTATTCATTTACAGGGGTTGCTTAGAGACGCGGTTTTAAGTCTGGCATAATTTCTGTGAATCTGATTCGAGCGATACTTGTGGTTTGCTATCGAATCCCGGCGTCAAGCGGGCTTGTTCAGGAATAGAGTAAAACATAAATGCATATTGAATTTCACGGTGCAGCAAGCGAGGTTACCGGTTCCTGTCATCTGATCTCGGTGGCCGGGCAGCGGGTACTGCTTGATTGCGGCATGGTGCAGGGCGGTCGCCTGAGCGAGGCGCGCAATGCCATGCCGTTTCCATTCGATCCTTCGGCGATAGACGCGGTCGTACTGAGCCATGCGCATATCGATCATTCAGGACGTATACCATTTCTGGTCAAGTCGGGTTTCAAGGGGCCGGTGTATACCCAGAAAGCCAGTCGAGATCTTTGCCGTATCATGCTGAAGGACTCCGCATACCTGAATGAAAAAGAAGCGGAATGGGAAAATCGCAAGCGCGAACGCAAAGGGTTAAAGTTGATAGAACCCTTGTATACGATGCAGGATGCACAGGCGGCCATGGCTCAGTTCAAAGGTATCGATTACGGGGTAAAGAAAAAAATAACCCGTGGCATAACGATGCGACTGTCTGAAGCCGGGCATATCCTGGGTTCATCGATTGTCGAGCTATGGCTCGAAGAAAATGGCCTTCGGCGAAAGCTTGTTTTTAGCGGTGATCTCGGCACTCCCAATAAGCCCATTTTGCGTGATCCCAGTTTTATAGAATCCGCGGACTTCGTGCTAATGGAAAGCACCTATGGCGATCGCCTGCATCGATCCGGGGAGGAGACTTACAGGGAGGTTGTCGAAATTGTCAGGCAGGCCGAGAAGGCGAGAGGGAATATATTAATCCCCGCGTTTGCTGTCGGACGCACCCAGCGATTGCTCTACGAATTTGCCAGGCATTACGATGACTGGCATTTAAACAGGTGGCAGATTTTCCTGGATAGCCCGATGGCAATAGAAGCGACAGCAGTTTATGCGAAGCATGCAGAATTGTATGACGCCGAGTCCAGGCAATTATGGCAACAGAACAAGAAGCAACCCCTGCTGCCCAATCTGCATTTATCGCGCACTGCTAACCAGTCAATGCAGCTCAATAAGATTTGCTCTGGTGCAATTATTATTGCCGGTAGCGGAATGTGTACCGGCGGGCGTATCAAACACCATCTTAAACATAACGTTTGGCGCAGGCATTGCCATATCGTGATCGTCGGCTACCAGGCACAGGGTACCCTGGGGCGCTTGCTGATCGACGGTGCCAAACATATCAGGTTGTGGGGAGAAACGCTGCGGGTGAAGGCCAAAATACATACCGTGGGCGGGTTGTCGGCGCATGCCGATCAAGCGGGACTGGTGGACTGGTATGGGCATTTTAAAGGTCGACCGCCTCTAATACTGGTGCATGGTGAAATCGAATCGATACGGTGTTTGCAGGAACGTATACACGCCGATCTTGGTTTGCGCGCGCACCAGGCTCAGCCCGGCGAGCAGATCGATTTACTACAGCCTGGCAAAGCTGTCTGACTCGTCGCGGGTCAGCGGGCCAACATCGATTTTGTGAAATTTGAAATCTAGCTTCATTTACGCTTAATAGCCGTGAAGCCGAAGTAACCAGACCGATGACAAAATCCCTGCCAGGATGATTTCGCCTGCCCCACTACAAGTTCCGCAAATTACTTAATAGCTAATCTCTTTTATGTGCTCGATGTCCGGCCTGGATAGTTCAGTCTCTCTGGTGCCATTTTTGATACTTGTTCAGGTAAATCTTTGCTGAGCCCAGCAACATCCTGTCCTGCTTGCGCATCACCGCAATCGCGCGTCCGGCTTCCGCCTCTACACCGTTCAGTAACTGCAGCATCTCTGCAGCAATAACGCGGTCATGCCAGTCCCCGAGCAGTTGCTCGAGAATTTTTATCTGCTTCAATTCACTTTCGTCCGAGCTATGACCCGGGCAAAAGCAAAATGCGTCCAGCTTGTGATGATACCGCTTTAGCAGTATTCGTTTCTTATGCCACTGTTCCGCCGTCATTCGCGACCTGGTGCTCATGATCTGGGATAAAAGCCCCTTCAGCGCGATCGGTTTTTCACGCAGGATGGCTCTTTCGGATAAACCCATCGACCTGATGGTGGGGACGCTTACCCGTATAAGCGTGCTGGCCTCGGTGGATCTTTTAAACACGCGATAATCATTCCCTGATTTAGACTTTATCGCTTTTATCAGTACTTTTTTATCGGCAGTACAAATCTCATCAAGCTGCTGGATTAAGTGTACGACAATATGTCCATCGCGAATCACGCCGATAGATTTTGCCAACCTGCGGTAGGGCTTAAGTATTTTTCGGGTTTTCAGCCCAGGATCGACTTCGTTGAGGAAGAAGTAAAGTGCGGTAAGCCGTTTCATGCCGACTCTGAAATTATGAATCGCTTCCTCATCCGGACCAGCAAGAACGATTTTGAGATCTCGGTTGATCTGACCAATGAGCTTACTGCGATATCTGTCCAGGCAATTCATCTCTAACATATTCCTAATCACGGTTTTCGGGGATGAGCAGTTGATCTACCTGCACCAGTGCCTGCAGGGTATTGCCCACGTTTTTCATGTCGTTGAGAAACAGTCCTGCCAGCCCCTGTAAGGACAGAGTGCCGCAAAACTGTTCTCCAGGCGTAAAACTGATCTCCAGGCGTAAAACTGATCTTGTCTTTTATTGTCCTAAATCACAGGAAACGACCTGATAACGGCATATGATACATAAATCTACTCAGAGTTGGCGTGATGGAAGTAATTGATGCTGCTGAAGTAATCGAAACTCTCGGGTTTCCATACCTGCGGGAGCTTTCCACGTTTGGCGCATTGTCGGACGAAGTAATCGCAGACATGCTAACCAATGGAGTGATCAAACGATTTGAAAAGGGCGAGTATGTTGTCCGGATCAACCAGATAGCAGCAGAATTCAAGGTGGTGCTGCGAGGAAAGTTCGCCTTTTACAAGCATGGCGAAGATTGCGATATTCTTACCCGGTACTTCTGCCCGGGCGAACAGATGGATTTCGATCTGATGATAGGTCTTATCCCGCACAATGGCATCGATGTTGCAACCGAGGAGAGCATGGTGCTCGACATAGGCAGCGACCAGTTTTATAACCTGCATGTAAATTTTCCCGCCGATTTCGGGTTGTTAATGATTAACCTGTCACGTGAGCTGGCGCGCGAAATTGCGATGCTCGAGGATGTGATCGGCGAGGGAGCTGGTTGACAGGATTGATGCCTTGTGTCAATCCGAGAAGAAGTATTGTGACCAGTTGATAGAAGAGTTCAGGCAGATCAACGAACGCATCATTCGGGATCAATCAGCTGCTTCTTGATCGATATACAGGTCGCGGGGAGCAGTGGGGTGCGTTAATAAGTGTTAATCTTGCGCGGACATCAAAATCGATAATTGATTCCCAGCATGGCCTGGTCCAGACCTGGATTGGAATCATAGATGCTGGCATTCGACATATGCTGGATTCTCACCGAGGCCGTGGTTTGCTTGCCAATGCGGGAGTTCAATCCAACAAAACTGGTAAACTGAAAAACCCCGCCAAAATCTGCATCCCCAAATTCATGCCGGCTCACCAAGGTCGGGCTAATACCTGCTTCGACGGTAAACTGCCGGCTCGGGCTGACCAATGCAAGGCCGGGTCCAGCGGATACAATCGCTGCGGTGTCACCGCCGCCGTCGAGGACGCCGGCAGAGGCATTAAGTCTGCTTTCGATTATCCAGCCGCTATCCAGCACCCAGCTCCGCGGCAACCGGTAAGCGGCAGCCATTTCCAGCTGGTTGAAATTCTCGCCACGGACGTCTTTTGAGAAACCCAGCCTGGCACCGGCTTCAATCCACTCCTGATCCGCGCTTTGGGCTGCGGATGCAATTATGCAAAGGGCAGTCGCGAAGAGCGGGCCGATGGCTGCGTATTTCAAAGCTGTTAACCCGAATAAAATGCGGGTACTTTAAATGATCTGAAAGAAAAAAGAATCAGTTAGAATGCGGATGGTCGAATAAACTTTATTCCATTGTTTTCATGCAGCCGCTTCCGACATGGTTACTACCCGCATGAAGCCCGCAGTGGCATTTTAACCAGCTGGTAGTTACTTAATGCATATAATTCGCAAGGCCACCCATACCGATCTGGAACAGGTCAGGACCTGTGCGGTAGAGGCCTACACCCGGTACGTCGAACGCATAGGTAAAAAGCCGGCGCCAATGGTGGCCGATTTTGCCGCGTTGATCGAGGCCGGGACGCTGTCTGTAATCGAGCTCGATGGGCAAGTCCGCGGCTTCGTGGTTTGCTATGGCTGTAATGATTATCTCCACCTTGAAAACGTTGCCGTCGATCCCCGATTCCAGGGTCTCGGCCTCGGCAGACAGCTGATCGATTATGTCGAGCAGCAGGCCCGCAGCGGCGGTTATGGCTCCATTCAGTTATACACCAACGCGAAGATGACCGAGAACCTGGGGCTTTACCCCAGGCTCGGGTATGAGCAGTTTGATCGCCGCGTCGAGAACGGCTTCGACCGCGTTTATTTTAGCAAGACGCTGGACTGAAGCCCCGCTATAGTTCCTGGTCCTTACGGCGGAACGCACCTTGCACGATGCGGTCGATTACCATGGCGACGAACAGGATCGCGAAACCACCGAGCAGCCCCGGCCCCTTGGCCGCGTACTGCAACGCTTCGAGGATAACCTTGCCGAGACCGCCACCGCCGATCAGTGAAATGATAACCACCATCGACAGGCACATCAGAATGGTCTGGTTGACGCCGGTCATAATCGACGGCAGGGCGAGCGGCACCTCTACGTCTTTCAACAACTGAAAGCGCGAAGCGCCAAACGCGACCGCTGCTTCCTTGATCGAATCGGGCACACCGCGCACGCCGAGCGAGGTCAGGCGGATCACCGGCGGCATGCCAAAGATGATGGTCGCCAGAATTCCCGGCGGATTGCCGGTGCCGAAGAAAGCGATGATTGGAATCAGGTAAACAAACGCCGGTAGCGTCTGCATCAGGTCGAGTACCGGTTCTGCCGCATTATACGCGCGCCTCGATTTACCAAACCAGATACCCAGTGGAATCCCGATAATAACGCAGATGAACACGGCGGCGCCGACCAGGGCAACGGTCTCCATCGCGATCGCCCAGTAACCGAGTAGCGCGATGTAGGCCAACGAAGCGGCGGTGAAAATTGCCACCCGCGGCCCAGCGGCCCGCCAGGCGACCACGCAAATGACCAGCATTACCACCGGCCAGGGCGTACCGATCAGGGCCAGGCCCAGCGCGTCGAGCACCCATCGCACACCCGCGGTGATGCCATCGAAGGCACCCGCACCCGCTATCGCGGCATTGTCGATCTTCTGCTCCAGCCAACTCGCGAGCTCGGTGAACAACGTAGCTTTGTCCGAGTCGATAAAAACACTGGAAACCTGTTTTTCAGGGAATTCATTGAGCACTTCGAGCGGGCTGTCGACGGTAAACTTGTATATTGTCAACGGCCCGATCAAAACCACCAGCACGATGCCGAGCAGGATATTCTTCGGCTTGACGCCGCTTTCGGTCGCGTTCTGGTCTATCCGCCAGCGGCTGAACTGTTTTTCGTAAATCGAGTTGGCGTACAACCCCTGCAGTATCTTGAACAGCAGTAGCAGGAAGAGGCCACCAAGCAGGATGCCGGTCGCCTCGGAACTCGCTGCCTGACCGAGGGCCTCGCTCTTTTCCGCGGCATTACCGATGTTTTCCGCGAGCTTTTCGAAACGGCTGGGATCTTCCCCGGCCGCGCGCGCGGCTTCCGCGCGTTCGAGAAAACCTTCGGCGCGTTCCTGCTGCTTCGCGGCACGCTCGAAGAAGTTGGCACCGGGATCACCCCACCAGCCCCTGCCGATTTGCACCCAGGCGATCATTTCGAGGATCAGGAATCCCCAGAACATACCCCAGACCGCGCGCGACGCAGCCCATACCGGGCCGAGGACCGCGGCCATCAAGTTGAAGGTATTCGGCAACAGGCCGGTGGATGAATGAATGCGGTGAAACTGTTTGGCATAATAGTCGCCGTTCTTGCCGGCGAATTCGGTAATCGACGCATCGAGGCTTGCGTGGTCGACCTCGATATCGGACGCGGCTATAACGCTTGCGTTACTCTCGTTGTCGCTCATTATTCTTTACCCCCCTGGATACCGCGCAGCAGTCGTGGCTTGGTCACGACACCGACGTCCTCGCCGTTCGACGTGATCACGACCGGCATATCAGTGCCGACCGCATGGTCGATCAACTGATCCAGGTCGGCTAGTTCATCGGCTCGCGGTGCGCCGTCGAGATTACCGTCATAACTGTCCAGCGGTTCGAGAATCGAGTGCGCCTTAACCAGTTTCAGCTTGGAAATGCCCTGCACGAATTCGCGTACGTAATCGTCGGCCGGATTCATGACTATTTCTTCAGGCGTGCCGATCTGCACGATCACGCCATCCTTCATGATCGCGATGCGGTGACCGATGCGGATCGCTTCGTCGAGATCGTGGGTTATGAACAGAGTGGTCTTCTGCAATTCCGCGACCAGCGCCTTGAACTGGTCCTGCAGCTGCATGCGAATCAGGGGGTCGAGCGCGGAGAAAGGTTCGTCCATCAACAAAACCTCGGGGTCGGAGGCAAGCGCACGGGCGATGCCGACGCGCTGCTGCATACCGCCCGAGAGTTCCTTGGGCAGGCGATCCTCGTAACCCACCAGATCGACCAGTGTGAGTGCATGGTCGGACACCGCCCAGCGCTTGGACTTGGCGACGCCGCGGATCTCCAGCGGATAGGCGACGTTGTCGCGCACCGAGCGGTGCGGCAACAGCGCCATATGCTGGAAAACCATGCCGATATGGTTAGCGCGCAGCGCGCGCAGGTCGGCCTGGTTCAGGCTCGACACGTCGCGCCCGAGCAGCTCGATCGAACCGGCGGTCGGCTCGATCAGGCGATTGATGTGACGTACCAGTGTGGACTTGCCGGACCCGGACAGGCCCATGATGCAAAAGATTTCGCCACGTGGTACTTCGAAAGTGGCATCCTGCACACCGACCACGCAGCCGAAGCGTGCGAGCACCTCGGGCTTGCCGATGCCTTCCTCGCGTATCGCCTTGATGGCGGCGTCGGATTGGTCACCAAAGACCTTCCAGACACCCGTTGCCTTGACAACCGTTTCCGACATGTTGACTTCCTCCCCTGAATTGAAAGCGGCCGCCGGTACTTCGCCGGCGGCTCGTTTATATTTTAATTGCGACCTAGTTGGTCAACCAGCTGAGTACCTGGTCCTCGTGCTTCTTGACCCAGGCAGCCGCGTAGGCAGCCGGATCTTCCTTGTCGATCACGAGCGCATAAGTCATCTCCGATACTTCGTCGGTGCTGAGTTTCATATTTCTGAACAGCTTGGCGACTTCGGGATGTTTCTTTTCCACTGACTTGGCGAAATGCAGGTGGAGGTACGCGGTATCCCACGCGGTACCGGCCGTGGAGACTGCCAACCAGTTTGGATCGTCGGTGGGCTGTACCACTTTCCACTGCGCGGCGTCATAAGCCGGCTCTTCGAGTACCTGCATTTCGTGCAAAACGAAAACGTAATGCGGCGTATAGCAGAAACCTACCCAGGGCTTGTTACCCTTGATTGCATTGTCGAGATTCGCGTAGGCGAGTGTCTCGTCGCTTTCGGTCAGCTCGAAAGTCTGGTCGTAGCCGTAAGACTTGGCGCGAATTTTTTCGATATTGGTGGAAGCCCAGCCAGGAGCACCAATCCAGACTTCACCCTTGCCGTCGCCGTCGGTGTCGAAAAGTGCCGCGACATCCGGGTTGGTCAGGTCGTCGATTGACTTGATACCGTGCTTGTCAGCCAGCGCCTTGGGTACACACATGCCCTGGAAAGCGGGAACACCGTTGGGATTCATTTCCACGGTGGCTTTTGTCTTGACGAAGGTATCGTGCAGGTTCTGCTGGTTCGGCATCCATACTTCGGGATGCGCATGCATGGCGCCTGAATCCATCGCTTCGAAAACGATCGGGTTAGTGCCGTTCTGCAGTTCGACGTCGAGTCCGAGATTTTCTTCGATTACGACTTTAAGAATATTTGCGGTCGCGGCCACGGAGGGCCAGTTGGGTACACCGATGACGACATCGGCGGCGCTGGCAATACTGGTCGCGCCCATGCTGACGGCCACGAGAGTGCCCGTCAGGGTTTTTTTGAGATTCATTTACTATTCCTCGGTTATTGAAATTACAACTAAAAAATATAGCCGTCTTTATTGATAACGGCTTATATACACTCAACTGAATACGATCAAAAAATCGTCAGTCGGCCGATGGTAGCCATTGATGCACCAGATGTAAAACTGTTATTTGCGGTGGTTTGCTGCTGTCAGGTCAGCCCGTGTATCGGTAAAAGCAATGAAATAAAGGGCTCGCTGTAATATTCGTTGTCCTGTTTTTATGCCAGACTTGGGGCCTGAAACCATCGGCAGGGGATAAAATCAGTGGCTGATCAACAACATTCTCCGGATTACTGGGGTATTGATAACGACTACGGCGTGTTACGCGACGTTTTGCTGGGTAAACCTGATTATTTCAAGTGGGTCGAGGCCGGACCGTTGATCGGGCGCACCCTGAAAAACATGCATAAAACCGGGATCGAGTTCGATTTCGATCTCGCGCAGCGTCAACATCGGGAAATGGTACGCATCTACGAGGAGGCCGGGGTTAGCTGCCATTACCTCGAGTCAGACCCGGTGCTGCATCGCAACTTTTTTGCCCGCGATTCGAGCGCGATGACACCCTGGGGTGCGTTAATCTGCCATATGCAACTCAAATGCCGCCGTGCCGATTACCACTCGGTGATCCGGTTTTATCAGCAAAATAATATTCCGATCTGGAACTACGCCACCGCCGGGCATTTCGAAGGCGGTGACTTTGTCATTCTCGAACCCGGTACCGTGTTGATTGGTTACTGCGGCGAGCGCTCCGAACAGGAGGGTTCGGAACAGGTGGCTGAATTCGTGCGGCGGGAAGGTTGGGACGTCGAGGTTGCGCCGATCCCGGCGTTGTTCGTGCACATGGATGGGCTCGTGGTGCCGCTCGATCACAAATTGCTGGTCGCCTGTCTGGATGCGCTCGAAGGCTGGGTGATCGACTGGTTGCGCAAAAAAGGCTTTGATTTTGTCGACGTCGGTTTTGCCGAGGCAAAGGATCTCGGCGTCAACCTGGTGGCGCTCGGCAACAAAAAGGTTTTATCGATGGCGGGTGGCGTCAAGCTCAACCAGGACCTGCGCGATCGCGGTTACGAAGTATTCGCGCCTGATATGTCGATGTTTACATTGGGCGGCGGCGGAGTACATTGTCTATGCCAGGCGCTCAAGCGCGATTCAGTTCAGGTGTAGTTATGAATGATACAGCAGCAGATATCCGCGTTGACGGTCAACGCCTGTGGGACAGCATTATGGCGATCGGCGAAATCGGGCCGGGCCAGCATGGCGGCTCCTGTCGGCTTGCACTGACTGATGAAGATCGCGACGGACGCGATCTGTTTATCCGCTGGTGTGAGGAAATTGGTTGCAGTATCACGATCGACGATATGGGGAATATCTTCGCGCAGCGCGCCGGGCGCAACAACGATCTGGCGCCGATTGTCGCCGGCAGTCATCTCGATACGCAGCCCCATGGCGGCAAGTTCGATGGTATCTATGGTGTGCTGGCCGCGCTCGAAGCGGTGCGGACGCTGCATGATAATAATGTCACCACCGAGGCGCCGGTAGAGATCGTGGTCTGGACCAACGAGGAAGGTTCGCGTTTTGCGCCGGCGATGATTTCATCCGGGGTGTATGCCGGACTGTTCGAAAAGGACTACGCCTGGGCGATAACCGACAGTGACGGTAAAAGCCTCGGCGATGAATTGAAACGCATTGGTTACATGGGTGCGGCGCGCTGCGGTGACAATCCGATCGGCGCCCTGCTCGAGGCGCATATCGAACAGGGTCCGATACTGGAAGCCGACAACCACCAGATCGGCGTCGTTGTCGGCGGACAGGGCCAGCACTGGTATGACGTTACCATCAAGGGTCAGGATTCGCATGCCGG
>CALDDP010000207.1 GCA_937936805.1 uncultured Gammaproteobacteria bacterium | reverse complement strand
CTCGAAATTCAGTCGTGGCGATCACGATTATCAACTCGGCGACGAATTCTTTACCTACCTGAAGG
Source organism: uncultured Gammaproteobacteria bacterium (assembly GCA_937936805.1). Classification (GTDB taxonomy): domain Bacteria; phylum Pseudomonadota; class Gammaproteobacteria. Next base: position 9,984 of record CALDDP010000207.1, on the reverse strand, counting down.
ATAGCTTCGACATACTTTACGCCGAAGGCGAAACTCATCCGAAGATGATGACGATCGGATTGCATGCCCGCCTTATAGGTCGTCCCGGACGCATCGGCAGCCTGTATAAGTTCCTCGATTACGTGCTTGGACACGAACGGGTCTGGGTATGCCGTCGCGATGACCTGGCGCGTTACTGGGCAGAGCACTACCCGAATCGCGCAGCCTGAATCAGGCGCAGTCCGTACTGGCTGCGGAAGCTGCACGAAATCCCCGGATGGTTGCCAAGCGGCCGAATTATGCGACAATAACTGTTTCGTCTTACCAAATTAAATCTATGAGCAATTCCGACCTGCTGACCAGTTTACAGAACAATTTTATCGGCCGTGACACCGAATACCCGACCGTCGATGGCAGACGTGGGCCCCGTATTTACCTGGACTCGGCGGCCTCCACGCTGATGATGGGTCCGGCTTATAACGTCGGTCATGAATTCCTCGTACACTACGCCAGTACGCACTCGGATCTGCACTATGCGGCGCGCGGCGCCTCGCATGCCTTTGAATGGGCGCACCAGCGCGTGCTGGAATTTGTCGGCGCCAATCCTGAGAACTACTGTACTTTTTTTGCCGGCAGCGGCGCGACCGCGGGCTTCAATCGCATGGCCGCCAGCCTGTCGCGCGCGCGACCCGAGCGCAGCGTGGTACTCGTGTCTGAAATGGAGCATCATTCCAACGATCTACCCCATCGTCACCATTCCGGGCAGGTCATTCATATCCCCTGTGCGGGTGAGTTCGAGCGTTACGGCGGCCTGGACATGGATAAATTGCGTGCAATCTGTGACGAACATGGGGAAAACATCAATTACATCGCCGTTACCGGCGCCAGTAACGTCAGCGGTGCTATCACCCCACTCGCAGAAGTTGCCGAGCTCATGCATGCGGTTGGCGCTTACCTGCTGGTCGATGCCTCGCAAATGATCGCGCACGCCCCGGTCAGCATGGACGATGCCGATATCGATGTGCTGGTATTTTCCGGGCACAAGATTTACGCGCCCGGCTCTCCGGGTGCGGTCATAGCAAAGAAGAGTTTACTCAATGCGATCAAACCGGCGGAACTCGGCGGTGGCATGGTCGACGATGTTTACATCGCGGAATATATGCCCACCGCCACGCTGCCCGACCGCGAAGAGGCGGGTACGCCGAATATCGTCGGCGCGATTACGCTCGGCGCGGTACTCGACCTGCTGACCAGGGTCGGCATGGACATGGTGCGCGAGAAAGAAATCGACCTGATCGACTTCGCCTGGAAAGAATTGTCCGCAATTGAGGACGTTACGCTCTACGGCCCTGACCCGGCTGATATACCTCGCACAGGTACGCTGACCTTCAATATCAAGGGTTTCGATCATGGCCTGACCGCAGCCGCCATCAACGACTACCACAATATCCAGGTGCGTAATGGCTGTTTTTGCGCGCATCCTTACGTGCGTGAACTGCTCAAACGTGAACTCTGGGAAATGGACATCGATCCCGATGCACCCAACGCGGAAGGCGATATCGAAAGAAAGCGTGGCATGGCGCGCGCCAGCCTCGGGCTGTATACCACCCGCGCCGATCTAGAAGCGCTGGTGGCCGCGATACGCGATCTTGCCGGAAGACGCGAGGAAATCCTGTCGCTATACGAACCGATCGGATCGAACGGCTATCGGCACAAAAATTTCACGCCGGCGGCGGTGGATATCTTCGATCCCGAACGTTCGCTGGAGCAGTTCCTGGCACAGCCTGCCTAGAATACGGCCGGGTATACGACCCCTATCCACTTGTCGGCGGTAAATATGCCACCGCCCCAGTCGGCCTCCAGGTCTTCGAGCGGAGCCTGCAATACCGCCCCCTCGGCTGAAACACCCTGGATTTTGAGCTTGAGCAGGCGTTCATAGGCGATTGCCAGCATATCGCGGTAACGCGTTAAATCGGCCCGGTTTGCCAATGGTCCATGGCCCGGGATGATTTTACTATCGCCATCGGTAAGCGCGAGGATCGTGTCTACCCCGGCGATCACGCCTTTGACCGAGCCCCCGTGAGCAACATCGATGAACCTGATTGACATCACTTCGATTCAGCCTTACTAATACGGCTTTCTGCCCGGAGCCATTCCCATGACATTAAAAACAACAGCGGACAAGGGGATCCAGACGCTGTCAATCCACGGCGGCGAAAATCCGGATTCGGCCACGGGTGCATCGGCTCCCGGCCTGGAAATGTCGAGCACTTTCATGGTCGACGAGGAAATCAGTTTCTCGGCGAACAACCTGACCGCGGAAACTCCGTTTGTCTACACCCGCTGGGACAACCCGACCACCAGGCAACTCGAACAGAAACTCGCCATCCTCGAGCAGGCCGAAGCCTGCGTAGCCTTTGCTTCCGGCATGGCCGCGAGCGCGGCAGTGATGCTGGCGCATTTGAGCCAGGGCGATCATCTCGTCATCAGCAATACCAATTACCCAGGCACCGCCGAGTTCGCACGCGAGACCCTGACCCGGCTGGGCGTCGAGGTTACACCGGTCGACACCACCCAACCGGCCAAGATCGAGTCCGCGATGCGCGACAATACGCGCATGCTGTGGCTGGAAACGCCATCCAATCCGCTACTGCGAATAGCGGATATCGCCACGGCTGCCGGTATCGCACACGCACGGGACGCCCTGCTGGCAGTCGATTCCACCTTTGCGTCGCCGATTGCAACCCGGCCACTGAATCTCGGTGCCGACCTGGTAATCCATTCCCTGACCAAGTACATCGGCGGACATGGTGACGCCATGGGGGGTTCAGTTTGCGGCAGCCAGGCGCTGCTCGGTCCACTGCGCGGCGAGGCGCTGGTGCATTACGGTGGCGTCATCAGCCCCTTCAATGCATGGTTGATCATGCGCGGCATGGCGACTTTACCGCTGCGCATGCGTTGTCACGAGGCAAATGCCCACACCGTGGCCAGCTTTCTAGAAGCTCACGACAAGGTTGAAAAGGTACTTTATCCCGGCCTCGAATCACACCCGCAGCACGCGCTCGCCCGGGCGCAGATGGATAACTTTTCCGGCATGATCAGTTTTCGCACCGCGAACCCGAAAGCGATCGCACAGCGTATGATGCAGGAACTCGAGGTTATCCACTACGCGGTTTCGCTCGGACACCATCGCAGCCTGGTTTACCTGATGCAGACCGTGGACCTGATCGGTTCATCCTATCGACTCGAAGGAGACGAACTCGACAAGTACCGGGACGAGGCCGGGGAGGGAATTTTCCGCCTGTCGATCGGACTCGAAGATCCCGAGGATTTAATCAGAGATCTCGAGGCAGTATTAGCATGACCGGGCGTAAAGCCGATATGAGCGCTGCTGCCGCTGATCTCTATGCCGAACTGCAAAGCGCCGGCCTCGCAGTGCCTGAACTCGACAACCTGGAACAATACCGCAAAGACGTTCGCTCGGGTTTCGACGACTACGTTCAGGCTGCAGTGGAAACTTTCCAGGGTGAAATCAGGGACATCGAAGTAGCCGGCATTCCCTGCAAACAGCTAACCCCGCGGCACTGGTCAAACGCCGATGGACGTTGTATCCAGTATGCCTACGGCGGTGGCTATGTCAGCGGCAGCAGTTACGAGGACCTGATTATCGCCGCCCCGCTAGCGCAACTGTGCGAGGCCAGGATAGTCATGGTCGACTACCGCCTGTCGCCCGAACATCCCTACCCCGCACCGCAGCAGGACATGCACCAGGTTTACCCGGAGTTGCTCGCGCACTACGGTGCGGCGCGACTCGTCGTCTGCGGTGAATCCGCCGGCGCCAACCAGGCACTCGGATTGATGCAGCAGGTTCGCGACCTGGGCCTTGCGATGCCCGGTTGCGCGGCATTGTTCTCGCCCTGGTGCGACCTTAACAATCAGGGCGATAGCCATATTTTTAACGACGGACGGGATCCGACCCTGAGCAATCTGTGGACTGATATTGCCGCCAGTTGGCATGCCAATGGCCAGGCACTCGACGACCCCGGCATCTCCCCGCTTTACGGTGATATGCATGATCTACCGCCGTGCATCATCACCACCGGCAGTCGGGACCTGTTGCTCAGCCAGTGCCTGCGCCTGGCGCAGAAAATGCGCGCTGCCGGGGTCACCTGTGACCTGCGCGTCAACGAAGGCATGTGGCATGTATTCGAGTTTTACCCGATCCCCGAGGCCAGACGCTCGATCCGCGAAGTCGCGGACTTTATCAAGTCTCACTGATTGGCGGCGATCTCCCGATTTACCCGGTAATATCCTGCCCCCTTGTACTTGACCCGCTGACCGGTGTAGGCGTGCAGCGCCGGCAGTGCATGAAACGGCACCGAGGCGAGATAATGATGTTCAGCGTGATATGGCATGTTCCAGGCGATGAAATTGAGCCACGGGACTGTATAGGTCGTGCGCGAATTTTCTAGCATGTTGTCGCTGAAGTCGCAACCACTGTGCTCGGCCAGCAAGTACAGCCGCAATAGAGGCTGGCCTGCCAGGGCGGGTAAAATCCAGTACCACCAGAGAAATCCGCTGGACGTGAGCAAGCTGAGCAACAGCAGCAACGCGTAGCCGGCCACGTGAAAACGTGCCTCGTTAATTATCATCCGGTGATGACGTTCTTCGATGTAAGCTTCATCGACCCTGCCGCGGACATGCCGCCAGATGGTGTTGAGGCTTTGCCACCAGACAGGCAAACCGCTGAGGTACAGCCAGTAACGTTTGTGCAGCAATGGTTTGGTATCGAGCAGCTCCGGATCGAGTTGCGGATTCTGCGTATGGCGGTGGTGAACATAATGGAAGGCGCGAAAGTACTGAAAGGGCAGCAATAGCAGGAAACCGATGGGGGCAGCCACCAGATTATTCAGCCAACGGGTTTTGAACACGGTGAAGTGAATCGTTTCATGCAGCGCTGCGAACAGGAAGATCAGGATGGCGGCATACAAAGGCAGCGTGATCACTACCAACAGGCTGCCATAGGTAAAATGCAGGCCGACACCCGCCAGTATCAACATCGCCAGGTGCGTGCCCAGTTGCGCGAGGCCGCGCGCGTCTGAACGCTGCGTCAACTGCCGCAATACGTCGGCTGGGAGCCGGTACTCGTCTGCTTTGCTCATATCAGTGGAAAGGTTTCGACAACGCGATATTGTACGCCGTTTTCAACCTGGCGAACCTCGACCAGTGAAAATGCTCCTACTTTCCAGGCTATCGGCGCGAAGCTTGCGCTCTCGGCAACGCTCCTGATCTTGCGCGCTACCGTAACATGCGGATTGTACTGCCGTGCCTCGGGCTGGTAGTCACACCGCTGCAGGCGCTGCCCCAGCTGCTTATGCAGTTCGCTCAGGGCGGCCGGCATCTCGCGACAACCCAGCCAGCCGACGCGGGGCCTACTGAAACAACCCTGGCGATCGATACTGAGCTCGAAGGCCTCGGCCCTGACCATACGCGCCTGCTGTCGCAGGCAGTCCATTTGCGCGAATGATACATTGCCGATGAAATGCAGGGTCAGGTGCAGATTGTAACGCGGCACCCGTCGCGCCGGCCGTTCAAGGTTTATCGTATTACCGGCGCGATGCAGCTCGGCGCGCACCGCTTCATCCGGCCATAACGCGAAAAACAGCCGGATATCTTTCTTTTCTCTCACGCCTCTATGAATGGCACATCCGGCACCCAGACATAGCCGTCGGCATCGATGATATGCGCTTCGCGCAAGCCATGATCCGGCTGGTCACGCGGGCCATCCAGCAGTTTGAAGCCATGCTGCTGCGCGCGCGCAGCGGTAGCATCGGGATCGCAGCCGTGCAGCCGCAGTTCAATGCCGGCGCCACGTCGGGTTTCTGCGAGGGTATCGGCGAGCAGTGCATGCTGGTCATAGGTATGATCGGCATGCACCATCCAGTTGCTGCCGTAGCCTCGCAGAATCAACAAATCTTCATCCTGATGCAGAATTTCTGCCTGCAGCACATCGCGCTGGAAAACAAGCGCTCGCGGCAGATCAGGGCTCAGCAGATTGACGCTAAACCCGGTCAGCGACCGACCGTAGTCGGGTGGCGCCATGAATGGTGTGGTAGTACTTTTTTTCATTGGTAATTGAGCGTCCCGGCCGGATCCTTGAAGTAAAAATCGAGCGCAATGTCATCTACTTTGACGGTAATCTGTAACGCATCCGACAGATGCAGGTGGTAATACCTTTTTACCAGGTCGAGGCATTCGCGCCCGATGGCCTGCCTGACTTCGGCACTGCGCCCTTTGACAAACTCGATATCGAGATGAATAAACGCGTTATCGGGATTGCCATCGCCGATGTAACAATGCTCGGCGACACGCGCACGACTCTTGCAGTTTTCGACCTTGATCCCGCCAATCCGGTTCAGCGCCTGATGAATGTCATCGAACAGGGCCCTGAAATCCGGCAGTTCAGACAGGTTTTCGGAATACTCGAGGACGATATGTGGCATCAATATCTCCAGTCAGCTAGAGCCGCAATAATAATCCCTGGCTGGCCGTAGAGCACCCCTTTTATTACCTACCGGCCTTGCGCTTTGCACCGGCTGATACTCCAGGCGCAAAAACCGAGTATCACCATGAACAGCAGGATCATGTCGTCCCAGCCCAGACCTTCATACAGGTAGCCGGGCAGCCAGGAGCCCAGCGCACCGCTGAAGTAATAGATCGAAACATAGAGTCCGTTGACGACACCCTTGTGTTCCTGCGCCAGGTGATTGACCAGTCCCGACAGCAACGCATGGATCAGAAAAAAGCCTGCGGCGAGGAAAAACATCATCACGATGAGTCCCTGCAGGGCGACGAAGAGCAGCATCACCAGGCCAAAGGCATGTATCGCCAAACCGAGTAACAGGCCCTTGCGTTCGTCGCCAAACCAGCGACTGATCGAGTCGCTGAAGAACGATACCGGGGCTCCGACCAGGTATCCCAGGTAAAGCATCGATATCACCAGGGGCGTAGTGTCCGGCTCCAGATCCTGTAAATGAAAGGGAATAATGTTGAGGATTCCGGAAAAGACGAAAAATATCGAAGCCAGCGACAGAAACATGAAACGATAATGACGATTGGCCAGCACCCTCGAAATACTCTTCGAATCGAGGCGGGAGAAATTAATATCGGCATCCGCGTCTACTTTCATCAGTAACAGCAACGGCAGTAATTGCATCACCCCCATCACCACGAAAGCTGTTCGCCAGTCGAATGAACTGGCAAAGATACCGCCCACCAGTCTGCCGCTAAATCCCCCCAGAATAGTCGCTCCGATGTAAAACCCCATCGCCCGGCGTACCATCTTCGCCGGCACCATGCTCGCACAGTAGGTCATCAGGGCGGTGAATATCGCCGGCAGCAGCAGGCCCTGGATCAGGCGCAGCACAATCAGCTGCCAGAATTCGTCCACAAAATAAAAACACAGTTGATCGAGGGCAAGCAGACTGAGCGCGACTGTCAACATCAGACGCGCGGGAATGGCCTGCAGGAAATATCCATACAGCGCCGGCGCAAAAGCCAGTGGCAGCATCGCCACGGTCATTAGCAGCCCTGCCTCCCCGGCCGAAACGTCGAAGTTAGATGCCAGCAAGGGCAGCATCGGTTGCGGGATGTACAGCGTGCTGAACGAAACGATGGTTGCGATCAGCGCTACGATCAGGTTACGCGAAAAAATCATTCTGTGACCGCAGACTATTCAGCGGCAAATATCTGCTTGAAGGTAAACGCCTCAGCAGTGGGACCGTTATGGCGCAGGCACTGCAGTCGCTCGTCGGCCTGGGTTATTATTGGAACAGTTCCGGCGGGAATCCACCATAGTACCGAGTAGGCTTCGAGCATATGATCGAACCATTGCTTGCGGCGTGCCATAACCTCGCTGTGTGCCGAACGGTAAACATATCGATGCAGCGAATCAACATCTTCCCATACGCTCATGTTGACCAGGTAGTCGGGTCCGAAATGATCGATTGCGGTGGCATCTTCGTCATCGATCGACAGGCGCCAGACAAATCCCGGTGATCCGTCGGCAAGCGCATTGATTTCATCAAAGCGCGCGAAGAAATCCTCGAGCTCGGGAGCATCGATATCGAACTTCATTTTCACGATATTGAGTTGGGCAAGATGATATTCGGCCACTTTGCTATCTCTTTTTAAGTCGCAGGCATAATAGCAACCAATGCCGTCATCCCGGAAGCATTGCATTTATATCTCATAGTCACTCCCACCTTTTCTTAGTCTTTCCCCCCCTTCCTTAATCATTCCCGCGAAAACCTGCGCGCCCCGGCGGGAATCTATAGGCGCGTCGATATGACAGGATCTCCGCTTCCGTGGTGTTAGCTCACAAGGTATTCTGCACACCTGAAGAAAATAAAGGGCGACAATGGAACTCTGGATTCCGTTAACCATCGCGGCGGCGTTTTTTCAAAACATTCGCTCGGCATTGCAAAAACACCTGAAAGGCAAGCTCACAACCCTGGGAGCCGCCTACGTACGCTTTTTCTATGCCTGGCCGATCGCACTGGTTTATTTTTTTACCGTGATCTATAGCGAGGGTCAGCCATTACCCGGTTTTTCGACCAGTTTCCTGCTCTATGCGCTTACCGGTGGCGTATGCCAGATCATGTTTACCGTTTTTCTACTGTGGCTGTTTTCATTCCATAACTTTGCCGTCGGTACCACCATTTCGAAACTGGAAACGGTAATGGTTGCCATTTTTGGCCTGATCCTGCTCGGCGACGAAATTACAGCTCCGGTTATCGTAGCGATTGCGATGAGTTCGGCGGGGCTGGTTATTCTAAGCGCCGGGCAGGCTAAACTCAGCATCGACAACCTGGTCAGCGGCCTGTGGCGACCACCAACACTGATCGGACTGGCCTGTGCGGCCTGGCTTGGTTTGAGCGTGGTACTGTTCCGCGCAGCCTCACTTTCACTCGGCGTGGATAACTATCTGGTAGCTGCGTCGTTCACGCTGCTGGTCGTACTCATCCTGCAAACCGCAATAATGGGAGTTCTGCTCGGCATGCGCGAACCCGACCAGTTGAAAAAGCTGCTGCTTCACTGGCGCCCCGCAGCGTTGGTTGGAATCAGCGGGGGCCTGGCATCGATTGGCTGGTTCAGCGCGTTTACGCTGCAAAACGCAACCTATGTGCGCGCGCTCGGGCAAATTGAACTGCTCTTTACCTTCGTGGTGACCCTGCTGGTTTTTCGGGAAAAGGTTTCAGTGAAGGAAACCGCCGGCATCGTCCTGATTACGATATCGATTATTCTGATCCTGCTAGCCGATTAGCAACAGCACTGCCGCAATCCACACAACTGGCGTTGCCCCCCATATCGCGGGTCAGGTTGTCGCCTTCTCGAATCACATCCTCGATCGCCGTGACAATTGCGTCATGCGCGTCCTGCTGCCCCAGGTGTTGCAGCATCATCGCCGCCGACCATATCTGTCCCAACGGGTTGGCAATCCCCTGCCCTGCGATATCGGGTGCCGAACCATGCACCGGTTCGAACATCGACGGGAAGTTATGCTCCGGGTTGATATTTGCCGATGGCGCTATACCGACCGTTCCGGTCACGCCCGGGCCCAGGTCCGACAGGATATCGCCGAACAGGTTGGAACCCACCACGACATCGAAGATTTCTGGTTTATTAACGAAGTGAGAGACCAGGATGTCGATATGATACTTATCCATCTCGATATCCGGGTATTTTTCCGCCATCGCCGCGGCGCGTTCGTCCCAGAAGGGCATGGTATGGATAATACCGTTTGACTTGGTGGCCGAGGTCAGCCGTTTGCGCGGACGTGACCTGGCGAGTTCGAAGGCGTATTTGAGCACCCGGTCGGTACCCTTGCGCGTAAAAATCGACTGCTGCATCGCCATTTCGTCGTCGGTGCCGGCATACATGCGACCGCCGACGTTGGAGTATTCCCCCTCGCAGTTTTCGCGTACTACGTAGAAATCGATATCG
>CALDDP010000206.1 GCA_937936805.1 uncultured Gammaproteobacteria bacterium | reverse complement strand
TGCTGGTAAATACTCACCAGGCGGTCGATTTTATGATCGATGCTTCCCCTGCCCAGCTTGATTTGCAGACCATTGATCAACTCGAGATCGAGCGCCCCACGGCTATCTGCATGCAGTGCCATCAAACGTTCGTCGACGCTATTGAATTGCGCCTCGAGTCGGTAGAACTGCTCAAGTACCCAGGCTGGCTGATGGTTGGCTGCATGCACTACCGGCAGGTGGCTGAACGAACCGGTATCAGCCGGGTAGACGATGGCTGAATCACTCAGCAAATGTTCACCATCCCAACGCGCGACCGGTTTCTTTTCCTTAATCATTACCCTCAGTTTATCGGGCCAGATACGGCGCACTGAAACTGAATCGGTCCAGGAATTGGCGTGCAGCGTTTGTTGCATTTCGTTTATATCGAGTGAAAAGAATCCCTGCCCGATGTATTGCTGTAGCACTTTTGCTACTGCCTGCTGATCGAGGTTGTCAAACTTTCCAGACAGTTGAATCGTACGTATCGGTAATAGTTTTTCTACCCGCTCGAGGTAAAAGCCACCCAGCAGGATCGGCACTAGCAGGAAAATCCAGTTGTATGACTTGCGCCACTGAAACGAAGCTGGCTGTGCTGCTGGCTGCTTGCGTTTTGCCTGCTTGCCCTGCTTGCCCTGTTTGCCCTGCTTACGCAACTTAAGCATCATGACCCCCTCCTGGTAGCGTTGCTGAGAGTATCTTCAAAACCAGATCGGGCATTTCCATGCCAGCAGCCCTGGCCGCCATTGGAATCAGGCTATGATCCGTCATCCCGGGTACTGTATTCACCTCGATCACCCAGGGCCGCTGCTCCTGGTCCAGCATGAAATCAACCCTGCCCCAGTGCTTGACGCCGGTGGCGCGGATCGTTTGCAGGACGATTTCATTAATCTCCGCAACCTGGCTATCAGCCAGCCCGCTGGGGCAGGTATAAACTGTATCGTCGGCCAGGTACTTGGCCTCGTAGTCGTAAAACTCACGCGGGGTTTCGAGCTTGATCAATGGTAGAACTTCGCCACAGATGAAGCCGGCGGTGTATTCGCCACCGTCGACAAACTTCTCGGCGAATGCTGCACCGTAACTACTCGCCGCCTCCCAGGCCGGAATCAGTTCATCGGCCTGGTGAACCGGGGTCATACCTATGCTTGAACCTTCCGCCACCGGTTTGACGAATATCGGCAAGCCGAATTCGGCCAGCAGACGCTGACAGTCAGATTGACTGCGTAGTTCAAAGAAATCCGGCGTCGGGATGCCGCTGCAGCGGATAACTTTCTTGGTTAGAACCTTGTTCATCGTCAGCGCCGCTGCGCATACTCCACTGCCGGTGCTCGGAATACCAAGAAAATCGAGAACCGCTCGAATCGTGCCGTCCTCACCACCGCGACCATGCAGCACATTAAATACTCGATCGACCTCGAGGCCAGCAAGTTGATGAAAATCACAGTCCCGCAAATCCACGGGGATCGCGTCAACGCCGGCGTCGAGCAGGGCCCGGTGCACGGCATTGCCACTGTTAAGCGAAACTTCGCGTTCGGCAGAATCACCGCCCATTAAAACAGCTACCCTGCCGCATTTTGCGGCTGCATCGGCGGCTGGCTTACGTGACGGCAGGCTCACAGCTCTTCCCCCACGATACGCACTTCGGTTTCGAGGCGGATAGAAAACTTTGCCATTACGCTGGCACGGATATGTTCGATCAGGGACTCGACATCCTGAGAAGTGGTTGTCGCGCTGCTGATAATGAAGTTCGCGTGCTTGTCCGAAACACAGGCCGTGCCAAGGCAATAACCCTTGAGACCAACTGCTTCGATCAGTTGCGCCGCATGTTTGCCTGCCGGATTCTTGAACACAGAACCACAGGAAGGTTGGCCTATGGGTTGGGTAGCATTGCGTTGCCTTAGCAATTGCCTGATATTCGAGTCTTCACCCGCAGCGCGTTGCTTGAAGCGGAACAATGCAGCGGCGAACCATTCTTGCCGTGGCAAGCTGACCCGGCGATAACCAACCTCGAATTCATCCGCATTACGCTCGAGCAGCACCCCGTGCCGGTCGAGCATGAACAGGCGCTCTACCGAAGCCCATGTTTCACCACCGAAGGCACCCGCGTTCATCGCCAGGGCGCCACCTATGGTGCCCGGAATGCCGGCAAAGAAATCAGCATCCGCAAGCCCCTCGTTACGGCAGAACTTCGCCAGCTTCGCGCAGCTGACGCCGGATTCGACATACAGGCTTCCATCCGGATTAAGATGTATTTCGTTAAGCGCGTTAAGGGGCGCGATCACCTGGCCGCGAAAACCGCCGTCGCGTACCAACATGTTACTGCCAAGACCCACCCATAGAATATCGATCCCACTGTCCAGGTCGGCCAGAAAGATCTGCAGATCCTGCAAGTCGACAGGTACGTAATAGCGGTCGGCAGGCCCACCCAGGCGCCAACTGGTATGTTTTGACATGGGTTCGTCAAACATCAACTTGCCTTTTATGGACTGCCTGCTGGCCACGTTCATTTTTCCTTCCTGGTCGGCAGGTGCTGCGCCAGGAATTCTGCCGACCAGGCACCGATACTGCCGGCACCCAGAGTGACGAAGATATCGCCATCCTGCAGAACAGTCTCGACCAGTTCGTCGAGACCCTGCAGGTCCTCGACAAACACCGGGTCAACCTTGCCACGAGCACGAATCGACCTTGCCAGGGCGCGGCCGTCGGCATCCTTGATATGACTTTCACCCGCCGGGTAGACGTCGAGTAAAATTAACTGGTCGACATCGGATAACACCTGGGTGAAGTCTTCGAACAAATCGCGGGTTCGCGTGTAGCGGTGTGGCTGGAACAAAACGGCCAGCCGTTTGTCTGGCCAGGCGGCACGAATACCTGCCAGGGAAGCGGCAATCTCGTTGGGATGATGCGCGTAATCATCGATGTGCATGATTTTGCCATTGGCCACCACCAGGCCTTCAGTGATCTGGCAGCGTCGCCCAATGCCCGAGAACTCAGACAGGGCCTGTCCAATCGCATCAGCGGAAACTCCCAGTTCCCAGGCGATACTGATCGCCGCGGTAGCGTTGAGAACATTGTGTTTACCGGTTAGATTGAGTTCGATATCCAGCATTGCGGGGGTGTCGGGCAGTGCTACCTTGAAACGGGTTCTGGCGCCGTGGGCAACAATTTCACTGATTCGCACATCGGCGTCCTCGGCCTCGCCATAGGTCAGTAGCGGGCGTGCTACCTGGTCCATGATTTCGCGCACTACCGGATCATCGATACAAAGTACCGCCAGCCCGTAGAATGGCAGATGATGCAGGAATTCGATAAAAGCCTGCTTGAGCCGTTCAAAGTCACCTTCGTAGGTCGACAGGTGGTCGTTATCGATATTGGTAACAATTGCCATCATGGGTTGCAGGTAGAGAAACGAAGCGTCACTTTCGTCCGCTTCAGCGACGAGGTAATCGCCGAGGCCAAGCCCGGCATGACGTCCGGAACTGATCAGCTTGCCGCCAATCACGTAAGTCGGGTCGATATCACCCTGCGCCAGCACGCTCGCAACCAGGCTGGTAGTGGTGGTCTTGCCGTGGGTCCCGGCAACCGCGATGCCGCGCCTGAAACGCATCAACTCGGCCAGCATTTCGGCGCGCCTGACGACTGGAATACGTAACTCCCTGGCGGCCTCGACTTCAGGATTGTCGGTCTCTATCGCGGTCGAAACGACTACCACATGGGCATCGGCGACATTCTCGCCAAGGTGACCAATGGTGATATCGATGCCGAGATCACGCAAATGCCTGATCATGGCATTTTCGGCAAGATCGGAACCGGTTATATGGTAATTGAGATTATGGAATACTTCGGCAATACCGCTCATACCGGCGCCGCCAATACCGGTAAAATGAATGTTTCGGATACGCCGCATGAAGTGTTTTGGCGTCACTGTCATGACGTTGCTCCAGCCACAATTGCTGCCGCCAGCTTCTCGTCGGCCGACGCCTGGAATCTGGCCCGGGCATTGACTGCCATCTCTACCAGTACAGGCCGATTCTGCTGAAAAAACGTCAATTTCAACGCCAGACTCTCGGCACTCAGCTCAGCCTCGTTGAGAATCTGGGCCGCGTTAGCCTGCTCCAGGAAACGCGCATTGTGAAATTGATGGTTATCCACCGCGTAGGGAAACGGGATCAATAGCGACCCCAGGCCGACCGCTGTCAATTCCGAAATCGTCAGCGCCCCGGCCCGGCATACCACCAGATCGGCCCAGGCGTAAGCCTGTTGCATATCATCGATGAAACTGACTACTTCGGCGTCAACGCCGGCCTGCTGATAGTTTTGCTGACAGACCTGCAGATGTTTATCGCCGCATTGATGCCTGATCACGGGCCGCTGATCACGATCGAGACAGGCAGTGGCCCGCGGCACAATGCTATTTAATGCGGCCGCTCCGAGACTGCCTCCGATGACCAGCAATTGCAGCGGTGCATTGATTCTGGATTGAAGACGCGTTTCCGGTGGTTCGATACTGGCAAGATCGGCGCGCACCGGGTTACCGATACATTCGCTCCGCGGCAGGGAGCTGGCGGCATCCGGAAAAGCAGTATAGCTGCGCACCGCGAATCGGCTCAGTATTCGATTGGTCAGCCCGACAATTGAATTCTGTTCATGCAGGAACAGCGGAATATTTAGCAGCCAGGCCATCAATCCGCCGGGGCCCGAAACAAATCCACCCATACCCAACACCGCCTTGGGGCGAAGTCGACGCAACAGCCACAGCGCCTGCCAGCAGGCACGCAGCAATCGAAATGGCGCCAACAGCAGGGTTGCCATGCCCTTGCCGCGCAAGCCCTGCACACTGAGCCATTCAATGGCAAAATCTGCCGCGGGTACGACGCGTGCCTCGATACCGTTTTGCGTGCCCAGCCAGATAATATTTTCGCCACGCTGACGCAGGCATTCGGCGACTGCCAGCGCCGGAAACACATGTCCCCCAGTACCACCCGCCATGACCAGAATAGGTTTTTGCAAGCCCCGGCTCATGCGCGCACCGCCGCTCTTTTACGCGCAACCCGGGCACTGTCGCCAGACTGGCATTCATAGTAAACCCGCAGCACCAGCCCCACCGCAAATGACATGCTGAGAATGGAATTACCACCGTAGCTTATGAAAGGCAAGGTCAGACCCTTGGTGGGCAAAGCCCCCATGTTGACGCCGATATTGATCACCGCCTGCAGCGTAATCAACAAGCCAACGCCGTAAGCAAGGTAAGCCCCAAAAGCCTGTTGTTTTTGCAAGGCCAGTTTGGCGATGCCGAAACAACGCCAGGCGAATAGTGCAAACAGACTGATCAACCCGACCTGTCCGACGAAACCCATCTCTTCGGCAAAGATGGCAAACATGAAATCGGTGTGCGCTTCAGGCAGGTAAAAGAGTTTCTGGATACTGCCCCCGAGACCGGAACCAAACCAGCCCCCGCTACCAATCGCGATTAATGATTGCGTCAATTGAAAGCCGCTGTTAAAGGGATCGGCCCAAGGGTCGATGAAAGAAGTAATGCGCGCCAGCCGGTAAGGCGAAGAAACCGCCAGCAAGCCCATAATACCTAGTGTCCCGGCCACGAACAGGATGAATTGACCGAAACGGACACCACCGAGAAACATCAACCCAAGCCCGGTCATCAGCAACACCGCGGCGGCACCGAAATCCGGTTCCATTAACAACAGACCACTGGCCATCGCGAGTATCAACATCGGCTTGATAAAACCCATGGTATTGGTCTGCACTTCATTGCTGCGACGAATCAGATAACCACTCAGGTAGATGACCAGGAACAGCTTGGCGACTTCTGAAACCTGAAAAGTAAACAGTCCAAAATTTAACCAGCGCGTGCTGCCATTCACGGTATGACCTACACCAGGTAGCAATACCAAAGCGAGCAGAAGGATCGACCCGAGCATTAGCAACATGCCGCTTTTTTTCCAGAACTCGAGCGGGATTTTGCAGGCAAACCACATCAGCGCGAAACTTAGTAAAATGCGCAGGAACTGACGCTTGGCATAGTAGAAGGGATCATGATTTTGCTGATCGGCAATACCGATGGAAGCCGAGGCCACCATCACCAGGCCGAGGCAGATCAGCGTCAAATAAAGCAACACGATGACACGGTCGTATTCAGGTGCCAGCTCGAGGGTCGGCCTGGCGATCTGGTTACCCGTTCTGATTGCCTGACTAGTCACCTGCCAACTCCTTTACACGCCTGGCGAAATCATCACCACGCGCTTCGAATTTCGGGTACATGTCAAAGCTCGCGCAGGCCGGCGCCAGTAACACGCAGTCGCCTTTGCAGGCCTCCTCGTGAGCACGCCGTACTGCTTGTCGCATATCACTGACTATCTCGATCCGGGTTGCACCCTGCCAGGCTTGTTGCAATCGCGACGCGTCTTCTCCCAGTAATAACGCCAATTTCACCTTTTGCTTTATCGTGGCGAACATAATCGACATATCGGCTCCCTTTGATTGCCCTCCGGCAATCAGGATAACCGGTCGCTCACGGCCTTCGATCGAAGCCTGTGCGGCGCCAACATTGGTAGCCTTTGAATCATTGATCCATTCAACGCCATCAATTTCAGCAATCCACTGGCTGCGATGCGCAATGCCGGTAAACTGCTTTATTGCAGATACGATTGCGGTCCTGGATATACCGATGCTATGCGCTATCGCCATCGCCGCCAGGCAATTAGCCCAGTTATGTCGTCCACTCACCTTGATTTCGTCGACGTTTAACCAGGGTTCGTCTCGATGAGCGAGCCAGGTGCCGTTATCTTCCATCAGCCTGAATTCGGCATCCGCCTCGGGCTTCAGACTAAAACTGATATCGCGGGTGTCGTGACGCGTCACTTCGTCATCAAAATTGCTGACACACAGGCTGGCATTGTCATAAATCCGCAACTTGGCCTGGATATACTCGGCGTAACCCGGGTAACGATCGAGATGGTCTTCACATAGATTCAACAGCGCCGCAACCCGGGGTTGCAGCGAAGTGGTGGTTTCGAGTTGATAGCTCGACAGTTCCAGCACATAAAAATCGGGGTTCCGTTCAAGCAGGTCCAACGCTGCAGTGCCGAGGTTGCCGCCAACTGCTGCCGATTTACCATCGAGATCGATCATTTC
>CALDDP010000205.1 GCA_937936805.1 uncultured Gammaproteobacteria bacterium | reverse complement strand
GGGACCCGCTCAGCTCGACACGCGCAAGCTCAAGGAAACCGCGCGCGCGGCCGGCATTCTGATCGAATCGGGTGATATCTGTTTCATGCAGGATGATCCACCACAGAACTTCATCCGCCTGGGCTACTCGTCGATTAGCGCCACCCGGATTGAACCCGGTATCAGGAAACTGGCGCAACTCATCCATGAAATAATCTAAAGCCTCCGCATTGTTGTCATCCCGCGAGATGACCCGATGCGCCCGACCGGCGGTATCCAGGCCGGTGAGTATCAAGACTCTTTTGGATCCCGCGGTCAAGCCGCGGGATGACAGATTGAGGGGTGGGCTGACAATTTGGAAGAGATCTGGGCCACGATATCCAGGAGTGAGCCGAATTCGGACTGGATCCCGCGATCGCTTAAAAGGATATCCGCGGGCGGGCGAAGCAGAATGCCAGAGCCATCCCAGGTCGCGGCTTGACTCATCACTGTCCGATTAAACATCCATATATTATATATATTGTCATCCCGCGGCTTGACCGCGGGATCCAGGAGGCCTCTAGAGCTTTACTGGATAGCGGCGGTTCGAAGTATCGGGATCTCCGGACCTTAAAGCCATTGCCGGGTTCCGATACGCCGAATCGCAGATGGTATCAGGAGAGTGGTTCTCCATCTGGTATCAAGAATAGACGGCAACTGGTACTACCACTAAAAAGCGGTTAGCTTATTTTAAGCGGCCACAAAAATTTGACCCCAACCGAGGACAACAGCATGAAAATGACCCCGAGTGAAGCCTTCGTCGAAACCATGGTCGCGAACAATGTTACCGACATGTTTGGCATCATGGGCTCTGCATTCATGGATGCAATGGACATCTTTGCACCCGCCGGTATCCGTTTGATCCCGGTTGTACACGAACAGGGCGCCGGTCATATGGCCGACGGTTACTCGCGTGTGAGCGGTCGTCATGGTGTTGTCATCGGGCAGAACGGCCCCGGCATCAGTAACTGCGTAACCGCAATTGCCGCGGCTTACTGGGCGCATTCACCGGTGGTTATGATTACCCCCGAAACCGGCACCATGGGCATGGGCCTGGGCGGTTTCCAGGAAGCCAACCAGCTGCCGATGTTCGAAGAATTCACCAAGTACCAGGGGCACGTCAACAACCCGAATCGCATGGCAGAATTCACCGGACGCTGTTTTGACCGCGCGATGTCGGAAATGGGGCCCACCCAGCTGAATATTCCACGCGACTATTTCTATGGTGAAATCGATGTCGATATTCCGCAACCGCAACGCCTCGATCGCGGTCCCGGTGGCGACCGTAGCCTCGCTGAAGCCGCTGAATTGCTGGCGCAGGCCAAATTCCCGGTTATCGTATCCGGTGGTGGCGTGATCATGGCCGACGCGATCGCGGAATGCCAGGCACTGGCCGAACGCCTCGGTGCGCCGGTGGTTAACTCCTACCTGCATAACGATTCATTCCCGGCGAGTCACCCGCTGTGGTGCGGACCACTGGGTTACCAGGGTTCCAAGGCGGCGATGAAGCTGATTGCCAAGGCCGACGTGGTGCTCGCGCTCGGCACTCGACTCGGGCCGTTCGGTACCCTGCCGCAACACGGCATGGACTACTGGCCGAAAGACGCAAAAATCATCCAGGTCGATGCCGACAACAAGATGCTCGGACTGGTGAAGAAGATTTCAGTCGGCATCTGTGGCGACGCCGGCGCCAGCGCAACCGCCCTGTTGAGTCGTATCCACGACAAGTCACTGGTCTGTGACGGCAACAAGGAAGAACGCGCCAAAGATATTATGGCGGAAAAGGCCAACTGGGAAGAAGAGCTCGATGGCTGGACGCATGAGAAAGATGCTTTCAGTCTCGACATGATCGAAGAGCAAAAGCATGAAGAAGGCAACTGGCTACACCCGCGCCAGGTCCTGCGTGAGCTGGAAAAAGCGATGCCCGCGAGCAAAATGGTTTCTACCGACATCGGCAACATCAACTCGGTCGCCAATTCCTACCTGCGCTTCGACGAGCCACGCAGTTTTCTCGCACCGATGAGCTTTGGCAACTGCGGCTACGCACTGCCAACCGTGATGGGTGCCAAGGTGGCCTGCCCGGATCGCCCGGCGATTGCCTATGCCGGTGACGGCGCCTGGGGCATGAGCATGATGGAAACCATGACCTGCGTGCGTCATAACATCCCAGTTACCGCGGTCGTGTTCCACAACCGTCAATGGGGTGCGGAAAAGAAAAACCAGGTCGATTTCTACGGTCGTCGCTTCGTCGCCGGAGAACTCGAAAGCGAGTCCTGGGCGGGTATCGGTCGCGCCATGGGTGCCGAGGGTGTCACCGTCGATCAACTGGAAGATGTCGGCCCGGCACTGGAAAAGGCGGTCGATATGCAAATGAACGATGGCAAAACCACGGTTCTCGAAATCATGTGTACGCGTGAACTCGGCGACCCCTTCCGTCGTGATGCGCTGTCGAAGCCGGTCAGGTTCCTCGACAAGTACAAGGATTACGTTTAACCCGCTGGCGTTCTGGAACCCTGTCATACCGCGGCTTGACCGCGGTATCCAGCTGGCTAGCGTTAAGTTTCCACTGGATCCCGCCGGTCCGACGCATCGGGTCAAGCCGCGGGATGACATAAGGTTTGCGGGATGGCGTCGGGGTTAGAGGGATTTTGCGGCGGTGCACATGTTTTTGAGTTTAGCCATGGCGAGTTCGCGACCGAGCAGACCGAGGCCACAATCGGGCGCCGCCAGCAGGCGTTCAGCATCGATGTGATCGAGTGCCTGGCTGAGGCGATCACGGATATAGTCGACGCTTTCAACTTCGCTTTTTGCAATCGCGATCACACCGAAGATCACTTTTGTGGTCGGCAGGCGTTCGAGCAAAGTCAGGTCGTTATGCCGGTGCGCATCCTCGAACGACACCGCGTCGATGCTCGAGTACTCGATCGCATCCGCGATCTGCAGGTAGGAACCGGGGTCGGCCTTGGGGTAGTCGTCCCGGTCGAGCTTGTCCGGGTAACCACAACACATGTGCACCGTGCGTTGAACGTTTTGCGGGCAGCCGTGAAACGCCCGCTCCAGATTTTCGAAACCATAATCGAGCGCCGCCTCCGGCTTGCGTGCGAACAGTGGTTCGTCGATCTGGATATGCACGCAACCGGCATCGGCAAGCGCCAACACCTCGACATTCAGGGCCTCGGCAATATCCCTGCCAAGCGCTTTGGGATCTTTATAAAAAGCGTCGTGATTGGTATCCGAAATCGTCATCGGCCCCGGCATCGTAATCTTGACCGGGCGCTTGCAGTTCGCCTGCGCGCGCTGCCAGTCCGCCACCAGGAACTGATCGCGTATCGAGACCGGCCCATTTATGGTCGGCAGCGCG
>CALDDP010000204.1 GCA_937936805.1 uncultured Gammaproteobacteria bacterium | reverse complement strand
GGGCATTACGCGGAGATCGTGTTCGATATCGGTGACCCGATGGGCGAGTCCTCCTGCGTGGCCTGTGGCGAGTGTGTCGCCGCCTGTCCGACCGGGGCGCTCAGCAACGCCACCGGCGCGCACCAGGTGGAAGCCGATCGCCAAGTCGATTCGGTGTGTCCTTACTGCGGTGTCGGCTGTCTGCTGACTTATCATGTTAAAGACGACCGGATTCTGCGGGTCGAGGGCCGTGACGGTCCCGCCAACTTCAGTCGCCTGTGTGTCAAGGGGCGATACGGCTTTGACTATGTCAATCATCCCCAGCGTTTGCTCAAGCCGCTGATTCGCAAGGAGGGTGTGCCCAAGGGGCTTAACGAACATTTCGACCCGAGCGATCCGACCAAGATGTTTCGTGAGGCGAGCTGGGAAGAAGCGATGCAACTCGCCACCGGTGGCCTGAAAAAAGTAAAGGATGAGCTCGGCGGTGCCGGACTCGCCGGCTTCGGTTCGGCGAAGGGTTCCAATGAAGAGGCTTACCTGTTCCAGAAACTGGTGCGTGCCGGCTTCGGCACCAATAATGTCGACCATTGCACGCGACTGTGCCATGCCTCCAGTGTCGCGGCACTGCTCGAGGGTATCGGTTCCGGTGCGGTGTCGAATCAGGTCGAGGACGTCAAGCACACCGAGGTTTTCCTGGTGATTGGATCCAACCCGACCACTAACCACCCGGTGGCGGCGACTTTCATGAAAAATGCGATCAGGGATGGCAAGAAACTGATCCTGCTGGACCCGCGCAAGACGGATATCGCCCGCCACGCCACGCATTTCCTGCAATTCAACGCCTCCACCGACGTATCGCTGCTGAACTCGATACTGCACGTGATCATCGAGGAAGGCCTGACCGACGACAGGTTTATCGCCGAACGCACTATCGATTTTGAAGAATTGAAGGCCAATGTTGCCGATTTCAGCCCCGAGAAAATGGCGCCGGTAACCGGTATCGACGCCGCTACAGTGCGGCAGGTTGCTCGATTATTTGCGACTTCGAAAGCGTCGATGATTTTCTGGGGCATGGGTATTTCACAACATATCCATGGCACCGACAATTCGCGTTGCCTGATTGCGCTGTCGATGATTACCGGTCAGGTAGGCCGCCCGGGCACGGGCCTGCATCCGTTGCGTGGTCAGAATAATGTTCAGGGTGCGTCCGATGCGGGTCTGATCCCGATGATGTTTCCCGATTACCGCCGCGTCGATAACGCCGAGGCCAATGCTTTCTTCAGTGAGTACTGGGATGCCAGGCTCGACGACAAGCCGGGGCTAACCGTGGTCGAGATTATGCATAGCATCCTGGAAGGTAATATCAGGGGGATGTATATCATGGGCGAGAATCCGGCGATGTCGGACCCAAACCTGAATCACGCCCGTGCCGCGTTGGCGGCGCTCGATCACCTGGTAGTGCAGGACATGTTCTTGACCGAAACCGCCGCCTTCGCCGACGTCGTGCTGCCGGCTTCCGGCTGGGCCGAGAAAGATGGCACCGTGTCGAACACCGACCGGCGAGTGCAACTCGGTCGCGCGGCCGTGCCGCTGCCGGGCGAAGCGCGCCAGGATCTGTGGATCATCCGCGATATCGGCAAGGGCATTGGCCTCGACTGGAACTACAGTCACGTGTCTGAAGTGTATGACGAGATGCGCGGATCCATGCCAAGCATCACCGGTATTAGCTGGGATCGGCTGAATCAAAATTCATCGGTGACTTATCCCTGCGTCGACGAAAACGATCCGGGGCAGGGGGTTGTGTTTATCGAGAATTTCCCGACTCCCAGCGGCAAGGCCCGCCTGGTGGCAGCTAAATCCATTCCGGCGGACGAACAACCCGATGAAGAGTTCCCGATGGTCCTGATCACCGGACGCCAGCTCGAACATTGGCACACCGGCTCGATGACCCGGCGTGCGTCGGTACTCGATGCGATCGAACCGGTGGCGGTGGTGTACGTGAATCAGCAGGACCTGGAAGGCCTCGGCATCGAAGCCGGTGGTGAAATTATCGCCAGATCGCGCCGCGGCGAGATTCGTGCCTTTGCCCGACCAGATGGCGCGCTGAAGAAAGGCGAGGTGTTTATTCCTTTCTGTTATCACGAAGCGGCGGCAAATCTGTTGACCAACGAGGCCCTGGATCCGTTTGGCAAGATTCCCGAATTCAAGTTCTGCGCCATAAAGCTCGAAGCAGCCTAGTTCCTGCATAAAGCCATCCCCGAGTCTTACGGGCCAAACCCTCGGGGAAAGACCAGATTTTCTAACACGCTTCCCTTTTCGCTCCACCAGCAAGGAAAATCTGCTCTGTCCCCCTCGAAGTAAGCAGCAAACACTCACCGGCAATGATTAGCATTACACCATTGCAAGATCCCCGCGCAAGCGAGGGATGACACGGAAAATGACGCGGGAGGCTGCTAGTCCTGAACGGTCAGGATAATCTTGCCGAAGTGCCCGCCCTGTTCCATCATCTGATGTGCCGCCGCGGCGTCCTGCAACGGGAAGCGGGCGCTGATAAGGGGTTCGATAGTACCCGCTGCAAATAGTGGCATCACGGTTAATTCGAACTCATCGATGATGGCGGCTTTTTCCATGAGCGGACGCGAACGCAGCACCGAACCGATGATGCGCTGGCGTTTGACCATCATCATGGCGAGATTGAGCTCAGCCTTGATGCCGCCCATGACACCGATCAGCATCAGGGTTCCGGCCAACGCCAGCGATTTCATATTGGCTTCGAGGTACTGGGCGCCGATGTGATCGAGAATCACGTCAACACCCCGTTTTTCAGTAATACGCCTGATTTCGTCGGCAAACGACTGCTCGCGATAATCGATGACGTGATCGGCACCCTGATCGCGCACGCGATCCAGTTTGGTGCTCGATGCGGTGACGATGACTTCGGTTTCGGCGCTTAGGGCCTTGCACAGCTGAATCGCCGCGGTCGCAACGCCACCCCCTCCGCCATGGATCAGCACCGACTTCCTGCCCTGCAATTCGCCGAGCATGAACAGGTTCAGGTAGGCAGTTATATAGGTTTCGCAGATGCAGGCCGCCTGTTCGAAGCTGACCGTTTCTGGAATTGCCATGGTATGCGCTTCGAGGGCTAAGGCATATTCAGCGTAACCACCGCCACCGACCAGCGCCACCACGCGATCACCGGGTTTGAAGCGGGTTGTATTTGCGCCGACCGATTCGACGACGCCGGCAATTTCGAGACCGAGAATTTCCGAATCGCCCGGTGGCGGCGGGTAGTTGCCCATGCGTTGAATAACGTCCGGGCGATTGACCGAGGTGTTAACCACCTTGACCAGTAATTGATCATCACCGGGCGAGGGGGTGTCGACGGTGGAGAATTGCATCATTTCCGGGCCACCGAAGTCACGCAGTGTAATTGCTTTCATGGGGTTTCCTGTATTCTGTCTGGTTGGGCGATGGCGCTACAATATATGAATAGCGGATTATATCCAATGCGTCGGCAAGCCGGACTGATTCGGGTCAGTTGCAAGATTAACTATATAAATATCCAATACTGAGTGCCAGGCCTTAGTTTTGGCCACCCATCGATATATACTCGGCCCTTTGTCGCCCGTCTGGGCAATTCGAAATATTGATTCGGGAATTTTTATGAGTGATCGCGTTGAAATTAATGGCCTTAGCGTTGACCGCGGGCTTTATGATCTGGTTGACGAAATCATACCTGGCAGCGGGGTCGAGTCCGGCGCTTTCTGGCAATCGCTGGCCGATATCGTCACTGAACTCGGTCCGCAGAACCGCGAATTTCTGCAGCGACGTGATCAGTTGCAAACCGATATCGATGCCTGGCATAAAAACAACCCGGCACCGTTTCAGTTCGAGCAATATAAGGATTACCTGCAGGAAATCGGTTATCTGGTGCCCGAGTCGGAACCTTTCCAGGTAACGACGGAAAATGTCGACGACGAAATTGCGCTGATTGCCGGTCCACAACTGGTAGTGCCGGTGGATAACGCTCGCTATGCGCTGAATGCCGCTAATGCACGCTGGTACAGTTTGTACGACGCGCTCTACGGGACCGACATCATTCTCGAAGTCGAGGGCTGTAAAAAAACCGCAAAGTACAATCCTGTCAGAGGCCAGCAGGTAATTCGTTACGCGCGCGATTTCCTCGACCAGGCGGTGCCGCTGGCAACCGGCAGTCACGCCTATGCGGTACGCTACAAGGTGGTATCCGGCAAGCTGATCGTGGTAATGGGCGACGGCAGCACGACCGAACTGGGCTGGCGCGAATGCTTCGCCGGTTATCGCGGTGATCCCGAACAGCCCAGTGCCGTGCTGTTGCGCAACAATAATCTGCATATCGAGCTGCTGATCGGTGAAGGCTACTTTATCGGCCAGGGCGATCTGGCCAATATATATGACATCAATATCGAGTCTGCGATCACCACGATTATGGACTGTGAAGACTCGGTATCAGCTGTCGACGCGGAGGACAAAATCAGGGTCTACCGTAACTGGTTTGGCTTGATGAAAGGCCATCTCACGGCGCAGGTAGCGCGCGGCAAGGAAACCATCGATCGCAGTCTGAACCCAGACCCAGAGTTCATCGCCCCGGACGGATCGGCGCTGAAATTGCCGGGTCGCAGCCTGATGCTGGTGCGCAATGTCGGTACGCATATGTATACCGATGCGGTCACCTGCAACGGCGAGGAGATTGCGGAGACCTTTCTTGATGCCATGGTAACCGCGCTGGCGGCCAGGCATGATTTGCTCGGCAACGGGCCGTTCAGGAACAGCCGCACGGGCAGCGTTTATATCGTCAAGCCCAAGATTCACGGACCGGCGGAAGTCGAGGCCGCGATCAAACTGTTTAGCATGGTCGAGGCGGCGCTCGGCATGGAACCCCTGACCTTGAAAATCGGCATCATGGATGAGGAGCGCCGCACCACGGTCAACCTCAAGGAATGTATCCGTGCCGCGTC
>CALDDP010000203.1 GCA_937936805.1 uncultured Gammaproteobacteria bacterium | reverse complement strand
GCGCTGGGTAACGACCGGGTGTTGTTGCCCGAGAAAAGCCAGGTGCTCAAGGACAAGGTGCGCGCACATGGACTCGAAGTGTTTGACCCGGACGTTTCGATGATTACGCCGGGCGGCGGTGGGGTGCACTGCATGTGCCAGGCCCTGCGTCGCGATCCAGGCTGATCAAGAGTTGCCACTGCGCACTCCGCGCCCCCAGTGGGATTCCTGCTCACCCTCAGGCCATTCCCGCCGGTCCTTAAGTCATTCCCGCGAAAGCGGGAATCCCGCAAGCGCTATACCCTGGCGAAATACCCACTGTTGCAGCGGTCCGACGCATCGGAATGAGGTCTAAGCTTCCTCGCTCATGCTCAGTTCGAGCTCACGCTGTTTCTGCTGACGGAACATGACCCATGCGGCGACCAGCACTCCAATCGCCACTACGAGGATGATGATTGTCGCGAGCGCATTGATATCGGGACGCAAGCCTAAGCGAATGCGGGAATAAATCAGTATTGGCAGCGTAACCGCGCCCGGGCCGGTGACGAAGCTGGCAATAATCAGGTCATCGAGTGACAGGGTAAACGCGAGCAGCCAGCCAGCCAGCATGCCTGGGGCCAGCAGGGGTAGCGTGATATCGATCAGCACCCGCAGGGGTTTGGCGCCCAGATCCTGCGCCGCTTCTTCGAGGTCCTGTGCCATGCCGGTCAGGCGTGACTGAATAATGACCGCGACATAGGCCATCGAGAAGGTGATATGCGCGATCGTAATCGTGGTAAAGCCACGCTGGTCCGGCCAGCCGACAAATTCCTTTAAGGTGATAAACAGGAGCAGCAATGACAGGCCGGTGATGACTTCGGGCATGACCAGCGGCGCGGAAATCATGCCGCTGAATAGTGTGCGTCCTTTGAAGCGTCCAAAACGCACCAGTGCGAGGCCTGCAAGCGTACCGAGAATCATTGCGAAAGAGGCGTTCACCGTGGCGATTTTCAGGCTTAGTGCTATCGCTTCCCAGACCTCCTCGCTCTCGAACAGGACCCCGTACCATTTAGTGGAAAAACCACCCCAGACCGGTACGATTCTTGATTTGTTGAACGAATAAAAAATCAGCAGAATCATCGGTACATACAAAAATGCTATACCAAAACAGGTAGCGGTAAACAGGAAGCGTGATTTGCGGCCGTTATTCATTCGGCTTCGACCTGTTTTGCCTGCATGTGTTGATAGAGCATCATCGGCAGTACCAGCAGCAGCAGCAGCGCAATCGCCACGGCCGAGGCCACGGGCCAGTCGATGTTGGCATTAAACTCGTTGTAGAGGACGCGTCCGATCATCAATACGTTACCGCCGCCGAGCAGGTCCGGAATGACATACTCCCCGGTTGCCGGAATGAAGACCAGCAAAGAGCCGGCAATAATTCCCGGCAGGGTTATTGGCAGGGTTACGGTGAAAAAAGTGGTCATCGGTTTCGCGCCCAGGTCAGCTGCGGCCTCGAGCAGGGTCCAGTCGATTTTCTCCATGTTGGCGTAAAGTGGCAGGATCATGAAAGGCACGTAGGTATAAACGATGCCGACGTAGACCGCGAACGGCGTATAAAGCATTCGTAACGGCTCATCGATGATGCCAATTGCAATTAACAGGTTGTTGATTGTGCCCTGGTCGGCGAGTAAACCCATCCAGGCGTAGACCCGCAGCAGGAAAGATGTCCAGAAAGGCAGGATGACCAGCATTAACAGAATATGCTTGGTAGTGTGGCTGGAACGGACGATCGCATACGCCATCGGATAGCCGATCAGCAGGCACAGGATAGTCGAAATTGATGAAATCTTGATCGAGTTCAGATAGGTTTTGGCGTAGAGGTCGTCTTCCCACAGGTAGGCGTAGTTATCGATTACCACACGGATGTGCATGATGCCTTCATCGACCCATTCGATCATCGGGGTGAATGGCGGGCTGGCGATAATGGTCTCGGCAAGGCTTATTTTGAGCACAATGAAAAATGGCGCGAGAAAGAACAGCAATAGCCAGAAAAAAGGAATAAACAGCACCAGCGAGCGCCAGTTACGCTGCAGCAGGTGGCTCAGGCGATGCAGCAACCGGCTTTGAGTCGAGCTTGCTGCCGGGTCGCTCATTTGGTCAGCACCACCGGATTGGATGCTTCCCAACTCAGGTAGATTTCTTCGTCCCAGTCGATGGGCGGATTGCCATCCTTGGGACGACTCAGATTGGGGGAGGTAATTTCAACGATCCGATCGTCGCCTATCAGGACGCGGTAGGTCGAGGTGCCGCCCAGGTACCCGATATCGTTGACCATCCCCTTGATACAGTTGAAGTTACTATCACCTGGGGGTTGCTTTGATACCTGGATTTTCTCTGGACGCAATGCTACCCAGACCTTGCTGCCCTCCGCGATCGACATACCGTGATCGATATAAAAACTGCATGCCGGATCTTTACTCTCGACGATGACGTGATCGATGCCGTTTTCGGTAACACGACCCTCGAACATGTTGGCGTTGCCGATAAAAGTGGCAACCAGGCGTGAACTGGGAAATTCGTAAATTTCGGTCGGGGTGCCAATCTGCTGGAAGCGACCGAGGTCCATCACCGCAATGCGGGTCGACAACGTCATTGCTTCTTCCTGGTCGTGGGTTACAACGACGAAAGTAACGCCAAGTTTATCCTGGATGTTCATCAATTCGTACTGGGTCTGCACCCGCAGGCGTTTGTCCAGCGCAGCCAGGGGTTCGTCGAGCAGCAGCATCTTGGGTTGCTTGATCAGCGAGCGCGCCAGCGCGACGCGCTGTTTCTGGCCACCGGATAACTGGTGTGGTTTACGTTTGCGAAACTGGGTCAGCTCAACCATCGCCAGCATATCCTCGACCCGCTGGCGTATTTCCTCTTTTGCTATGCCGTCCCTCCTGAGGCCGTAGCCAACATTGCTTTCCACGGTCATATGCGGAAACAGGGCGTAAGACTGGAACATCATGTTGACCGGACGTTCGTAGGGCGGTACATCGGTCATGTTGACGCCGTCGATCAGGATCGAGCCGGAGGAGGGTGTTTCGAACCCGGCGAGCATGCGCAGCAGCGTTGTCTTGCCGCACCCGGAGCCACCGAGCAGGCAGAACAATTCTCCCTTGTAGATTTCGAGATCGACGCTATCGACCGCGGTAAAGTCGCCGAAATGTTTACTGACGCTTTGTACTTTGATAAACGGCTCGGCCTCGGGATCGAGCCAGGGGCGGTCGTTATAGTCAATCGACTGGGACATGGTCCCCCCGTCAAATGTCGTCGAAAAAAACCGGGGTGATGGTTCACCCCGGTTTTGTTACTGCTAGTTACCGGCCTTGAAATTGGTCCAGGTCCGGGTGCGTATGCGCTCTGCCTTGGATGGCAGCGGGCTGAGTGTGTACATGGTTGCTACCTGTCCCGGGGTCGGGAAGGCCGCCGGGCTGCTGGTAACTGCCGGATCGATCAGCGGTATGGCTTCCTGATTGGCTGTTGCATACCAGGTGTAGTTGGTGTCGTTGGCGGCAACGTCGGGACGCATCAGGTAATTCATGAACAGGTGAGCGTTCTTGATATTCTTTGCGTCGGCCGGGATTACCCAGCCGTCAACCCAGAAGTTGGGTACGGCCGGCAGGAAGAAGTCGAGTTTAACCCCGGTGTCTGCTTCTTCGGCACCGGACATTGCGAGCAATCCATCGGGGCCCCAGGTTACGGCAACACAAAACTCTTTTTCAGGCATGCGTTGATAGGCATAGTTGTCAAAGGTCTTGATATACGGGCGAACCTTTTTCAGCATGGCTTCAACTTTCTCGTAATCTGCCCTGTTGGTTGTGTCCGGCTGCATTTTGAGATATGCAAGCGCCATCGGGATGACGTCCGTTGGTGAATCCAGGAAAGCAACGCCGCACTTGGACAATTCTTTCATATGTTTGGGATCGAAAATCATGCTGATGTCACCGATCGGTGCGTCCGGGTAGGTTTGCAAGACCAGTTCCTTGTTATAGGTAACGCCGTGGGTGCCCCACATGTACGGGACGAAATAGTTATGCCCCGGATCCCACTTCTCACCGATCTGGACCATGACGTCGGCGCTCATATACTTGAGGTTTGGTAGCAGGGTCTTGTCGATTTTGCGCAGAATATTACCACCCTTCATCAGGCGTGCTGCCTGAGAGGCCGCGTGAGATACGACGTCGTAACCCGAGCTACCCGCGAGCAATTTTGAATCAATCGCTTCGACCGATTCGTATGGCGTGAAGGTAACTTCGACATTGTATTCCTTTTCGAAGTTGGAGATGGTGTC
>CALDDP010000202.1 GCA_937936805.1 uncultured Gammaproteobacteria bacterium | reverse complement strand
GAACCACCCATCGCAAGCGCCGGCACCAGGGTGGAGCCGAAGCCGGCGCCGACCAGCTGCAGCAGGGTTTCCAGGCTCGAAGCCCTCAGGTCAGCCATGTCACTGCTGGTGTCACGTTCCTTGCGATGGCACAGATCCATGACCTGCTGTGCCAGACAATGCCCTTCCGAGAGCAGGAGAAGCTCGGTACTGTCGAGATCTGCTTGCGTGATGCTGTCTTGCAGATAAAAAGGGTGGTTACTCGAATGGGCTATCCAGAATGGCTCATCGAATAACGCGATAGTTTCAAACTCATCCTCCGCGGTAGCGGTGGCCAGTAACGCGACATCGATTTCATGGTTGTGCAGACGGTTTACCAGCGTGTCCGTGGTTTCTTCCGACAACACCAGCTTCATCTGCGGGTGGTTCTGCCTGAGCGGTACCAGGATTAATGGCATCAGGTAAGGACTGAGTGTCGGGATAGCCCCGACACGCAGCGGTCCTGCCATCGGATCCTGGTGGGACTGCGCCAGTTGCACCATCGCCTCGGCCTGTTCCATCATTTCACGGGCGTATACCAGGATCTCTTCGCCAATCGGGGTGACCTTGACACTGCGGTTGGTACGCTCGAAGATCGCGACACCCAATTCCTGCTCCAGCTTTCTGATTTGCCCACTCAAGGTTGGCTGGCTGACGAAACAGCGCTGCGCCGCTCTGCCGAAGTGATTGGTGTCCGCAACGGCAACGATGTATTTCAGGTCGCGCAGATTCATTATGCATATACCATCGGTATTAACGATGGAAGCACTATAAACAAACGGTAATAATTATCAATAATCCAGTCGCAACAGCACCGGTGCGCCCCACAGGCCTAAAGCAGCATATCCTAAATGATTATTGCAACTTGATTTCCCCGTACTGAAAAGAGTAAAAGAGGGAACCGATATTGTTCAATCGAATTAAAAACTGAGATGGCAAACAGGCTACCGGACGATAAATCTGAAGAACGGCGAAACTGGCAACAGCAACAGTTGCCCTGGTGGCGCTATTTTGCCTGGTTTATCGTCCTGCTGATTTTCAGCTGGTATTTCCTGAACCCGGCCGGTGTAAATCAGCAAATTCTTTCCTATAGCGACTTTAAAACCAGCGTCGCTGAAGACCAGGTAGCCTGGGTGAAGTTTCAGGGTGATCAGGTTAGCGGTGAGTTTCGACAACCTCGCATGTCTTCTACTGAAGGTGATAGCAGTTCATCAACGCGTTTCATGACCACCTTGCCGCCGGTACAGGATCCAGAGTTAATCTCCCTGCTGGAGCAGCACGAGGTTGAGATTCATGCGCTATCAGGCGACGCTCACTGGTTGACCAAGGCATTGATCGGGGTCATACCCTGGATCCTGATCATCGGCCTGTTCTGGTACGGTACCCGCAGGATGCAGAAAAACCTGGGCGGGCTCGGCGGCGCAGGGCTCTTCGATTTTGGTAAATCCCGGGCCAAGCGTTTTCGCCAGCAAGACCAGGATCTGAGTTTCGATAATGTCGCCGGACTGGAAAATGCCAAGCGCGACCTTTATGAAATTGTGGGTTATCTCAAAGATCCCCAGCACTATCGTAAACTGGGTGCGAAAATCCCCAGGGGAATTCTGCTGATGGGACCTCCGGGTACCGGCAAAACCCTGCTGGCCAAAGCAGTGGCCGGTGAAGCCAATGTACCTTTTTTCAGTATCAGCGGCTCGGAATTTATCGAAATGTTTGTCGGTGTTGGTGCATCGCGGGTGCGCGACATGTTTGCCAGTGCCCGCAAGGAAGCACCAGCCATCATCTTTATCGACGAAATCGACTCAGTGGGCAGAGCCCGCGGCACCGGTCTCGGTGGTGGACACGATGAACGCGAGCAGACATTGAACCAGATACTGGGTGAAATGGATGGCTTCGACCCACACGAAGCGGTGGTGGTGCTGGCGGCGACCAATCGACCCGACGTACTCGATGCCGCGCTACTGCGTCCCGGACGTTTCGACCGCAAGATTACGCTCGATTTACCGGATAAAAAAGCGCGCCGCGCTATTCTCGATATCCATGCGGTCGACGTGCCCCTCGCCGATGACGTCGACCTGGATCGTCTCGCCGCGCTGACGGTAGGCTTTTCAGGTGCAGACCTGGAAAACCTGGTCAACGAGGCAGCCCTGTTATCGGGGCGTGATAATCGCGAAACGGTAGGCATGGAAGCCTTGCTTAACGCGCGCGACAAGATTGTGCTAGGCGGCAAGCGAGAATTGATCATCGGCGACGAAGAGAAAAACCTGGTGGCGCATCACGAGGCAGGGCATGCCCTGGTCGCCAGCTTGCTGCCGACTGCCGATCCACTGGACAAGGTCACGATCATTCCGCGCGGCCGGTCGCTGGGCGCTACTGAACAGATTCCGGAAGAGGAGCACTACAATCTGCGACAAGGTTATGTGCGCGATCGCATCGGCGTGATGCTCGGCGGCAGGGCAGCGGAACAACTGGTATTCGGCGAGGTCAGCTCCGGCGCCGAAGATGATCTGAAACAGGCCACCCGTCTGGCGCGTCACATGGTGACGCACTGGGGGATGAGTGAAAAACTCGGCCCGGTTGCATTTCGTCGCGGCGAGGAGCATATCTTTCTTGGCCGGGAAATGACCCAGCAGCGCGATTTCAGCGAGCATACCGCACAGATTATCGATGATGAAATCAGTGCTCTGCTCAAGGATATCGAGCATCAGGTTTCTGCCCTGTTGATGCAAAATCGTGCTCAACTAGAGGCCCTGGCGTCAGCGTTGCTGGAAAAAGAAACTCTGGAAGCCGACGAAATTCAATCAATTTGCGAATCATGAACAACTGGTAGACACATGGCTTTTGAGCGCGACCGACAGCAAATGATAGCTGATATCGAATCAGGGATCGCCGTCACGCGCATGATGACAGGACGGGATCATTTTAATCCGCGGGTGATGGATGCTATGCGCCAGGTACCTCGAGAAGATTTCGTCCCCGCCGATATGCGCCATGCGGCCTTCAGGGACGGCGCCTTACCAGTCGGTCATGGCCAGACCATATCCCAGCCTTACATAGTCGCGCTGATGACTGACCTGCTTGATCTGACAAAGGATAGCGTGGTACTCGAAATTGGCACTGGAACGGGTTATCAGGCAGCGATTCTGTCACAACTTGTGCGCCAGGTTTACACCATCGAAAAGATTCCAGAACTCGCCGAGGCAGCGCAACGACGACTTGGCGCGATGGGTTACGGTAATGTTGAAGCCCGTTGCAGTGACGGTTACCTGGGTTGGCCGGAAAAGGCGCCGTTCGATGGTATCGTCGTTACCGCCGCAGCGGCCGATGTTCCACCCGCACTGCTTGATCAACTCGGACCCGGTGGCCGCATGGTGATACCGATCGGTTTACCCTATATGCACCAGGAGCTCATACTGATCACCAGGGACCGGCAAGGTGAAACTGAGCGCAGCAGCATACTTGGTGTCGCATTTGTACCGCTGGTCAAGGGCGCTTGAGAATTTTGCCGCTGCAAGCCACGTCATCCCTGATCAGGTATCCGCAAGCTCACCCAGGGTAATTGGCTTAAACGGAGGACGGACCCTGAAATATCCAACCTGCTCCATCGTGGCACCCGTTTCGTCAGCAACCAGCGCCGCTACCGTGCTGCCGCACAGGCATCCCTGGCAGGGACCCATCCCGCATCGGGTAAATGCCTTTACCTGGTTCGGCCCAATACAACCCATTCTTATGGCCTGGCGTATCTGCCCGGCATAAACTTCCTCGCAACGACAGACCAGTGTTTCATCATGCGGCAATTGATATGCTTTCGACGGTGCATAAAGCGCATCGAGCAAAGGCCTGATCGACAGATGCCTTTTTAACGATTTTTGTATTCCTTGCGCAGCCCGATTACGTTGTCGCAGATCAATCCTGTGCAACTGATACGCGATCTCCAGTGCACCAAGCCTGCCCTGTAATTCGCCTGCACGCGCACCAACGATGCCAGCGCAATCCCCTGCCACGAAAACCTGGTTGGCACTACTCTGACCCCATATATCTCTAATTACCTTCCAGCCTTGCTGCTGCGCATCCCATTCGACCTCACAGCCCGCGGCCAACGGCAGGCGTATATTGGCAATCACGCCCTGGTGCAGCAGCAAGGTATCAGTTTCAATACTGACCTCGACTCTCCTCTTGCCACGGACTGTGCTGAAGCTGACCGACTCGATCGACTCACGGCCTTCAGCGCGAAGGGTGTCGATCGCCTTATAGACGGGTACCCCCGCTTTTTTAATGGCGAGGATGAATGAAAGACCCTTGAGCAGATAGTCAAGCGCGGGCAGTGCGCGGGCTAACCGGGGCAGTGTTGCAAGCAGGCCCGCGCCTGGCGTGGTATCGATGATTGCCTCGATTTCTACCCCGGCCTGTAAATACTGCCAGGCTATCAACAGCAGCAGCGGGCCACCGCCCGCCAGGACCAGGCGACCGGTGGGAACCATCGCCGCGGATTTGAGCAATATCTGGCCCGCGCCTGCCGTCATTACGCCGGGAAGCTGCCACCCAGGCAGGGGCATCGGCCTTTCCTGGGCGCCGCTGGCCAGCAACAATCGATCGGCGCTAATGAAATGGCTCGCACCGTCAACCAGTATTCCGGTTTCGAGTCGGTCGTCAAGGTACCATACCGAGGCATTATTAATGTAGGTCGCGCGACTTTGAAGAAATTCGTCTACCAGACGCTTGCCGCGCAGGTAGTCTTTGCCGAGATAAACCTGAGCGCGGTCAGCGGACTCACTCGCGTTGCGGTAAATCTGCCCACCGGGTGCTTTTTGTTCATCTACCAGCGCGACATCGATGCCGAGTCGCGCGGCATCCGCAGACGCAGCAAGACCCGCCGGCCCGGCTCCGACCACCAGCAGTTCGTAATGGCTCTTCATTCCCGCTGCTGCAATTCTGCTGCGCCCTGTTGATACTCGATAGTCATGTTCTGCGCGACCTCGACCTGACAGGCCTGCCGATTGGGAACCCCGTCGATACTCACCAGGCAATCGAAACAAATTCCCATCATGCAATATGGCAGGCGCGGCGAACCGCTAACCGGAGTATTGCGCAGCTTGTTGACAGCGCAAAGTAAAACCGCCGCCGCGACCGAAATGCCGGCTGGAACGTCGTATTCACGATCTTCGATACGCACCGTAACGGTGTCGGTAGCGCTGTCTTCAAGCAGGCGAAACATTAAACCTGTCCGTACTGAACTGGTTGACAAGATCGAGCTCACTGCTACCGGCTATCCACCCGGCAACCGGTCCGGCGTGCATGGCGGCGAGGGTGACACCGCTGTGGCAGGTTACCGCAAATGCGCCGGGGCAGCTCGCAGATTGCTGGTAAATCGGGTTATGGTCCGGTGTCATTACTCGCAGCGCCCCCCAGGCGCGCACCAGGTTAACGCGAGCGAGAAGGGGAAACATTGACACAGCGCGACCTGCCAACGTTTTCAACACCGACGGACTGGTGCCGTCATCCAGTCCCGCGTCCTCGTGAGAATATCCGATCTGCACCGTGCCTTCTGCGGTCTGACGCACGTGTAAAGTCGGTAAATTCAGAAACGGCTGCATGCGCTCGGTAATCATGATCTGACCACGGTCGACGATGACCGGAATATCCATACCGAGCATTTCACCCAGGCGCCGATTGTCAAGCCCGGCACAGATAACGATTTTTTCAGCTGACAGGGTCCCCTGAGTAGAATGCACCAGGAAACCACCCTGCTGCGTTTCGATACGATCAATCGATTGGCCGGGGAAATAATGCACCTTGTGGTAATCCATACCCTGTTGCAAGGCCTGCAGCAGGTAAAGCGGATTGACGTGGCCATCCAGGGGGGAATAACTCGCACCTACAACCGCCCTGGAAATTTGCGGGATTTGTTTTTTCAACTGCGCATGGTTCAACATTTCATAGGTAAATGAACCGTTGGTGTGCTGACGGACCTTTTCCATTTCCTGAACACGTTCGTCCCACTCCGCTCCGTTGAGGCAAAAATGCATGCCGCCTGAACGCTGGTAATCGATCACGACGCCGGTTTCAGTTTCAAGCTCTTCCACGAACCGGGGCCACAGACCAGCTGCCAATCCGGTCCATTGCGCATAGGGCGCGAAATCCGCTCCCTTGCCCTGTACCCACACCAAACCGAAATTTCCGCGCGAGGCGCGAAATGACCGGTCACCCCCGTCGAGCACCGCCACCCTGTGCTTCTGTCGGGCAAGTCCGTAAGCTATCGCAGAACCAACCAGCCCTCCTCCGGCGACGATAAAGTCATATTCCATCAGCTACTTTCCCACCAGCAAC
The DNA here is from genome assembly GCA_937936805.1 of uncultured Gammaproteobacteria bacterium. Classification (GTDB taxonomy): domain Bacteria; phylum Pseudomonadota; class Gammaproteobacteria. The sequence continues at coordinate 546 of CALDDP010000202.1, read as the reverse complement.
TTGTTCAGTCCCAACATACAATCCGGCGCCATCACCATCGAGATAAACACAAAAGCAATCGAATGGATGCGAAGCCCGACTTTATCCCAGTTAGCGGGGCATACCTATCATAAATTTAAACTTGTGCAAACCGGGGCAATCTAAATGCCTGTTTAACTGGTTCAAGGACGGTTACAAGAATTTTCTATAATTCTGCAACTACTCAGGCATTTACTTTTTCGACTAAACTGAAGCAAATCGATCAATGCATATTGACAGTCCGCCATCACGACCAGGCAAGACCCGATTTCAGGAGACCGAATATCCGATGAAACTACTTTATACGCTGCTCGGTCTGGCGCTGCTGGCATCCCCGGTGCGAGCGGACTCCATCACCGCCATACAACTGTATAACCGTCCCGCCGCGGAAGTTATTCCGATTATCGAACCGATGCTGGGAGCCGGTGACGTGCTTACTGGCCGGGGCTTCAAACTGTTTTTACGATCTACGCCGGCGACACTCGCAGAGGTAAGAGAGATCATCGACGTTCTCGATAAGGCGGCAAA
>CALDDP010000201.1 GCA_937936805.1 uncultured Gammaproteobacteria bacterium | reverse complement strand
ATCTGTTCCTACCCGTCCGGTGTTGGCAAGGCAGGCACCTGTATTCTCGTAGCCGGATCGGAAGCCGTATGGCAACAGAACGAGGCAATTATTCGTGCCATGGGCCCCGCAGCGGATTTTATCGGTGAAAACGTGGCCTCGCTGGCCGCGTTGTTTGCAGCCCTGTTCCTGCCCCGCCAGGGATTCATGTTCGGCCTTATTTACGGTGCCCTGATTGCCGAACGAGCCGGCATTTCGGCAGAAGCTTATTTCAAACAGGTGCCGACTACACAAAAAGTAGTCGGCGATTATGTCAAGGTCGCGACCGAGACCATTTGCAGCGGAGACTTTTCCAATCGTGGCGCGTCACTTACTGTCTACGAGGCTGCGATCAGGGATATGATGGTTACCTTCGAACAGTTGAAGGTGCCAGCCGATTTACCGAAACTGATGCACCGGCTGGTTGAGCAGGGCATTGCAGCGGGACAGGGTGACGAAGAGTTGCCTTCGCTGATCAAGATATTCCGCCAACAAAGCGGAGGCTAAAACCACGCATAAAAGTCGATTGGGCACTGTCATTGTCGAATAGCAGGCCGCCGCGATTCAATAATAAGTTAGTACTAATCGTGCCCCTGGATACCGCGGTCAAGCCGCGGTATGACACTACGAAAAACTGTCATTCCTCGGTATGACATTACCTAAAGTTGTCATCCCGCGGCTTGACCCGATGCGTCGGACCGGCGGGATCCAGTGGGAACGGCTACCGGGTGACTAGCTAATCCTCTTCTTCGCTGCCGCGATGCATTTCGATCTGGTGATTGATTTCTTCTTCCGTTAGCAGCCTTTGCATCGCGTTAATGAAGCTGGCTGCTTGCTGATACGAGGTATCGCGAAAGCGAATAATCACCGCCAGCTCATCGGGGTCGAGTGCCAGCTTGAACTGTCCGGCCGGTTTCAAAATCCTGTTGATTTCCGCCCAGTCTGAAATACGGTCGTCGGGGTCTTTGGATAGCGCGCTTTCGATAAACCCTGCAAGCTCTTCATCGATATCGGGGCAGGCGCTGCGGATATCGGGCGGCGTCTGGTTGACCTGCATCTTCAGTAACTTGGCCAGGGTCGAGGCGCTGAAGGGGCAGCTCGTGGTCAGCATATGAAAGGCCATCACTCCCAGCGCGTAAATATCGGCCCGGCCATCGAGCAGGTCGCCGTTGATAATTTCGGGCGCCAGGTACGAAGGCGTGCCCTCGATATTAACGTCCTTATCCTGTGGCGGGCTGGCGATACCGAAATCGGATAGTTTGATATTGCCGTAGGCATCGATAACGATGTTCGATGGTTTGATATCGCGGTGAACGATGCCGTTGTCGCCATGGTTATGCGCGTATTGCAGGGCACTCGCGACCTGCGAGAGAATTTCACGGGTTTCGGCGATGCCGAATGCGCCCTTTTCCTTCAGAATCTCGGACAGGTCCTGCCCATGCAGTTTTTCCATGACGATGAAGCGGGTGGAGAACTCGTCGATGACTTCGAACACGTTGACGATATTCGGATGGTTCAGGCTGGCAATTGTTCTGGCCTCGCGTTCGAAGCTGTCGCGAAACCTGTCGTTAAAAGCTAGCTTGTACTTGAGCATTTTGATGGCGACTTCACGCTCCAGTTCCGGGTCCCAGGCGTTGAACACGGTAGCCATATTGCCTTCGCCGAGCTTGCCGCGCAGTTCGTACTTACCGACGCGATTGATACCACCGTTTTGTGCCATGCGGCTGGTCATCAGCTGCGACATGACCTCGGCGAAGTCGGGGTGCTTTTCAATCAATTCCTTGAAGTGGTCGCGATCGAGATAAAATGCAGTAGTTCTCGTCAGCGCTTCGATGTCGGCCGAGTAGTTCGAGTTGATCAGCAGCGAAATTTCACCGACCACCTCACCTTTCTTGAGCATTATCCGACTTTTGATATCGCCCTGGATGTCAGGGATCTGGACTTCCACTTTTCCTTCGAAAATAAAGTAGATCCGCCGGCCCATCTCACCGGCCTGGATGACCATTTCGCCCTTGTTGAAATTTGCAAGCTGGGTATGCGCGGCAATATCACGGATTATTTCGGTATCAAGATCCTGCAGGATCTTTACCCCCGAAAGTATTAAGGCGATCTCGTCAGTATCGATAAGCATCCAATTAACCTGGACAAAAACAGCCGATATGTATGGCCGGCAAAAGAACAGGCTGCGTAATTTATTACGCAACCGCCTACATATAGTTAATTATTCTAGAACAATCCAGGATTAAGTGGGGATGCGGAGGTCATTCCGCCATCGAGGGTGTAGCATTGACCGGTGGCAAATCCAGCTTCGTCGGAAGCGAGCCAGGTAGCCAGACTGGCGATATCGGTCGGTTCTCCAAAGCGTCCGGCCGGATGGCGAGCCAGCGCGTCCAGCTTCGCGCTATCGGGGTCATTGGCGACCGCGAAGGCCGCATCGGCCATGCCGGTCATGATCCAGCCGGGACTGATCGCGTTACAGCGGATGGCGGGCCCGTGGTCGACTGCGATCGAACGGGTCAGTCCCTGGACGAATGCCTTGGAGGCATTGTAAAGCGCGAGCCCGGGATCGGCGGTCGAGGCCGAAATAGAGCCGATATTGATAATCGAACCCCCTTTTACCATGATCGGAATGCAGTCCCGGCAAAGCATGAATACCCCTTTGGCATTGACGCCCATTAACAGGTCCCAGTCCGCATCCGTAGTTTCGACGATGGTTTTCTCGATCTGAACGCCGGCATTGTTGACCAGTATGGAAAGCTCACCGAATTCGGCAACCACTCTATCGGTCAACGCGTCGACGTCGCTTTTGTCAGCGACATCGGTCGTTTCCCATAACACTTCGGCGACCAGGTCGTCGGGGCGCGGACCCCGACCACAGGTCATCACACGAGCGCCCTCGGCGACAAACCGGTCGACAATGGCGCGACCGATGCCCTGGCGCCCGCCGGTTACCAGCGCGGTCTTGTGCCGCAGCATGTTCATAAACTCATCTGCTGGACCTGTGCGCTCAAGCCCCCGTCCAGCACCCAGAGTTGTCCCGAAGCGTAACGGGCTTCATCGGATGCCAGCCAGTTGACCAGGTTGGCAATGTCTTCAGGGGTGCCATAGGTGCGCGTCGGATGCACATCGCGGACGGCTTTTTTGAGTGATTCGATATCACCGGACTCGCCGAAGAAATTCTGCAGCATCGGGGTATCTACATAACCCGGACAAATCGCGTTGACGCGAATTCCCTCGGGACCATGATCGCAGGCCATCGCTCGGGTCAGCGCGTGCACCGCGCCTTTCGTGGCGCAGTAGGCGGCGAGCCCTGGATCAGCAATGTAACCATCGTAAGAACCGAAGTTGATGATGCTGGCCGCCGCTGATTTTCTGACCAGGGGCAGGGCGTATTTAGAGGTCAGAAACATCCCGGTAACATTGATCGCAAAGATGCGGTTCCATTCTTCGAGCGTGGTGTCCTCGATGGTTTTTTCGATTTCGATACCGGCCGCGTTGACCAGGATATCGAGTTTGTTCCAGCGCGCGGCAAGCTCGTTGAAAGTGTTCCGGCAGATGTCCTCGTCGGTAACATCGTAAGCGATGAATTCGACCCGCTCGGGCAGTTCTGCCGGTGCTGCCAGATCTGCGGCGATGACCTGCGCCCCCTCGCGCGCAAAGCGTTTGCAGATAGCACTGCCGATACCTCCGGTGCCGCCGGTGACAAAGGCTGTTTTGCCTTCGAGAATGTGGCTCACGTTACCGCCTCGCTGGCACGTTTATAGGCATCGAGCATGAGTCCGTGGAAATGATGCACCGCGTGTTCGCTGGCACCGCTGCCGGCGACGTCCACCATGTAGCGTCCGGAATTGAAGGCAGGCGTATTCATGCCGCGCTGCACGCTTTCGACCAGGGCGATATCCTCGGGCTGCAGCAC
>CALDDP010000200.1 GCA_937936805.1 uncultured Gammaproteobacteria bacterium | reverse complement strand
AGCTACAACTAACTATCTCAGCCGACAGAGCTACTGGTGAGCTTACATGCTAAGTGCTGTGTGGAGTTCAGAATGTTTTCGCATTCTGCAGAAAAACAGCCCTCCATTTTTTTCGAGTTTTTCAACAGAATAGGCCGAGTCTAGAAGCTCGCTAAGCTCAATTGAGCGTCTCCTTTGAAGAGAACAGACCATGAATCAGTTACATCAGTGACGATAAGCGACTCATCGCTGTCGTTGACAATCTAACCGATTATATGATCTCGTAGTTCAATGAAATTCACGATTAAAGGAGATTAAATATGTCGGATTCAAAAGATCATCATGAGGGGGGATGTTTTTGTGGCGCGGTACGGTACAAAATAACTGGATTGCCAGACTGGTCATCTCACTGCCATTGCCGTTCCTGCCAACGCGCTGTGGGGGCAGCCTACACGACTTGGATTGGGGTCAAAGCTGAGAACTTCGAGGTTACTAAAGGCGAGATATCAACATTTACTCTGGCTGGAGCTGAAAGGGGGTTTTGTTCCAGTTGCGGTACTTCATTGACTTATATTGCAGAGGAAGGATGGCCTGGGCAAGTAAGTTTATTGGCGCCTACTCTGGATGAACCGGGAATTGCTTCACCATCAGCGCATGTGTATCTCGACCATAAACTACCGTGGGTCAAGTTAGGTGATGAATTAGAACAGTACCCGCAGTTCCCCTAGATATTTGTCCCCCAAAGACGAACGGATTGCGAGCTTAGTATAATGTCCGAAACTGACAGAGAGGGTAGGTCGCCTCTCGCCTCTCCAGTTTGAGTGTCGGCTATGGAGAAAGCATACTCTCATGCCTCAAAGATCAGCGGCGGCTTTCGTTAACAGGGTTGCCGTTGTTATTCTTCGCAATTGGAGGACAATGGATCGAGAGACTCATTCGAAATAAAAATTAACTTTAAGACGGGAAAGGGTGCGCCAGTTTGCTGGTTGGGGGAGACAGGTATGATGAGCAGGGCAGAAAAGACGATTCGTGGTTTGGTGGAAGGGACCGACATCGAAATCAATGGTGACAGCCCTGGTGATATTCAGGTACACGACCCGGATTTTTACCAGCGCGTACTCTCCTCTGGCTCGATTGGACTGGGCGAGACCTACATGGACGGCCTGTGGGACTGCGAGGCGCTCGATGATTTCATCTACAAGTTACTACGTGCCGATCTGGAACACAGCATTTCACCACTGAAACTGTTGCTGCCAGTGATATGGTCAAAAATCGTCAACCTGCAGAGCCCGAGCAGGGCCTATCATATTGGCGAACACCACTATGACATCGGCAATGATCTGTTCAAGTTGATGCTCGACCCGCGCATGGTCTATACCTGCGGTTATTGGAAAGATGCTGATAATCTCGCCGACGCCCAGGAAGCCAAGCTTGACCTGGTTTGCAGAAAGGTCGGCCTGCAACCAGGCATGCGGGTACTGGATATCGGTTGTGGCTTTGGCAGTTTTGCCGGTTATGCGGCCGAACGTTATGGGGCTGAAGTTGTTGGCGTCACCATTTCACGTGAACAGATTAAGCTGGGCCAGGAACTCTACCCGAACCCCGCTGTTGACCTGCGATTCCAGGACTACCGTGATGTAAACGAAAAGTTTGACCGGGTTATTTCCATCGGCATGTTCGAAGCTGTCGGGACAAAGAACTTCCGCACTTTCATGGAAGTGGTTGAACGCTGTCTCAACGATGATGGCCTGTTCCTGCTGCACACCATTGGTACCAATACGCGTAGACATGCGGTTGATCCCTGGATCAACAAGTACATCTTCCCCGCCGGGATGTTACCCGTTCTTTCGCAGGTTGCCGCTGCCGCCGAAGGGCTTTTTGTCATGGAAGACCTGCACAATTTCGGATCACACTACGATCCGACCCTAATGGCCTGGATGGCTAACGTGGATAAACACCGTGACGAAATCAGGGCGCTGGGTTACGACGAGCGTTTCTACCGCATGTGGCGTTTTTTCCTCTTACCTGCGGCCGGTTCCGACCGCGCCAGGCGTAACCAGTTATGGCAGTTTGTTTACAGCAAGCGGGGTCTCGACGGGGGTTATGAACCGATTCGATAACACAAAAACAATCTGCATCAATTTGGTCCGTGCCCTTATTGAGTGGGCAAATTAAACGAAATGGCTTCTTGCTGTAAGCCGTACGGCAGGATCAAATTGAGGTTAAGAAATCATTTGTGAGTATCTATATTGGAGAAAACAGACCCTCAAACTTGATACATCAGTGGCGATAGGCGACCCAACTCGGATCCTGAGATCTTTAAACGATAGCGTCATTTCGGCGAAAGCGGCGGTCCGACGTATCGGAAACTTGCAATGTGGCAGTCGTAATTATTGCGTTGTAACCGTGGCGCGGGTTAATGACAGGATCGAAAGCGCCGCATTGATGCGGATTTTTGCCTGTTCCCGTTTGAGTGGGGACATGAAGCTCTCAACAACGGCATTGTCATGGCAGCTATCGCGGTCACTGACATTACGGGTGATGCAGTATGTTTGCAGTTAAGAGCATCAAACCTTTACATTTATGTAAAATACGCAAATTGCATAGAAGTAAGCACGCCAGAATGAGGGTGTCATTCAAATTCCCCGGGCAGTTTATCAAAATTAGCTTTAGGTAATATGACAGCAAATCGGTTTAGCGATATAACCCGGCGCCTGGACTCAGACTCCAGCGATGCCTGGCGCGTGCACGAACAGGCTATGTTGATGAAGCAAAGGGGAGAAGATGTCGTCATTCTCTCCATCGGCGACCCGGATTTCAGGACGCCCGATCCTATAGTAGATAATGCAGTCAGCCACCTGAGGGTTGGGCGAACTCATTATTCACCCGCACTGGGAGAAATGAATTTACGTCGGGCAGTTGCCGATTACGAGTCCAGAACATCGCCACATCCCTGTTCTGAAAACGAAGTATCTATTTATCCAGGTGTTACTGCGGCAATCTTTTCAGTGATGAGCTGCCTGCTGAACAAGGGCGATGAAATAGTTGTCGTTGATCCGCTGTATGTTGGCTATGAACCGATTTTACAGGCTTTGGATGTAACGGTGAAATTAGTGCGGGCATTCCCTGAAGCCGGTTTCGAGCCGCAACTGGATGACCTCATTGCTGCTATCAGTGCTGATACTCAGGTAGTGTTTATTAATACACCCGGCAATCCTACCGGTGCAATTATAAATGCCCAAACATTGAAGGACCTGGCCAGTTACTGCAATGAGAAGGGAATCTGGCTTGTGTGCGACGAAGTTTACTCGATGTTCACCTATGAGAAGCCACATATTTCGCTACGTACCGCAGCGGAGAAACTCGATAACGTCGTCGTCATCGACGGCTTGTCCAAGTCTCACGCTATGAGTGGTTGGCGCGTAGGCTGGGTGGTGGCGCCAGTGGAACTAACCCGTCACCTGGGAAATTTTACTGCTATGTCGTTTTTCGGAAGTCCGCAATTTATCCAGGACGCCGCAGCATTCGCGCTCAACAATGATGAATATTATGTAAAAGAAATGCGTGACAAATATCGAAAACGCAGAGACCTGGTTTGCGACCGGTTATCGACAATGCCTCATTTAACCTATCTACGGCCAGAATCAGGCATGTTCATCATGGTCGATGTTAGTGATCTATTTGATGACGACAAGGAGTTCGCGCAAAGACTCCTCGATGCTGGAGCGGTATCGGTACTACCAGGCAGTGCCTTCGGCCAGGGCACCTCCGGACATGTCCGGTTATCGTTGGTACAGCCCCAGGAGATATTGATGAAAGGTTGCGATCGAATCGAGAAATTTGTTAAGTCGTTTAAGTAAATCGGGAAATTAGTATAGCTACCCGCGCCGAAGTACTGGCCGAAATACGAAGCTCGTCGGGTGCAGCTAAGCGTCTTCTATGGAGAATCAAACCCTCAATATCAACTACTCAGCGGCGATATCCGATCCACTTCGGACATCGTTATGCCGGCGAAAGCCGAAATCCAATACAAACCTACGCAGCTTCGAGGCCTTTTAGGAGACAGGCCTTACATCTTCCAGGCTATTTGAACAGCAATGAAAATTGTAAGGACCCAATACCGTGATACGAAATGCCAGGGAGCCTGCTACAGTTTCCAGGCAATTCAAAAGGGTTAGAATACCTCGTTGAAGGTCTGCAGCATCGAGCGCCAGGAAGTTACGTCGGCGGCTTCGTCGTACTTGAGGTTATCGATGCCGAAACTACCCGCATCAGGGTTGGTGAAGCCGTGGCGCGCGCCGTCGTGGCCGTGGAAGACGAGATCTGCGCCGGCATCATTCATCGCCGCCTTGAAAGCTTCGACGCGCTCGGCCGGGACGAAGGCGTCGGCATTGCCGTGTTCGATCAGCACGCGCCCCTTGAAGTTTCGCGCTTCATTGCCGTTCGGCAGGGGCAGGGAGCCGTGGAAACTGACTACAGCATCGAGATCGGCGCCGCTATAGGCGAGTTGCATCACCGTGGCACCGCCGAAGCAGTAGCCGATCGCCGCCAGGCGGTTGTCATCCGTGATCGACAGCGAGCTTAGCTTCTCGAGGCCCTTTTGTGCGCGGCGGCGCCAGCCGTCCAGGTCCGAAACCGTGGCTTTCATCCACTCGCCTGCCTGCTTGGGATGGTTGGTGACCTTATTGCCGCCGTACATGTCCACCGCGAAGGCCACGTAGCCCAGTTCGGCGAGCTGTTCCGCGCGGCTTTTGGCATAGTCGTTGAGACCCCACCATTCGTGAACGACCAGAACGCCGGGGCGCTTGCCCTCGACGGCATCGTTCCAGTACAGGTAACCGGTCAAGTTGTCGTTGCCGTCCTTGTAGGCGACGGGTGCGCTGCGGACTTCCGCCATCACACCAGAAAACGACAGGCAGGCAGCGAGCGCGACGGTGAACATGGAAAGTATTTTCATGGTTGGTCCTCCTCAGGTGGTTGGCCCTCAAATCGGGGATTGCAATTTTAACCCGAAATCTCTGGCAGCACAGCCCCGTATACCGATGACCTCGCAGCCAACTGCAAGCGCCGTGTTTCACCACGAGTGGCCAAAACTGGCGGTAAGTCGCCGCTCGTACTAATTTGTCAGTGTCTGCTATTACCCCGATGCAACAGTTTTACACAAACGCTAACTGAAGGCTTCGAGGCATAGGCTAGTTTCAGTTGCTAGTGTCTGGGCAAGACCAGACTACTGACATTTCTCATGTCATCGAGACTGATTGCCTGCTAACAGGCCGAGAAAATCGGCACGACAGGCGGGCTAATCGTGATCGTGCCCGCCGGGACCGTGCACGTGCCCGTGCGCTTTTTCTTCATCGCTGGCATCGCGCACCTCTTCGACGGTGACGCTGAATTTCAGCGATTTTCCCGCCAGCGGATGGTTGGCGTCGACGGTCACCAGTTCGCCCTCGACCTCGGTAATCACGAGATTGATCTGGCCCTGCTCGGTCTGCGCGGTAACCGCCATGCCCGGCTCCACCTTGTCCATCTCCTGGAAGGCTTCTCGCGGCACTTGCTGGATACGGTCTTCGCTGCGTTCTCCATAGGCTTCGGCCGGCGGTATGGTCACTTCGAGTTCGTCACCCGTTGATTTTCCCTCGAGTGCCTGCTCGAGGCCGGGAATGATATTTTGCGCGCCATGCAGGTAAGTCATCGGTTCGCCATTTTCGGACGAATCGATCAACTCGTCGCTGTCGGAATCGGAAACCTTGTAGTGGATGGTGACAACCTTGTGTTGGGCGATGGTCATAGCTTGTTTTCCCGGGATTAGGCCCCGCCTCGGGACCGATGAATTGAGTTCCATGCGACCCGCAGCGATTCAGCGAGCAAACTGGAGGCGTATTACGCAAAGGCGAGGTTGTATTCTGTTGGTTAGCCTGACTCTACGAAACCCCATAGTAACAAAGTCTGGTGACCAAAATGGACCTATTTTACCGTGGCCTCAATTCCTGGACGTAGGTTGCCTCCTATCGCAGATGCGTGAGGGTCTGCTATCGGGGTGAGTTCGATTAATCGACAGATGTCGTTTACAAAACGCCGCTTGTCGGGAACCGTTGCAGAAATTATATTAGACGCTTATGGATAAACTTATCGACCTCGAACGTTACCCGTTGCATCAACTCGATTCCGTCGCCGGGCAAAAGCTGGTAGCGCAATGTGTCGACGATCTCGAACGCAACGGAATGTTTACCCTGCAGGGTTTCATGCGCCGCGAAGTCATCGATGAAATATTGCCCGACCTGTTACAGAAGTTAAAGCAGGAATCTTTCTTCCATGCGCGGCAGCACAATATTTATTTCGATGACGATATCGACGATATTGCCGCTGATCATCCCGCCATGGCCAGGGTCGAAACCATCAACCACACGCTTTGCGGTGACCAGCTTGCTGAGCCGCTGCGGCAAATTTACTACTGGTCGGGATTGACCGAATTTCTTGCCCGGGTCATGCAGAAGCCGAATCTATACCCGATGGATGATCCGCTCGCCTGCGCCAACGTTCTGGGCTACTACGAGGGCGAGGGTCTGAACTGGCATTTTGACCGATCCGAGTTTACTACCACCTTACTCCTGCAGTCTCCGCGACAGGGCGGCGATTTTCAGTATCGCCGGGATTTACGCAGCGATCAGGACCCAAACTATGAAGGCATTGCACGCCTGTTACGCGACGAAGATCCGCAGCTGAAGACGCTGAAACTGGGAGCCGGCGATCTCAATGTGTTCAAGGGCAAGAATACGGCGCACCGGGTGACCAAACCCGTTGGCGATCTGGCGCGGATTGTCACTGTCTTTTCCTACTATGAAACCCCGGGCAGGGTTTTTACCGACGCGGAAAACCTGGGTTTCTACGGTCGCACTAACAGCCCGACCTGAGCAAAAAAAAGCCGCGGTCAGGAACCGCGGCAATAACCGGGGATAAAATCCCTGGGGGAGGTAATGCCGGAATCTAGCAACCGAACCAGCCGGTGCTATCGCCCGGTGATTGCTGGTCGCAGGTCTGCGCAGCAAAAATTGCCGCATAGGTATTCGGATTCAAATAAACCATGTAATTCGCTGGATTCATGGTTTCGCGGTACATCGCAGGATCCGCAATATGCATATAAGAGGCTGGATTCATCCAGTAGGCCAGGGTTTGTGGATTCATCATGACCTGGTAGGACGCGGGATTCATCCACGCCGCCATGTTTTCAGGCTTGATGAATTCCAGGTAAAACTGCGGTTGCATAAATTGTGTATAGCTGGCCGGGTTCATGAAGCTCATGTGTGTCGGGATATGAGTCGGCGGATCGACCCATTTCATCCAGGCACCTGGCTGCGCAGCGTTGAAGGTCGGCTCGTTTGAGATGGAGGGAGGCGTCGGTCCGGTGAATACGGCCATCCAGTAATTCGGATCAAACAGGTTCGCGTTGTCAACCGGTGCGGCTGGTTTGTTGACGTTTGCGTCGACAGACTGGTTTGCATGCGACGCGAGGCTTAAGGACAGCAGGGCTGCCACGGCAATCGGTAAGAGACTTTTGCTGTTGATCATTGTCTGGTTAGTCCTGATTTCCTGATTAATTGAAGCGGTGTAAAAACAAGGCTCGATTATTATCTATATAAGCAGTAACTAATATACTTAGTAAGAGTTAGTGCTCTATCCCTATTGGAATGTCAGCAACTAGGATGCCGGCGCTGGTCCTGGTCTGGTAAACAGGTGAAAGCGCAGGGTCAGCAGGCAGGCGGCAACCGCGAGGCCGGCCGCCAGCCCCCACCACAGCCCGGCTCCTCCCATGTCGTAGTAAAACGCGAGGATGGAACCGCCACCGATACCCAGAACCCAGTAACCGAAACCCGCTATCCATAGCGGTACCAGGTTATCTTTCATACCCCTGAGGGCGCGTGCCGCTGCCGCCTGCAGACCATCGAATACCATGAACAGCGCGCCGATAAACAAAAAATGAGTGGCCAGCTCGGCGACCTCGGTGAATCCTGGGTCATCGGGGGACGCGAAAACCTGGATAATGGTCTCCGAGAAAGCTATCGGTACGACGACCATCGATGAGGTGATCGCGATGACCAGGGTCATACCGAGAAACCCGGCACGGCGTGCATCCGGCATGCTGTCTCGGCCGATGGCATGCGCGACGCGAATCATGGTCGCCTCGGCGAGTCCGAAGGCGATGACGAATGGAATGCCGACCCAGCCGGAGGTGATCTGGTGCGCGGCCAGGGTTTTGGCGCCGATGACCCCCGACAGGATCGATGTAACCGCGAATAATCCCGCTTCCAGGAACGCGAGGCCCGCTACCGGCCAGCCCAGCCAGAGTATCTCGCGGCACAGGGGCCAATGTAGTTGCCATTTCTCCTTGAAAACCCCGAATCCCCGGAACATCGGCTTGCGATAGACGTGCAGCAGTAGCGCGAGGAACATGAACCAGGAGACCAGCGAGGTGGCCAGCCCGGCGCCAAACAGTCCTAGCGGCGACAGGCCAATACCGCCGTGGACTAACCACAGGGTCAACACGTAATTCAACCCGACAGCAATGATCGATATGACCAGGACCGATACAGTTTGCGACAACACCGCGACAAAATTACGAAATATCGAAAACCAGAGTACCGGTAAAACTGCGCCGCTTATGCCAAGCAGGTATTCGCGTGCCAGTTCGACGACCCTGGGATCCTGCCCGGTGGCGATCAGTAACAGATCGAGATTGGCGATAATTATCGTTGCCGGAACACCCAGTCCGGTGGCGACAAAAAATCCCTGCCTGACCGAATCCCCTAGTTCCATTTTCTTGCCGGCGCCGAACGCCTGCGCGGCGAGAACGCCGACGATGGAAAGCAGCGCCATCAGGATTATCAGCACCTCGAAGGTCAGGTCACCGGCGATACCAACCGCGGCAAGGGAATGATAGCCAAGTTTGCCAACCACCATTTTGGTGGTAAGAAACATAGCAAATTCAGCGAGATAGGCCGCTGAAAGCGGAATCGCGATGATAAAAAACAGACGTAATTCGTCTTTTAGAGAAGTTTTGAAGAGAATCATTTGGCGCTACTTATTGTTGGCGCTAATGTAGTCGATTCATCTCTGCAGTGGTAGCGAATCCGGGATTTTTATTACCCACGCGATAGTTACGTTCGTCTGGCAGGTGGCTTTAGGCTTTGACAATGCTCCTGTAGCTAATAATAATGTCTGTTGTTACACAAGATGGTGGCAGTCCTGCGAGCGCCGAAATACAGGTCTGCGAAAACAAAAATAATCGGCACAACTATTCGAAGGAGAGCTTCAATGAAATTTTCTGGCAAGAAAGTACTAAGCACGACCGCACTAGCATCCGTGTTGGCGATGTCGCTGGGAAGCGGTAGCGCGCTGGCTGCAGGCCAGCAATTCGTGTCCATTGGCACGGGTGGCGTAACCGGGGTTTATTACCCGACTGGTGGCGCTATCTGTCGCCTGGTTAACAAAAACCGTAAAGAGCACGGCATTCGCTGTTCCGCTGAGTCGACCGGTGGTTCAATCTACAATATCAATACCATCCGCGCCGGCGAACTCGAGTTCGGTGTTGCCCAGTCTGACTGGCAGTACCACGCCTACAATGGCACCTCCAAGTTCAAGGACCAGGGCGCTTATAAAAAGCTGAGGGCGGTATTTTCAGTGCATCCGGAGCCGGTTACGGTTATTGCCAGCGATAGTTCCGGTGTCAAGCAACTGACTGATATGAAAGGCAAGCGCCTGAATATCGGTAATCCCGGTTCAGGAACCCGTGGTACCTGGGAAGTTATCGAAGAAGCCCTCGGCTGGAAACGCAGCGACCTCAAACTGGCGGCTGAAATGAAATCGGCTGAAACCGGCCAGGCTGTTTGCGACGGCAAAATCGACGCCTATTTCTGGCTGGTGGGTCACCCGTCTGCGTTAACCCAGGAATCGCTGGCGACCTGTGATGCCCACCTGGTGGACGTCAAGGGACCGGCCATCGAAAAGCTGGTAAACGATAATTCCTATTATCGTACGGCGACTATTCCGGCCGGTATGTATAACAACGATCGTGACATTATGACCTTTGGTGTGGGCGCGACTTTCGTCAGCAGCAGCGATGTGTCAGACGAGGTTGTCTATACCATCACCAAGGCGGTGTTCGATAATTTCGATGATTTCAAAAAGCTGCATCCGGCGTTCGCCAATCTGAAAGAATCGGAAATGATCAAGGATGGCCTGTCGGCACCACTGCATGACGGTGCGGTCAAGTACTATAAGGAAAGGGGCTGGATGTAAGGTCCAACCGTAGCACAACAAACGGGTCGCAATTATGCGGCCCGTTTGCATACGGGGCAGGCTAACTGTTTTCCAGTGTCGTTCCCGCGCAGTATTACCCGGCCCGGCGCCAGGCCCGTATCGCGAAGGCGGTGCGAAATCCGGACATCAGCGTAGCAACGACCGATAGATAAATCAGGCCTGAACCCAATACAGTTATAAGAAGTAAAACAACGGGGGAAGAGATGGCAGGGGAAAGCGAAACTCATAGTTTAGAGGACGACATAGTAGCGTCCGTCGATACCGGTGCACGCAACCCTTCAGGCGGGGTGGGAAAGTTTATTGCCGGCACCGCCTTTGTGTGGGCATTATTTCAACTCTATATCGCATCCAATCTGCCATTCTGGTTGACTGATGTCACCGGCATCCCGCTGGTGGTAACCAATTCCAATGCGCGTCTGATTCATCTGGCGTTCGGCCTGTTTCTGGCAGCACTGGCATTCCCGCTATTCAAAAAGAGTCCAAAGAACACAATCCCCTGGTATGACTGGCTGCTGGGGTTGATCGGTGTTGCCTGTTGTCTGTACATAGTCGTATTGCGCAATGAAATCGCGGTGCGAGCCGGGTTACCTACCCAGGGTGACCTGATTGCGTCGACCATCGGCATGGTGATTCTCGGGGTGACTGTTTACCGGGCACTGGGATTGCCGCTGTTGATCGTGGCGTCGGTGTTTGTCAGTTACGTGTTTTTTGGAAACTCCGAGGCGCTTCCTGAAGCGATCCAGTGGAAAGGGGCATCCTATAGCAAGGCCATGTGGCACTTCTGGATGCAGAATGAAGGCGTCTTCGGCGTCGCGCTGGGCGTGTCCGCATCGTTGATTTTCCTGTTCGTATTATTCGGCTCGATCCTGGAAAAAGCCGGCGCCGGAAACTATTTCATCAAGATCGCGTTTGCACTGCTCGGGCATCTGCGTGGTGGACCTGCCAAGGCTGCCGTGGTTGCGTCTGCGTTGAGCGGGTTGTACTCAGGATCGTCGATCGCGAACGTGGTGACAACGGGAACTTTCACCATTCCACTGATGAAGCGAACCGGTTTTTCGCCGGAAAAGGCCGGTGCGGTTGAGGTTGCGTCGTCGACGAATGGTCAGCTGACGCCTCCGGTCATGGGTGCCGCTGCATTCCTGATCGCTGAATTTACCGGTATCAGCTACACCGATATTCTCAAGCACGCGCTGGTTCCGGCCCTGGTCTCCTATATCGCGCTGGTGTACATCGTGCACCTCGAAGCGATGAAGTTGAACTTGAAGGGCCTGCCCAAGCCACCCTCGACAAAAACCTTCTCCGCAAAACTGATCGGTTTCCTGAGTGGCTTCATCGGTATCGGTGTGCTTGGTATCCTGGTTTATTATGGCCTCGGCTGGATCAAGCAGGTAATCCCGGATTACGCCTTTTTTATTGTTGCGGTCGGTTGCGGCGCGATGTATCTGTACCTGATACGACTCGCCGCAAAGCAGCCCGATCTGGTCGTCGACCCGCCGGATGCGCCGATTACCGAACTGCCGCGAGCCGGCGAGGTGGCGATAACCGGTCTTTACTTTATTCTGCCGATCGTGATCCTGATCTGGTGCATCATCATCGAGCGCCTTTCACCGGCACTGTCAGCGTTCTGGGCGACGGTCGCGATGATTATCGTCATTCTGACGCAGGATCCGCTCAAGTCTTATTTCCGCGGCACCGGCAACTACGGTGAAGCCTTCAAGATCGGGGTCGGCCACTGGATTGAAGGCATGATCGCCGGTTCACGCAATATGATCAGTATCGCTGTCGCTACCGGCGCCGCCGGTATTATCGTCGGCACCATATCGCTGACCGGTGCGCACCAGGTGGTTGGCGAGTTCGTCGAATTTCTTTCCGGTGGCAGCCTGATTTTCATGCTTATTCTGGTGGCCCTGATGAGTTTGATCCTGGGCATGGGTTTACCGACCACGGCCAACTACATAGTGGTGTCGTCGCTGATGGCGCCGGTTATTATCACCCTGGGTGCTAAAAGCGGGCTGATCGTGCCGTTGATAGCAGTGCACCTGTTCGTGTTTTACTTCGGTATCCTGGCTGACGATACGCCACCGGTGGGACTGGCCGCGTTTGCCGCCGCCGCGATTTCCAAGGGCGATCCAATCAAAACCGGTATCCAGGGATTTGCCTACGATATCCGTACCGCGTTACTGCCCTTCCTGTTTATCTTCAATACCGAACTGCTGCTGATCAACGTGGGGGTCGTCAAGGCGTTTTTCGTGTTCGGGGTCGCGGTGGTGGCGATGATGCTATTCGCATCCGCCACCCAGGGCTTCCTTTTTACCCGTAATCGCAAATGGGAATCGGCATTGTTACTGCTGGTGGCATTCACGCTGTTCCGTCCGGGGTACTGGCTGGACAAAATCTCGCCGCCTTTCGATAAATTTGAACCCGCTCGTGTTTACGAAGTGATCGATGAGGTAACGCCCAACGGAACGCTCACGGTCATCGTCAGCGGGCCTGATTTCGATAGCGGTGAAATAGAGTCGACCACCATACTGGTTAACCTCGGTGAACCCGTCGAGGCAGCCGAACGCCTGAGTAAGGCTGGATTGAACGTTATTGTCGAAAGCGGACGGGCGATCATCGAAGAGCCGTTTCCCGGCACCCCTTATTTCGAAAGCCTGGGCAAGTCATTCGACTACTATGGCGATGATCCGGTGCAAATTGCGGAAGTGCGGAAACCGGCCGACCGCGTCGCCAAGGAAGTTTTTTATATTCCGGCACTCTTGCTGTTCGCCCTGATTGTCGTTCTGCAAAAAAGGCGGGTACGCAAGGAGCATGGTGCGGGGGTCGAGGCAACCGCCTGACCTGTTGCCGGGTTGACCTGGACCGCTAGTCGATGTCACCGTTTATCATCGGCCTGGTCCTGCTGGCCGCGCTGTTGCATGCCGGCTGGAATGCGATGGCGAAGTCCGGCGGCACGCCGCAGTTCAGCATTGCTTCGTATCGTCTGGTTTGCGCCGTTTGCTGCCTTCCGCTGCTGTTGCTATTTCCACTGCCGCACCCGGCAAGCTGGTTGATGCTGCTGGCGTCGGTAGTAATCCACAACGCCTACTACTTTACGCTTTCGATGTCGTATCGCACCGGCGACCTGTCACAGGTGTATCCGCTGTTTCGTGGGTTGGCGCCGGTGCTGGTGGTGCTCGGTGCCGCCTTGTTTGCCGGGGAATATTTGCCGCCGGGTGCCATGTTCGGCATCGGGCTTGTCAGTGCGGGGCTGATCAGCATTACCTTTGCCGGTGGCGCCGTGGGCAAGATCCCCGCGCCCGCACTGCGCTGGGGGCTGGCTACCTCCGTTTTTATCGCTGCTTACACCGTAGCCGACGGTATCGGAGTGCGCGCCGCCGGTAATCCTTTCAGCTACATCGTCTGGTTGTTCGTGCTCGAGCCGTTACCGATCGGCTTGTGGCTGCTGGCCCGGGACCGGGCCGCATGGTTCGATTACATGAGTGCCAAGCCGGGTAAGATTGCCGCCGGCGCGCTGGCCGCGGCGACCGCTTACGCGATGGTCATTTATGCGATGGGAGTCGCGCCGATGGCGATGGTTTCGTCTTTGCGTGAAACCAGTGTAATATTTGCGGCCCTTATCGGTACCCTGATGTTCCGTGAACCGTTCGGACGGCAACGCATCATCGCCGCGGTCCTGGTATGTACCGGGGTAGTTTTGATAAAAATCCTCAGCTAACGGGAGCGACCAGTGTCATTGACAAAAGATTTTCCACGCGCGGATCTGAGCCATCTGCCAACTCCACTGGAGTTGCTAAAAAATGTCAGTGCCGAGTTTGGCGCCCGGGTCTGGATCAAGCGCGACGACTGTACCGGTCTTGCCTTCGGTGGTAACAAGAGCAGGCAGCTCGAGTTTTATATAGGCCAGGCCTTGCAACAGGGTGCCGATACCCTGCTGACGACCGGTGCGGTGCAGTCCAACCATGTGCGCATGACGGTGGCCGCCGCGCGCAAGATGAACCTCGAAGTCGAAGTGCAACTCGAGCATCGTGTCGATCGAGAACAGCCCGAGTATCACCATTCCGGCAACCCTTACCTGGTCAAGTTGATGGGCGCCAAGATACACTATTACCCGGTGGGGGAAGACGAAGCCGGTGCGGATCAGGCGCTCGAAGACCGTGCCGCGGAGCTTGCCCGGGAAGGGCACAAGGCCTATGTTATTCCGCTCTCGAATGCCCACACTCCCTACGGTGCGCTCGGTTATGTCGATGGCGCCGAGGAGCTCATGGGGCAATTGCGCGAGATGCAAATCGAACCTGCCAGCTTCATTGTGCCGACGGGTTCGGCGTCGACCCATTGTGGATTTCTGCTTGGAGTCAGGGCCTGTGGCAGCAAAGCGCCGGTACATGGTGTCTGCGTGCGCCGGGATTCCTCGAGCCAGCAACAGCGTGTCAGCACCAAGCTGCAGGCGGTAATCGAAACGATCGGTCTGCCGATCGAGATTCCCGACAGCGATATTATCTGTGATGACAGCATGCTGGCGCCAGGCTACGGGCTCCCCGGCAGCGCTACCATCGCGGCGATCAGATACCTGGCCCGCACTGAAGGTATCCTGCTCGATCCAACCTACTCGGGCAAGGCTTTTGCAGTATTGCTGGAGATGTTGAAAAGGGGCGATTTCAAAGCCGAAGATCAGGTGGTATTTTTGCATACCGGGGGTGCGGCATCGTTGTTCGCCTACCCGGAACTGGTTGAAAACGAGTGAATCCGATCAATTTTCGATGGACGCGCTCCAGGCCTGTACCTACAATCTTGCGTCATTTTTTTGTTTAATTAAGAGGAGAAAACCTCGATGTCAAAACCCAAAGTAATTGTTACCCGCCGCTGGCACCCCGATGTAGAAGCGGTGCTGGTAGAACGTTTCGATACCCGGCTCAATGACGACGATCACTCGATGTCGGTTGACGAGCTGCAGGATGCGCTGCGTAATGCCGACGCGGTGTTACCCACCGTATGTGACAAGATCACCGCGGAAGTACTCGGCGCCGATAATATTCGCGCAAAAATCCTCGGCAGCAACGGCGTCGGCTTCAATCATATAGATCTCGAGGCGGCCCGGGCGGCCGGCCTGACCGTCACCAACACCCCGGAAGTGCTCACCGACTGCACTGCTGATCTGGCGATGACATTGCTGCTCGCGGTTGCCAGGCGAGCGGGAGAGGGGGAGCGTCATTTGCGTAACGGGGAATGGACCGGATGGCGCCCGACCCACATGATGGGCACCAGCGTAACCGGCAAGACCCTGGGCCTTATCGGTATGGGTCGAATCGCGCGCGCTGTCGCCGCTCGCGCCGCGCACGGTTTCAACATGAAAATTATTTTCCATGATCCCTTCCCTCCGCGCGCCGAGGACATCGCCGGCCTGAACGCAACCCAGTGCTCGTCACCCGAAGAAGTGTTCAAACAGGCGGATTTTATTTCTCTGCATTGCCCCGGTGGCAAGGACACTTATCATCTTATCGGCGCTGATGCTTTCAAGGCGATGCAACCCGGTGCTTTCCTGATCAATACCGCACGCGGTGATGTGGTCGAAGAGGCGGCGCTGGTGGCGGCGCTCGAAAACGGCGAAATCGCCGGCGCCGGACTCGATGTGTTCGAAAAGGAACCCGAGGTCAGCGCGGCATTGATGCAAATGGAGAATGTCGTGCTGTTACCGCATCTTGGCAGTGCCACCGAGGAGACCCGCATCGCCATGGGGATGCGCGTAGTGGAAAACGTGGAAGCATTTTTCGCCGGCGAAACCCCGCGCGACAAACTGGTCTAATCCAGTCTGGTCATCCCGCGGCTCGACCCGATGCGTCGAGCCGGCGGTATCCAGCCGTAACAATCTCGCTCGTAGAGCGAACTTCAACATGGATCCCGCGGTCAAGCCGCGGGATGACAAGTTTGGCGATTAATTTTTTACAGTCCCTATACGCAAGAATCGCGAAAAACCCGATACGACAAGGCTCATATTACCTCTACAATTTCTAATCCGGACGCTAGTGAATCGAGTCGCGTCTAA
>CALDDP010000199.1 GCA_937936805.1 uncultured Gammaproteobacteria bacterium | reverse complement strand
GTCCACAGCGATTGAAACAGGGTAAAGGTCATCGCTATCTCCTGGATTTGAGTTCGGTGCCGAGACCCTGCAGGTAGGCAATCAATGCGTCGAGTTCGGTCTTGCCCTCGAGCGCTTGCGGTGCCGCTTCGATTTCAGCATCGGTATAGGGCGACCCGAGGGTGCGCAGGGTTTGCATCTTGGTCTGAATATCGCTGCCATCGAGCATGTTTTCCGCCAGCCATGGATATCCCGGCATGATCGATTCGGGAACCACGTCGCGTGGATTGGTCATATGTACGCGATGCCACTCGTCGCTGTAACGGCCACCGACGCGGTGCAAGTCGGGTCCGGTACGCTTCGAGCCCCACTGGAAAGGGCGATCGTAGACAAATTCCCCGGCCACCGAGTAGTGCCCGTAACGTTCGGTCTCCGCGCGGAACGGACGTATCATTTGCGAGTGACAGACATAGCAGCCTTCGCGGATGTAGATATCACGCCCTTCCAGGCGCAAGGCCGAGTAGGGTTTCAGTCCGGCGACCGGTTCGGTTAAGGAGTCCTGGAAAAACAGGGGGATGATCTGGACCAGGCCGCCGACCGATATCACAGCGATGACCAGGATAATCATCAGGCCAATATTTTTTTCTACTTTATCGTGTGCTGAAGCCATAGTGTTATCTCGTTATGCTCTTAGTGGGCGCCTGCCGGTTCGGGAATTTCAACTTCGACGCCTTTGGCGCCGGCGATGGTTACCCACAGGTTGTAAGCCATAACCACCGCACCCACCAGGAAGAAGGCGCCGCCCAGGGTGCGAACAATGTAATAGGGGTGCATCGCCTGTACGCTTTCGACGAAGCTGTAGGTCAAGGTGCCATCCGTATTCACCGCGCGCCACATCAGTCCCTGCATGATTCCCGCAACCCACATGGAAGCGATGTAGAGTACGATGCCGATTGTCGCGGTCCAGAAGTGGACCTCGACCAGTCGCAGGCTGTAGAGCTCACGTCCGAACAGCCGTGGAATCAGGTAATACATTGCGCCCATCGATACCAGCGCGACCCAACCGAGCGCACCGGAGTGCACGTGGCCGATGGTCCAGTCGGTGTAGTGTGACAGTGCGTTTACGGTCTTGATCGACATCATCGGACCTTCGAAGGTGGACATGCCATAGAACGAAATCGATACGATCAACAGCCGCAGCACCGGGTCGGTGCGCAGCTTGTGCCAGGCGCCGGACAGGGTCATTATGCCGTTGATCATGCCCCCCCCTGAAGGTGCGAGCAGAATCAGGGACATGATCATTCCCAGCGACTGGGCCCAGTCCGGCAGTGCGGTGTAATGCAGGTGGTGCGGGCCGGCCCAGATGTAGGTGAACACCAGTGCCCAGAAATGAACCACCGACAGGCGATAGGAGTAAACCGGACGTCCTGCCTGCTTGGGCACGAAATAGTACATGATGCCGAGAAAACCGGCGGTGAGGAAGAAACCCACCGCGTTATGTCCATACCACCACTGCACCATTGCGTCCTGCACACCGGCGTAAGCCGAGTAGGATTTCCAGAAGCTTACCGGGAGCGCCGCGCTATTGAACAGGTGCAGCACCGCGACGGTCACAATGAAGGCTCCGAAGAACCAGTTTGCGACGTAGATGTGCGGAATCTTGCGTTTGACGATCGTGCCGAAGAAAACCAGCGCGTAACTAACCCATACCAGCGTGATCAAAATGTCGATCGGCCATTCCAGTTCGGCGTATTCCTTGCTGGTAGTGATACCCAGCGGCAGGGTGATTGCGGCCAGCAGAATGACGGCCTGCCAGCCCCAGAAAGTAAATGCCGCCAGCGCCGGGAACGCCAGTTTGGCGTGACAGGTGTGTTGCACCACGTAATACGAGCAGGCGAACAGGGCGCAGCCACCGAAGGCGAAGATGACCGCATTGGTATGCAGTGGTCTCAAGCGGCCAAAGGTGAGCCACGGAATGTCGAAATTGAGCGCCGGCCAGGCCAGTTGGGCAGCGATGAGTACGCCAACCGACATGCCGACCAGACCCCAGACGATGGTCATGATGGAGAATTGCCTGACCACGGTGTAATTGTAGGTTTCGGTGTTTGTCATCTAGTGCTTCCTCGATGTTTGATACGCATCAAACGAGTGAATCTCAAAGGTTCAGTGATTAATTGGTGAAAACCGGTTGCAGTCCCATGCCCCATAGTAGGGCAGTCATCGCCAGTAGAGCAACCAGAGCGATCAGGCCGACGGCGAGAACCGCGGAGGAATACAGGAAACCTTTTTCTGGCGGAATCTCCATCATAATCGGCAACCCCGAGTACAACAGGTAAACGGTATAGGCAAGCGCGGGCAGACCGAGCAGCATGTTGAGCCATAGCACCGGGTAAACTTGCATCAGGCCGATTAGAAACAGCGGAGTTGCGGCGTAGGCCGCGAGCGCGATACATAGCGAGAGTGATTTCTCGACTTCATAGGCCTTGCCCAGCAGATGTATGACCCAGCCGATTGAGAATATGCCTACCAGCAGTGCAATGTAGTAGATAATCGCTATTGCGAAAGCGGAATCCCCGGTGATTCGAATGGGTTCGCCAACCCCGATGCGCCAGCCTACCTGGGTGGTGCCGATATAACCGGATACTGCTGGAATCGCGGCGAGCAGGAAAACATGCGCCACCGATCCGCCTTCCGGACTCTTGAGCTGGTCGCGAATTTTCTCCCACTGACGTACTGGGTCAGTAAACAGTCCAACAATGTGCTGTATAAACATGTGATGAATCTTGTTATTAGTTAGCGTGGATTATTGATAAAGTCGTCGGCACGTTATTGACGCAGATCAAGCATGTATCATATTGAAGATGTATCTTGCGCGCATTTAATCAATCCGGATGACGTACCAGGCAGGCCAGGCAAAAAAAAATGGGGTTGGCAGTTAACAAATCGATGGACTCCCGCGACTCCGACAAGATCGGTGCAGAACGCATGCAGCCTGCTGTAGACAGCTGTTTCCATTGTGGTTTGCCGGTGCCGGAAGAACTTGACCTCGCAGTCCTCATCGATGAAGTCAATCAGCCCATGTGCTGTTATGGCTGTCAGGCGGTGGCCGAGGCTATAGTTGCCTCCGGGCACGAGAATTTCTACCGGGTCAGGACCGAGGTTTCGCCAACCGCATTGGATCTGCTGCCCGGGTTTTTGCGCGATAGCGAAATTTATGATGTACCGGAGATACAGAGCCAGTTCATCCGTACGCCTGATGGCGACCTGCGCGAAGCCAGCCTGATGCTGGAAGGCATAACCTGTGCCGCATGCATCTGGTTGAACGAGCAATATATTGCCGGCCTGCCCGGGGTCGAACAGGTACGCGTGAATTACGCGACGCAACGGGCGTTGGTACGTTGGGACGATACACGGATCAGGCTTAGCGAGATATTGCAGGCTATTCAGAAGATCGGGTATCGCGCCCTGCCTTACAATCCCGATCAACAACAGGAAATGCATCGTCGGCAGCGCAGCCAGCAGCAGCGCCGTCTCGCCGTTGCCGGTCTGTTCGGTATGCAGGTCATGATGTTGTCGATCAGCCTCTATGCCGGTGCCTGGTCAGGCATGGAGTACAATTTCCAGCAGCTTTTCCGCTGGCTGAACCTGGCCCTGACCTCGCCGGTCCTGTTTTACTCGGCGACACCGTTTTTCAAATCTGCGTGGCGTGATCTCAGGCAGCATCGGGCAGGTATGGACGTGCCGGTGTCGCTTGCACTCGGCATTGCCTTTGCCAGCAGTGCGGTGGCCACGATAAGCGGCCATGGCGAGGTTTATTTTGATTCGGTGGTCATGTTCGTGTTCTTTCTGTCGGCGAGCCGCTATTTCGAGAGCATGGCCCGCCAGCGCTGTGCGGCGACGGTTGAGCAGCTGGTGCAATCGATGCCACTGATAACAACCCGATTAAGCGCTGTGGGTGGCGCCGAAGAGATGGTGCCTGCCGCGACCCTGGCTATCGGTGACCGGGTTCTGATCCGACCGGGTGAGACGGTGCCCGCCGACGGTGAGATTATCGAGGGATTTTCAGCCTTTGACGAATCCATGCTGAATGGCGAAAGTATTCCGCTGGAGAAGCAACCGGGGGATCGCCTGCTGGGCGGCAGTATCAATGTAACCAACCCGTTACAGATGGAGGTAAGGGCGGTCGGGGCTGATACCGTGATGGCGGAAATACAGCGCACCATTGAACGTGCCCAGGCCGATAAACCGCCGTTGGCACGTCTGGCGGACCGGGTCGCGGCATACTTCATCGGCATTGTGTTGTTGATTGTCGTCGCGGTAGCCGTATTCTGGCTGATGTACGATTACCAGCGCTGGTTTGAAATAGCGCTGGCGGTATTGATTGTCAGCTGTCCCTGCGCATTGTCGCTCGCGACGCCGACGGCCATCAGCGCGACGCTTGGCAAGATGCAAACCCTCGGAATGCTGGTGAAACACGGCGTGGCTCTGGAAAAACTGAATCAGATTACCCATGTGGTGTTCGATAAAACCGGCACTCTCACGCAGGGCAAGCCAGTGCTCAAGCAGGTTTTATGTGACGCTGAGTTTGAGCGCGAGCACTGTCTGCAGCTTGCGGCGAGGCTGGAACAGTATTCTGAACATCCGCTGGCGAAGGCCTTGCGAAGCGCGGCCGACGCTGTCGGTAGCGAAGGGGTGAGCCAGGTATCCAGTACTGCCGGCGGCGGCATGCGAGCGAGCATCGATGGCGAGGTTTACCTGATTGGTAACGCCGAGTTTATCACCAGTCAGACCGCTGCCGAGATTCCCGTATCATGGCTCGAACAGATTGCAGGGGATACGGTAACCTCAGTGATCCTTGCCAGCAACGATACCGTGATGGCGATGTTCACCTTTGTCGATGAAGTACGCGAGGACGCCGGCGCCGTGGTTGAAACATTGCAACGCATGGGCAAGACGGTGCTGCTGATGACGGGCGACCATAGTGCGGCGGCGCGGCAGGTGGCGGAGCTGACCGGCATCGAAGATTACCGCGCGCAGATGTCTCCGCAGCAGAAGATGGCAGCGGTGCAGGAATTACAGGCTGCAAATGCATCGGTGTTGATGGTGGGAGACGGTGTCAACGACGCACCGGTATTGTCCAGCGCAAACGTATCGATCGCAGTGGGTAGCGCCAGCGCGCTCGCCAAAACCAGTGCCGATATCGTGTTACTTGCCAACCAGCTGTCGGCAGTAGCGCAGGTCTTCACCATTGCCCGACACACGCAACGGGTTATCAAGCAAAACATGATCTGGGCATTGTTGTATAATTTCGGCGCGATCCCGGCTGCCGCAATGGGTCTGATAGCGCCATGGCTGGCCGCGATCGGTATGTCGATAAGCTCCCTGTTGGTGGTGCTTAATGCATTGAGGTTGACACGTTAATGGAAATTATCTACCTGTTGATACCCGTCTCGATAGTTCTGCTCGGATTAATCGTATGGATTTTTCTATGGGCGGTGCGTGATGGTCAGTATGAAGATCTCGAGGGCCCCGCGCATCGAATCCTGATGGACGAAGACAGGGTTGTCGACAGGCAAAAAAATAGCCGGCGGGGAGGTGCCGGCTAAAATACTCTAGTTGTATTTAAGAGTAGGAGTCAAAACGAATAATATGCTGCCGATGCCCCTTGGTAATTGACCTAGGTCAAGTAGATCAATCTAGCCGCTGAATAGTTTTGCCTGTTAACCCGGTGGTTTTCTGATTCTGCTGGTAGTTATCAAACACCATGCAGATATTACGCTCCAGCAGGCGGCCGGTTTCACTGATGACAATTTCCCCTTCTCTCAGCTCGACCAGGCCGTCTTCTTCCATATCACCCAGTCTGCGCAGTTCTTTTTCGAAGTACTGCGCAAAATCGATGCCCCATCTCTTCCCGACCCGACGCAAATCAAGCCTGAAATGACAGGACAGGTCGTGGATTATTTCACGCCGCAGGAGGTCATCCAGCT
Organism: uncultured Gammaproteobacteria bacterium; assembly: GCA_937936805.1. GTDB lineage: Bacteria > Pseudomonadota > Gammaproteobacteria. The sequence goes on along the minus strand of CALDDP010000199.1, from coordinate 10,158 downwards.
TGCTATTAAGACCTCTTGCTACCGGTAGTTCCTGCTTATGGAGAATCTCGTGGTAGCTATCGAGGTCGGTGGTGTTCTGGCTGAAATTGTCGCCGACGTTACTAATCGCGGAAATACCGAAACCGACCGAATCACAGTGCCCGTGAGTAGCATGTCCGTGAAAGTTCCGTTGTAGACTACCTTCCCGCCGGGCAATCGCGAGATCGTCTTCGGGCCTGGCAAACTGGTTCATGCCGATGTACTCGTAGCCGGCGTCAAGAAGTTTATCGATAGCAGTTTGCAAAACGGCAGCCGCCACGTTCGCGTCAGCTAAATTATCAGCCTTGCCGCGCCATTGAGGATGTGATCTGTGCGGCAGATGGGCGTAGTTGTAAATGGTGATGCGATCGGGAGCGAGATCGATGACGGTAGCGAGAGTCCTGGCGAAACTTTCCGCCGTCTGGCGTGGCAAACCGTATACCAGGTTGAGGTTGATCGAGCGAAAACCAAAGCGTCGCGCATCGTCGATTACGGTAGAGGTCGTCGCGAGGCTCTGCAAGGGATTTGTCTCTTGCCGTGCCTCCTCGTCAAGGTCCTGTACACCCATGCTGATACGGGCGAAACCAAGCTTGCGTAGATGGGCGATGCCATCCTGTGCCAGGATACGGGGGATGATTTCAATCGAATAGTCGTTGGCGCCGTCATCTTTGAGTTTGAAATGCCGGGCAATTTTTTCCATCAGCTGTTGCGACTGCCGATGACTCAAAAACCCCGGCGTACCTCCACCCCAATGTAACTGTCGCACCTCGCGATCCAGATCAAACAGGCTAGACTGAATTTCAATTTCCCGCGCCAGATCCCGCAGGTAGGATTCTACGCGTTCGCTGTTAGCGGCGACCATCTTGTTATGGCCGCAGTAGTGGCAAATCGAACTACAAAACGGAATGTGGAAATAAAGCGATAAAGGTTTGGGAATCGGTTCTTCGTTGCTAAGCCTGGCCCATTCGCGATAGTCGGATTCCGAGATTCGATCGTGGAATTCGGTTACCGGGGGATAGGAGGTGTAATGCGGGCCTGGCTTGTCGTAGCGGTTGATCAGGTCATCTTGAATTAATGGCGGACAGGGCATCACACGTACTGGAACTAATTATTACGACTAGATTAGCGCCCTCGAAACTACATGTATTGACTTGGGTCAACTCCCGGAAACTGAGCTGGTGTCGATTGCCTCGGTCGTCAAAACCGCAAAGTGTTGCAATACCGGATCCCAGTAGGGGGACAGTACGCCACCGTCAAACCCCTCGGATGCCCGTCCCTGTTGCATGCGCTCGATGATACCGATGTCCTCGTGGTTGAGATCGTTCCAGTTCTGAGTCACATGGTTGCGCGCCGCGCTGTATTTTTCAGCGCTGGCGCCGTCACCGACAAAATACAGCGCGATGGTTTCACAGCATTTAGCCGGGCCCTGCGGCCAGGCGATAAACACGTCTACCTGGTCGGGAAATATCTCGAAACCGAAGTTGGGGAACAGCACAAACCAGTCGCCACGGTTATGTTTCTCGCCGGGCAGGTTCGGAAACCAGGGTAACTCCCCGCCACGCGCGGGATCGGTTTGCTGAAACTGGTAGCCGCAGCTGAGAACCTTATCTTTGAAAGTCGGGGGCTGGCGTTCCTCCATGCCGACAAAACTGTTTAGCCATGGGTGGCAGGAAAATACGTGATAGGGTTCGATGAAGTTTTCAATCGCCAGCTTCCAGTTGGCATCGATTTCGAATTCCAGCGATTCATAAAAGCGCAGCGCGCTGAAATCGTAAGCATCGATGACTTCGGCTATCGGCTCGATGCAGCTGCTAAATGATTCGGCCTCACCACTGATATCGACAAAAATCCAGTCGTGCCAGGTGACACAACTAACCTCGACCAGGTCTGCGCGACGGCAATCGGACTGGTCGACATCGTGCTGACCACCGCCGTGAAAATGGGGTCTCGCGATGAGTTTGCCGGACAGACTGTAGCTCCATGAATGGTTTGGACAGATAAACTTTTTGCAGTTGCGAGGCTCGTTCACCAGCCTGGCGCCGCGATGACGACAGACGTTGTGAAAGCCGCGGATAACCCCGTCTTCTGCCTTAACCAGCACGATGGGTTGGCCGGCGATCGTAACCGGTTGCATGTCGCCAGTGGCGACGAATTGGTGCTGGAAACCGGCAAACACCCAGTTGTTACGAAAAACGGTCTGTTGCTCCAGCTGATAAAAGTCGGCACAGGTGTAGGCCAGGTTGGGCAGCCCTGAACCCTCGGCGACCGGCTTCTCGAGGCGTCCATCCCGTGCCTGTTGAAGAAAATCGGCCTGCACCTGTCGCTGGGCTGCGCTGAGTCGGGTCATTTGCGTGAAAATTTAGAGCAATGATTTTGCGAAAATGAAAATTTAATGTTAATTTTTCATTTTATCAAGTTATTTCAGCCTCAGATAAGCGTTATGTATGAGCAATTGTTGCAACCCTTCGAGCTCGGACCAACCCGGGTACGTAACCGGATTTTCAATCCACCACACGGTACCACGCTGGGTCATCAGGGTGTGGTCCGTGAGAATTTGATTGCCTACCACCTGGCGCGCGCACGTGGCGGTATTGGTTTGATCATCATGGAAAGTATGACCGTGCACCCCAGCTACGGCTTCGAAGATGCGTTTCTCTATGCCGGTAGCGACCGCGTTATCGAGGGACTCAACCGGCTTGGCCGACGCTGCCGTGATGAGGGAACCCCGGTATTCGGCCAACTGTTTCATGCCGGTCGCGCCGTCAGGCTGAGTCATGACGGCTCACGGCCGCTTAGTTACTCGGCATCCGACGTGCCCGATGAACGCTATCGCGTGGTGCCGGTACCGATGCCGCAGGATATGGTCTGGGAGTTGATCGAAAGCTACGTAGACGCTGCCGGTCGACTGGCCGATGCTGAGCTCGACGGGGTCGAGATTCTGGCCAGTATGGGATATCTGATTGCACAGTTTCTGAACCCTGAAACCAATCGTCGCGATGATGAGTTCGGTGGCAGTCTGGAAAACCGGATGCGCTTCCTGCGCGAAATAATTAACCGCAGTCGAGCACGTATTGGTTTCGATAAGACCCTGGGCGTACGTGTAACCCTCGATGAAAAAACCGAAAAGGGGCTTTCGGCAGCGGAGATGATAGAGGTTTGCCGGGCGCTCGATAAGGATGGACAGGTCGACTATTTCAGCGTGATTGCCGGCTCGTCAGCCGCACCCGATGGCTGGATTCACGTTTTTCCACCGATGGCGATTGCCCCCGGGTTTGTTGCCGACGATGCGGCCCAATTGAAGCAGGCGGTCAGCAAACCGGTGCTGGTAGCCGGCCGCATCAATCATCCGCAATTAGCCGAAGAAGTTATCAATCAGGGTAAGGCGGATATGGTGGGGCTGGCCCGGGCGTTGATTGCCGATCCTGAATTTGTTAATAAAATGGCGAGTGGCCGAGGCGAAGATATTCGCGCCTGTGTCGGTTGTAACCAGGCCTGTGTCGGGCATCGGCTGGCGCATTTCCCGGTGTCCTGTATTCAAAATCCGTTAAGTGGTCGCGAGCATAGTATGGGCAAGCTACAAGCCGCCGCGCAATCCAGGAAAGTACTCGTTATCGGTGGTGGCCCGGCCGGGATGAAAGCTGCCGTGGTCGCGGCCGAACGCGGCCACGAAGTGGAGCTGCATGAGAAAGATTCCCGCCTCGGTGGCCAGGTCAATCTGGCCGAGGCCTTACCCGGCCGCGCCGAGTTTGGTGGTGTCACCGCCAATCTGCAACGTGAGCTGGAGCAGGCCGGGGTCGCCATCCGATGTAACTCGCTACTAGATGCCGCCGGTCTGCGCGCCTTTGATCCCGACCACGTGGTGATCGCAACCGGTGCCAGTACGCGGCTGCCTGAGGTTGATGCGGACGATGTTGATATCGTCGACGCCTGGTCGGTTATTCGGGGCGATACCCGGGCTGGTAAAAATGTCGTCATAGCGGACTGGTCCTGTGACTGGGCGGGGCTCGGGGTAGCTGAAAAACTGGCGCGTGATGGTCATTATGTACGCCTGTTATCAGGCGCTAGTGTTGCCGGAGAGTCGATCCAGGCCATTGTGCGTGATCAGTGGATCGGTGTTTTACATGGTCTTGGCGTCGAGATGACGCCCTATGCGCGTTTTTACGGCGCGCTCGATGGCGATGCTTTCTTTCAGCATATGACCAGCGGCAAAGAAATTGTCTGTGAACAGGTTGATACGGTAGTCACCTGTTTTGCCCCGCAGGCCAATCGCGAGTGCGCCTGGGTTGAGCAAATCGAGGGTATCAGCGTGTCCTGGATCGGAGACGCGGTTTCGCCGCGTACCGTTGAAGAGGCCGTACTCGAAGGTTTCCAGTCAGGCAGGGAGATTTAGATGGATAACTCCGCGCCACGATCAGCGCAACAGGCTTTCGCGGACCTGGGTAGCGAAATCAGGCAGTTACGCAAGGTGCGCGGCATTACCCTGCAGCAACTGGCGCTGGCTACCGGCAAGTCAGTTGGATTTCTGAGCCAGGTCGAACGTAACCTGACCAAACCGTCGGTCGCGGCGCTGCAGGATATATCGGAAGCGCTGTCGGTGCATATAGGCTGGTTCTTCCCGGAAGATTCCCCGGGACCTGTCGCCGAAAGAGAGTTTATCGTGCGTCGGCAAAACCGCAGACGCCTGACCTACTCGGAACTGAGTGGCACCGAGTACCTGGGCTTGCATGATTACCTGTTATCGGCCAATTTGAATGGTGACCTGGCGCTCGGAATATCACGCTACGAACCCGGCGCCTCTACCGGTGACGACAGTTACGGGCACGATGGTGAAGAAGCCGGGCTGGTTTTGTCAGGCAGGCTCGAACTTACCATCGACCAGCAGGTTCATGTGCTCGAGGCCGGTGACAGCTTCTCGTTCGCAAGTCATCGGCGGCATCGCTACGCCAACCCTTCGGCCACGGATGAAACCGTGGTGGTATGGGCTAACACGCCAATTACGCTGCGTAAATAATACGGCGGAAGTTTTTTTGCCGCCTCGGGCCGCCTGCCTGATGTCTTCAGGTTTGCCCATATCTACCGGTGTCAGGCGTGCAGGGTTTTCTCGACGGCAGCAGCGATGCGGTAAAGTTTTTCATCACTGCCGTTGCAAGCGGACAGCATTAATCCAACCGGTGCATCGCCGGGTTGGTGGCAGGGCAGGCTAATTGCACAGCCGTCGAAATAATTCACGGTTGCAGTATTGCGCAGGCAGCGTAGATTTACGCGTCGCGCATTGTCCTCGTCATCGGTTTCGGCAAGCGCCGGTGGAATGCAGGCCACGCTCGGGTAGAGTAATGCATCGGCTTGCAGGAACTCAAATTGTCGATTGAAGGCTGCCACCAGCTCAAGCCTTTCGCGGTATCTGCTTTGTTGTTCGGTAGCACTTATCCCGGCACCGGCCGCCATGCGCTGGCCGACAAAAGGGTCATACTCGTCGAGATGCTGTTCGAGCATTTCACGATGATGCAGCCAGACCTCCTGTATCACTACCGGGCGCTCGCGGAAAAAATCATCGCAGTGGTCGAGTACCGGCATTGCCGTGCGCTGAATTTTGACTCCCGCGTTACGCAAGATCTCGACGGCATGCTCAAATGCAACCTGCACCTCGTCGTCCAGGTCCTGCATTACCCTTGCCTCGGGAATCACCAGTTTCAATTTCGTCGTATCTGCCGCCATCAGCACTGGTAAGCGATCGTCCGGTTTAACCTGTGCACACATCAACTGATCAAGAATAAAGCAACTGTCGACATCGACCGCTATCGGGCCCGGCGCGTCGAGTGTGGGCGACAGTGGGAAAATACCGTTAAGCGACATGCGACCGAAACTGGGTTTGACCCCGACCACGCCGTTAAACGCGGCCGGAATACGGCAGGAACCGGCGGTGTCCGAACCGAGCGCGGCGGCAACGATACCCTCGGCGACGGCAACCGCGCTGCCCGATGACGAGCCGCCCGGCAGACGCCCGGTCTCGCGATCCCAGATCGATAGCGGGGTGCCGTAGTGCGGATTCTTACCGATTCCCGAGAACGCGAATTCGCTCATGTTGGTGCGCCCGAAAAACAGCAGTCCGGCCGCGCGCAGCGGAGATACGACATCGGCATCGGTGGCCTCGGGCTGTGCATAGCGTTTGCGTACTATCGATCCGGCGAGCGTCAACTCATTACGGATGTTGAACAGGTCTTTTAGCGCAATCGGGATGCCGGCGAGTGGCGGTAGCGGCTGTGATTTTTCGCGCGCGCGATCGATCGCCTTTGCCAGGCTTGCGAGTCCGGGATTGATCGAGGTAAAAACTGACCGTGATCCATGGGCTCTTTCCTCGGCCTGTTCGACCAGCCTCAGCGAGGTGGTTTGTCCGCTGGATAGCGTTGCGGCAAGTTCACGTAGCCCCGGCATGTTCATTTCTGCGGCACGCGGTAGCCGAGGATATCCTGGTAGGCCCATTTTGAGTACACCTTGTCCGCGCGCAGGCAATGTTGTTCGAGTTCATCGGCAGGGGTGAAATCCCAGTCGCTGTGTCTGCCTTTGGCCAGTGCCTCTCGCAGCAGCAGCCGTCGTCGCTGGCTGAGCAGAATTTGCCCGGTCAGGGCCTCTATATCCCATTGCTCGTGTACCAGTTGCGACAGCGACTCGTGCAGGTCCCGGTAATCCGGATTTGCAACCTGGTTGATCTGCTCGTGAGGGTCTGCTTCGAGATCAAACAACTGCTCTGGATCGACTGCACTGTAAATGTATTTCATCTGCTTTTGCTTGACCATTAGCAGCGGAGTGGTGGCACCCTCGGCCAGGTTTTCAGCGAATACAGGGTGCTCGCGGGAGGTTGATGAACCGGTTATCATGTCCCACAGGCTATGCCCGGCGACCGCTTCGCACAGACTTTCCTGTCCAGGGTCGCCGGCGATTTCGAGCAGGGTCGGTAGCAGGTCTACCAACGATACATTGGCGCCGATGCGGCGCTGTTCAATTTGCGGATGGCTCACGATCAGTGGAATCCGGCAGGCTTCTTCGAAGAAGGATTTCTTGTACCAGAGCCCGTGTTCGCCGAGCATTTCACCGTGATCCGTGGTGAGCATGATGACGGTATTGTCATACAGGCCCGTTTCTTTCAGTACCTCGATCAGTTCGCCGACGATATCATCGACATAACTGATCGCTCCATAATAGGCGTGTCTTACCACGCGCACCTGTTCCTCGGTGGGCGGGTTTCCCTGTAGCGAGTATTGCGCCAGCAGACGCAGGCTATACGGGTCCATATCCTCCTGTGCGGTATTCACTACCGGCATATCGATGTCGTCGTGACGATAGCGCTGCCAGTGTTCGGGGCGGCACTGAAACGGATCGTGCGGGTGCGTCAATGACGTAAACAGCAGGAACGGGCGTTCATCGTTGGCGCGCGCGAGGTCGTAGATTTTTCGCCGCGCGCGATGGCAGACTTCGTCGTCATACTCGAGCTGCACGTTACGCAGGCATACCCCGGCGTCGGTGAAGGTGACTACATCGTTGGCAAAGCTCGGCCTGACTTCAGTCCAGTCTCCGGTCCAGCCGAAGTCTGCCGGGTAAATATCGGTGGTCAGCCGTTGCTCGAAACCGTGCAGCTGATCGGCGCCAACGAAATGCATTTTGCCTACCAGGCAGGTCTGGTAGTCGAGGTTACGCAGGTAATGCGCAAAGCTGGGAGTCGACGATGTGAATTCTGCGCCGTTATCGTAGGCGCCAATGGTCGAAGCCAGCTGTCCCGACATCATCGAAAACCGGGAAGGCGCGCAAAGTGGGAAATTAGTATAAGCGGAGTCGAATACGGCGCCATTCGCAGCTAGTGAATCGATGTGGGGCGTGCTCGCAATCGGGTTCTGATAGGCGCCGAGGTATTTGGCGGCCAGTTGGTCGGCCTGGATGACGAGTATGTTAGGTCTGCTGTTCATGATTGTCTCACGCTTAAAACGGGTTTTCGACGATGACGGTCCGGGGTGTCTTTTGCGGATGTAGTAAACATTCCCGTGCCCCGCCTTGTTCCCCGGTTTTTTCGGTCGGCAAGACCGTAGCCATCAACGTTACGATAATTAAAGCAATGATTCCAGCCGCCGGCCCTTTTGCGACCATTTTTAGCCTGAGCAGGAGAACGCTTTACTCTCTCCTGGGTACGTCCATGGTTGGATTTTCATCGAAGAAACCGTCCGGCATCCAGTGGAAGCCGGCATATACCACCGGCTGAACCGGCCAGTCCTCGGGCCGTGGCCAGTGATGGTAGTTGACCGTGTGCCAGACGACGATGTTTGTGTTGTCGATGTCACGGTCGGCCCGGGTCCATTGCGGCAAGCCGTCGCCACCGGCATGCTGATTCGGAAACCAGCCGGCAGGGTACAGCTCGTCGTCGGAATAACGGGTTACCCAGAGGTGCTTGTACATGAAAGCGGCGCGCTGACCCATCGAGGAATCAGCCTGCTGTAACGGAAAGCTGTTCGCGCCCGGTAGCAGTTTATAGGCGACGGGTTCTCCATAGCGGTTTTTTACATTCGGATTCAGTACCCGCCAGTAGCGCGATCGGCGGGCGTCGATTTCGCGTTGCGCCTGTTGTTCCGTGGAAAATCGGGTTTCTTCCGTGAGGACGGCATTACCCCAGGGATTGTCCTTGCCGGGGGGTGCGGCACTGAAGTTCATTTCACTTACCGAATTCAACTCGCCATCGACTGCCATATCGAAGCGGAAACTGAAGACGTGCTGGTGCACATGCGATTCGATCTGGTCGCCTATGTGCCTGCCGTAAGGGCTCGTCTCGCCGTTTTCGAGCGCCGACGGAAACGGAATGCCGGTCGCCTTGACTTCGACGCCGATGGTACCGTCGAGGTAAAAGTACCAGAAGAAACCGTAAACGTAGTTGCCGATAGTCGCGATCGACGACACTACCAGTCTGCGCGAACGGGTAACCGTGGTTTGTTGTGCCGCAGGCACCGAGTATTTCCACAGAATGCCGTAATCTTCTTCGTGCATGCAGACGGCGTTGTTGATCAGGCGCGGGTTGCCCTGCCAGTCGTGGGTCCAGATGTCGAAGTAATGTATATGTCCGAGGCAATCGCAGCCCAGCGCCAGCGAGTCCAGCGAAACCCCGATGCCGTATTCGCCAGTATCGAACGCATTACGGCGGAAATTTGCGCCACGAGGGTCACCATATGGCACCACCATCTCGGCCATCGACGCGCGTTTCATCAGTGGACGCAGTCGCCCGTTGTCATTGATCCCGATATCGTAGAGTACCAGTCCGTCGCGTTGCGCGAAGCCAACCTGCAATTCCCAGTCATGCCATTTGACATGGAAGCCATCGACTTCGAAACTTGGGCCCTCCGGCTGGGTAATCGAGATTTCTGTTAAATCGTCGCGTTGCTGCTGGCGTCGAATAGGTCCGCCATCAGGCGGAATCGGCACCACACCGAAATCATCGATGCGAATTATCTCGCGGCTGCCGAGATCGAATACCGGGTGCAGGTTGGCGATCGGTCGCGCATAGGGGTTATCGCCGGCATCGTTCATCAACCAGCAGTGGCCGTAGGCGATGCGCCGATCCTGTTCTTCCGGGTTACCGAAATTTCCGGCTGACCAGCTTTCGATCAGGACCCTGGAGGCATCGTCGAGACCGCGTTTGCGCAGCGCCGTAAGAAATCGCTTATCGTTACGCGCCATTTCGCAGGCCATCTGGAATTCGTCCGGCACTATGCGCGCCTGTACGCCCTCGATGTGTCGCCAGTCATGCAGTTCATCGCTATCGAGCAGAACCAGTCCACTCAGAGTGCGATTACCGCTGGGCTCGTAACAACAAACGTAAACACAGCGTTTATCGGGAAACCGGTCTGACTCGTCAAGACTGATGGTTTCGAACCAGGCACTATCGTCCATGCCTGCATCGCGTTTCACGACGCTTACAGCCTGGCGGATTTCTGCTTCGTTCAAGGGTGCTTTCAAAGGGTTCATTTAAATCATCACAACCAGCTTGCCGAAATGGCCGGCTGCACGCATCGCGTGGTAGGCGGCGCGTGCATCTTCAAAATCAAACACCCGGTCAATAACCGGGTGTACCTGGTTCACTGTAAACGCGGCGTTCATGTCTTCGAA
>CALDDP010000198.1 GCA_937936805.1 uncultured Gammaproteobacteria bacterium | reverse complement strand
TGTCTGGTTACGCGCTGGTCAGTCGCCGCGACTTCAGTTTCATGGGGTCGTTCCTGATGGTCGGAATTCTGGTCGGTTTTCTCGCCGCTATCGGCGCGGTACTGTTTTCAATACCGGCCCTGTCGCTGGCCGTGTCGGCAGTGTTCGTGTTGCTGATGTCAGGCCTGATTCTGTACGAGACCAGCAACATCGTGCACGGCGGCGAGACCAACTACATCATGGCGACAGTCACGTTGTTTGTCGCGATATTCAACCTGTTCACGAGCCTGCTGCATTTGCTTGGCTTCATGGGCGGCCAGGAATGACAGTTTCCCCCTTCAGCTGAACCCCCATTCAGCTGAACCATAGGTCCGTCCCTGCTCAGCTCGGGATGGGTCACCCTGGCTTGCGCCGGTTTTTAATACCGGCGTTTTTTTTATCAGGCAGGTGAAAGATTATCCTTCAAGCCCGGGATGGAGTGGCAAATAAGGTTTAAGTTACTTTTATCCGAACGGGTCGTCGGACAGCAGAAGACTGACATAGGGTGCGTAGGTCAGGACTGCGCCTTGCCTGGGCCCCAGGTCGTCGAACGCCTTTACCAGGCGAGCAAAATACGACTCATTTGCGGGTTCCGCTTTCAGTGCTTCCAGCGCAGAGAGCAATGGTTTAATCTCGTCGGCATCCAGGTGTTGCTCTAACATCTGGATTGACTCATCGATACTTTCGACTCTCACTGGCTTGATAATTTTTCCTGCCGGGGCCTGTCCCGGATCGTCAAATTCCGGTGGCTCATGGAAAACATTGGCAGCCAGGCCTTCAGGCAGAGAAGCGGCCTTGAGTCCGGCAAAAGCGTTGTATTCGCGACGTGCTCGCTGTTTGAGCTCATCGACAAAGGCATTAAATTCACCGGCACTGGGTTTATCGATCAATAGCGACAGTAACGGACCGCATTTGACGCGGCTGTGAAATTCCAGAAACGGCTCGTTAACGACGGGTTCCGGGTTGAGTATCGACAGGTCGACAGTCAGCTTTTCTTCCTTAAGCCCGGATTTAATTCGGAAATTAATCACGTCGCCGGTAATTTCGAATTCCCGGGTTCCTTTTAAAAACTGCTTTTGTACAAGTTTCATGATGACGGCGGCTTATTCAAATTCCAGATAGCGGGTAAAGTGATGCCTGGTTACATAGTCGGTTTCGGGGCGACACGCGCGACCAGATGACGAACTTTAAAGCGAATGCCTGCAGATATAAAGCGATTTAACCCGACTTGTTTCGGCCGACCCGAAAGGTTTACGAGACAAGCCTGACTGGATTGCCGATACTTCAACCGAGCTACCGAATCATTCTTTTCGGCGAGCGCCGTGGACTGCGCTAAACTGCTCCATGCGGAGCCCAAATCCCATACAAAACAGTGTTCGATGTATAAAAAGGAGTAATGGGCCTTCTTGCCTGTTATTGGTATAATCCACGGTCTTGAAAGTGTTACTGAACCCGGAAGGGCCGCAACGAGAGAATCGTGTGCCGACTGTCCCGGACGAATTCCAACGTTATTGACGTATACAGGTGATTTGTGAGCGAGCAAAAGAAAGAGAGACCCAAGGTTCCTGAAGGTAAGGCGCGCTATGTCGTTACCCGCCAGATGAAACCCAATGAAAAGGGTTTTGTCGGGTATGAAACCGTGTGGGAACCGTTCCAGAAAGAGGTTGAATACCAGACACCTAAACGCCCTTGATCCTGCCGGGTCGCGCCAGGGCTTTTGCGCGAAATCCCGCAAACAATCAATAGCACCGGGAAAACCGGCGGGGATTAATTTCCCCGCCGGTTTTTTTTGGAGATCTCCAGGGTAGCCCGCTGTTTGGCAATGTGCTTTATCGAATTAGCAACATGCCCTGGCCCGGCCTGATAGACAGCCGGCCGCTTAATCCGGTTCGAAAGTATAGAGCTTGTTTTGGGGAATGACGCCGCGCACACCACCCTTGGGATTTTCCACGTCACCCTTGTAACGCGGAATTACATGGATATGCAGGTGGGGAATCGATTGCCCGGCCCAGACGCCGACGTTGATACCGACGTTATAGCCATCGGGATTATACTTTTCGTCGGCCATTTTCCTGCCTTCGGCAGCCAGCCTCCAAAGTTCTTCGCGTTCCTCGTCCGTAATTTCGAAGTAATCGGCAAAATGCCGATAGGGGATGACGAGGAAATGTCCCGGGCTCGCCGGATGCCGGTCCCAGGCGGCAAATCCGTGCTTCCCTTCGATCATAACGCGACGTCCGGGTTTGGATAAACAGAAGCGGCATGTCTCGCCTTCGGCGAGCGCGGTTTGTTCAAGCATGACTGTACTGAAAGGAGATTGATTAATTAATGGGCACCTGGGTGACGCCCTCGATATCCGGGCCTTGTTCTACCTTGCCGCCATGCTCGATTTCTTCTTCTGTCGCATCACGAACCAGCAATATTTCCAGGCGGAAGATGACTTTGCGTCCACACAGCGGGTTGTTGCCATCGATGGTCACCGACCTTTTATCGACACGGGTAACCAGGAAAGTCCTGGTCTGTCCCTGGTTGTTCTCCATTAATATGGACATGCCAACCTCACGATACTCTTCGGGAACATCTTGAATTCGTTCGGTAATCACCAGTGATTCATCACGCGGTCCGTACAACTCGTTGCAGTCGATAGGAACTTCAATTACTTCACCGGTTGTTTTACCCTCGAGCTCCGCCATCACCGACGGCGCCAGGATCTCGTTCGTGCCGTGCACATATCCCAGCGGGTATTCCACCTGGGTCAGTACGCCGCCGGAACTCTGGTCGATGACCTTGTAGGTCAGCTCAACGTACTTGCCGTCTGCAATCGTTTCTTTACTCATATCCGTCATACCTCGGGCCCGTGTGTGCCGGGTTAAAAAATAGCGGCCGCAAAAATCTTTACTTCACCTCGTTCATGGCCAATGACCATGCGTCCCACCCATTCACCCTCTTTCTTCGTGCTACGCATTCTGAACAGGCAGGTCACGTGTTCGCCACGACGGATAAAGCCCAGAAAATCGTATTCGGGCGAAAGGTTTCGAGTTAACTCGCTTTTGACAAATTGTTTACCGACTTCAACCTCGTTAAGACCGAGCAGCAGGTCATAGGAAAAGTTGCGAATGAATTTGCCGTACTGCCCCTTGTTGGAATACGTGATCAGGTCTTCCCACATGGGGAAAGCGATTTGCTGAAGTTCTTCGTCGGTCTTGTCAATAATATTCATACAAACTCTCTACAGTAAACCACGGTCGGTTACCGGCAGTCCCGTCTCCCGCGTCGGGAGATATTATCAGGCAGTAGTGCTTTCAATAAAAAAAGATCAACATCATGTTGATCTTTTTCTGTCACCCGGAGAGGCGTGGATGGAAACTCCCGGCCGGTTCAATGGCGTCCGCAACCGGGTTTTCCTCAGGCCTCGGGGAGGGCCGTAGTTTTGCCGGCCGGGCCCGATCTGCAGCCATTAATACCCTGCATCACGCGGGATGCTATGCGACATCCGCGTCGGCAGCTGCCTCTTCATCGCCCACAAGGTGGTAGCAGGGCGCTTTTTCCATCGTGTATTCGCCGGTCTCCGGATCACGACGGGAAACTGTCAGTACATGCCAGTTTTCGTCATCCAGTTTCATGGCATCGCCGCGGTAGTAGTAACCCGGCCAGCGAGTTTCCTTACGGAACAGCGTGTGCTGCACCACGGATTCGGAAGCGAGATGACGGTGCTTCAGTTCCCATGCGCGCAGCAATTCGTGGATGTCTTTCGCGGCAACCTTTTCGAGATCCTCTTCCAGCAGCTTCAGTTTCTTCAGGCCGATGTGGAGCAGCTTGTCGTTGGTCATGTAGTTAACCGTTGCGCCTCCGGCATACTCGTCCATCAGCTTCTGCAGGCGATCCAGGCCCTGGCGCGGGTTGATGTAGTTGGGGTTAACGCTACCGGCAACGATTTCATTGCGGTAAAGCTTGTAATGCTCCATCGGCTTGAAGATCTCTTCCTTGCGGCGTTCGATCTGTTCCGGTGAGACCCGAATGCCCTCGGCCTTGCCATCGTCGATGTATTTGCAGGCGGCCTTGGCAGCCAGGCGACCTTCGGTAAACGAACCGGAAGAGAATGCATGCGGAGTGCCGCCGACGGCGTCACCGGCACCAAACAGGCCTTCGACGGTGGTCATACGGTTGTAGCCCCAGAAGTACTCGTCCGGAGACACGTCTTCGGGACCTGAGCACCAGGCGCCACTACCGGTCGCGTGGGAACCCATGACGTATGGCTCGGAGGTCGTCAGTTCCGGGTTCTCATACTTCGGATTGACGTCGGTTGCCGCCCACAATACGGCCTGACCGACGGTCATGCCGAGGAAGTTGTGCCAGCCGATTTCTTCCAGATGCGGGTCCTGGAAGGCTTCCATGGTTACCATGTGGATAGGACCGCGACCGGCATTGATCTCGTTGATCAGCGCGTGGTTACGCAGGCAGGTCGGGATCGGGCGATGGGTCGCGTGCGATAATTCCGGATCCAGGTATTCCTTGCCCACCATTTTCTGCAGGTCAGGGAACCATTTCGATTCGTACTCTTCACCGTTACAGTTCTGCGTGTACGTCTTGAGGTGCAGGAAGTAGGCGCCAACCGGACCGTAGCCGTCCTTGAATCGAGCCAGAACGATTCGATTTTCCATCTGCGTCATTTTCGCGCCAGCCCCGATCATCAAACCATAGGCCGAGCCCGATGACCACGGTGCATACCATACGCGCCCCGCACCTTCACCAACCGAGCGTGGGCGGAAGATGTTGGAAGCACCACCGGCGCCAACGATAACGGCCTTGGATTTGAAGACATGGTAATCACCGGTACGCACGTTGAAGCCAACGGCACCGGCAACGCGGTTTTCCTTGGAATCGTCCATCAGCAGGTGGGTGACGCAGATACGGTTGAATACCTTGTCGGCCGACTTCTTGGCGGCTTCGGCCACGATCGGCTTGTAAGACTCACCGTGAATCATGATCTGCCAGCGTCCCTCGCGTAAATAGGAGCCGGACTTGGGATCGCGCATGATCGGCAAGCCCCATTCTTCGAACTGGTGTACCGTCGAGTCCACGTGACGCGCCATATCGAACAGCAGGTCCTCGCGCACCATGCCCATCAGGTCGATCCGCGCGTAACGCACGTGATCCTCGGGATTATTCTCACCGAAACGGGTTCCCATGTAGCAGTTGATCGCGTACAGACCCTGCGCCACTGCGCCGGAACGGTCGATGTTGGCTTTTTCAGCGATGACGATTTTCTTGTTCTTACCCCAGTAGCGCGCTTCGAAGGCGGCACCGGTACCACCGAGGCCGGCACCTGCGACCAGGATATCAATATTGTCTTCTACGATAGTCTTAGGCATTAGTAGTAAACCCCTGCTTTCATTTGAAGTCCGTTTGATTCCAGGGTATGCAAATCGCCGTCGTCCATGCGCACATACTTGGGCTCGTTGAATAACAGCTGGCTGTCACGCATTTCCTGGCCGGGCTCAGGCGCCTCGGATAGTTTAGGGATGGCCGTGCCCCAGGGTTTGGTGGTGATCGGCGCCAGCAGATTCATATCGGTTTCACCGTTACGGGATTTGATCCGCCACGCAATGACGCCTTTCTCCTCGTCACGAATTACCCGTACCGAGTGGCCCAGCGGGGCGAAGTCTGCATAACCGCGAACGTCAATCGCATTGTGAGGGCAGGCCTTGACGCAGGAGTAACACTCCCAGCACATGTTTGGTTCGATGTTGTATGCGCGGCGCAGGGTCGGGTCGATGTGCATGATGTCCGAGGGGCAGATATCAACGCAATGTCCACAACCATCGCAGCGAGTCATATATACAAAAGTAGGCATAATATTTCTCTTTCTAAATTAATCGGTTACACAGATTTAATAATGGTTGGGAGATTCGCGCTTGATACCAAGCCCCATGTAAGGTGGCTTTTCGCCCATGTAGGTCGGGATATCGGGATACCTGTTTTGAAGATCGGCATCCGTCAGCTCGCCCAGATCGGGCAGATTCTCCTGCGAACCGTCTGCCTTGGTGATTTTTTTCTGGTAAGCGGCCGCTGGCTTGAAGAACATGTGGGCAAATTTTGACCACAGCACGGTGGTGAACAGCACGGTGCTTGAAATGATGAACAGGGCAAAGAACAGGCTTCCCCAGAAAACGTAGGCTTGCCCGAAAGACCACAGCAGCGCAAAAGTAGTCGTGGAGAGTAAGGAAAGGATAAACAGATCGGCCCGCACCAGGCGATACCAGGGGTTACCCTCCGAATTCAAATCGACACGGATGAAGAACCAGAACCAGTAACCGCCGCCACAGACCATCAGGGCACCCAGATGCCACAGGAACACAAGCATCCCGGGAGCGGCTTCAGCGGGCGTCGGGTAGCCGAAAATCAAGGTAACCGTGGTGACGATGAAGATGATGAAACCGTACATTGTCAACAGGTGCGACATGCGGCGCTGCGGATTGCAAAACTCGGAAGAAGTCAGTACTTCGTTAGTCAGGGTGGCGATCGCCAACGAAGTTTTTTCGCCACTGGTTACGGTACGCCTGGCCGATCGCTGGGCCTTCTGGGCGTTTTCAAAGAAGTATTTGGCGCTCTTTTTGTGAATCGTGTCGACGATCGTACCGCCGACCACCGCCAGGAACATGAGAACGATATAAGTCTGCATGATGGTGGGTGTCAGGAAACCTAACAAATCGTAGAACGGACTGGTATCGAACATGGGGGCTCCAATATCTTGACGTTAGCGGGGTCATGCTAATGATGCTCGCTAGAATAACAAATCAAGTTTCTTTGTTGGGTGATTAATTAATTTAATTACAACAAAAAAACGCTTATGTGCTGTTTTCGCTGAATCTACACCGGGACACGCGTAAAGTAGCCGCCCGGAAACCCGAAAAGTAACACGGAAAGCAATGGAAATGCACCCGGTTAATGTCTCTAAGGGAATGGTGTGTTCAGCTTTTGACCTCTTCGAGCAGCCAGTCGCGGAAATCCGTGGCCGCTGACGAGAGACTCTCGACGTTTTGATAGACCAGGTAGTAGGCTTCGCTGCTTTTGAGGCCGGGCAGATAGTCGCAAGCCTCCAGTCCGAACTTTGCGGCCAGGTAGTCGGTAGTAGGCGAACGCGCCAGCGCGATGCCGTAACCGGCGGCAGCCATTGCCATCGCCATCGGCGTATCCTCGATAAAACACATTTGCCGGGTCGGGACCGATTCGATACCGGCGGCGTGCAGGATCTGATTCCAATTGATGCGGTGCGTGGAAATCTGGATCAAGCGGTGCTGCCGCAAATCGTCGACACTGCGCAGCGAGGCCGCGACTTCGGCAGTTGCGACCGGGTAGACGGTTTCGTCGAACAGACGATCGCACTGCGCCCAGCTGCGGTGTACCGGGCCGAACAGGATTTTCAGCTCGGCACCGGCGCGCTGAAAATCCTGGTCACGATAGGCGCCGCTCAGATGCAGTTGTACCTGCGGATGCCGGCGGCTGAAGTCGGGCAGTCGCGGCGCAAGCCAGCTGTTGGCGAAAACCAGCGTGGCCTGCAATGTGAGCGTGTTGCCCTTTTCTTCACCGAACAGCGAGGCCGCGCTTTCCTCGACTGTTCGCAGCGCCTGGCGCACCGCGGGTAGAAAGGCGTGCCCGGCGTCGGTCAATTCGACGCTGCGCGCGTGGCGTACGAACAGTTTTTCATCGAAATGATTTTCCAGCGCCTTGATCTGCTGGCTGATTGCCGAGGTGCTCAGATTCAGCAATTCACCTGCCCGGGCAAAGTTTTCCATGCGCGCGGCGGCTTCGAAAACGCGCAGCCAGTTAAGCGACGGGATGTCCTGGGGCAGGGGCATATTGTTTTCAGGTTAAGTTTTACTAAATCAAAGCAT
>CALDDP010000197.1 GCA_937936805.1 uncultured Gammaproteobacteria bacterium | reverse complement strand
TACGTCAAATGGCATATGTTTCAACTGGCGGTAACGAGAGGGCGCATATGATGTCTCAGGCGCTTGCGCTAGAAGGCAAGATCACCCTCCCACGTGTTTTTCCACCACCGTCCGGATCAATCACTGCATCACCTAATTCTTTTGTGGATTATTTCAGGGTTCGCATTGACCCTCTGAAAAGTGGGGAGACCGATAGCTTTATTCGATTCGATTTTTCTGACGGCAGCAGTAGTGGACTTCATATTCGTCGCGCCGTGGCTGAGTATGTTGAAGAGCCAGATAAGCATCTACGCAAGCCCGATATCAAGCTGAAGATGTCAGTAGAGAGCTGGGCTGAATTATATTTAAGCCAGGCAACGCCAGAAGAAATGATTGAACACGGAGACATTGCAGTTACCGGTGATGCCAAGGAAGCTGCACGCCTGATAAACCTGTTTGACCGTTATTCTCCTCAGAAGGCCGTTGTCATTCCACCAACCACGCTGGTTCAAGATCATCCGTAACAACCAGAGGTTTATGGATCTGCAAGAACGGGCCGCTAGCATCTAAAAAAGGAGCTGATAAGCGGCTGCTAGGGAGGTTCTCCGTTGCCCGAAATATTTCATCCAGGGTCTCCTTAGGGTCGGTTACTGCCGCTGATCAATAAAATCTGAGCGTCTGCTTTCTCGATTGTTTGTAAAGATAATTTAAGCAATCGCTAAAGCGCGACATTTCCCAAAAAAAGCCTCAGGAGCGAGAATTAGTGTAGGTTAAAGTGTAGGTATTTCTTGTAGTGTTAAATAATGCTATATAAATCAATATTGATACACCTTTGCATCATTGGTGTGTGTGGCTTGAGGCTTGATTCGATTTGACCCATACGGGGGATTATTACATTTCACGGCTTAACAGAGAATATGGGCCTGCTCCTGTTTTTCGATTTCACCCGGGAGCAGGTGTTTTTTGCCGACAAGCAACGGCTTCTGACGGCAGATTGTGGCAAGGTCGACCGCCAACAGGATGCTTCACTGCCTGCCAGCCTGGCGTCCAACGTGGGTGTTTGCCCGGATTCGGCGGCAGGCCGTCTTCTGGTCCTGCTCAATTAATATCAACTATGTTAACGCGCGCCCGTTTTAATACCGGGCTAACCGCTCCAGGAATGGCACCAGCCCCTGGCGTTAACCAGCTTCCCGGCCAATAGCGCGCAGCGACCCCATTTGGCAGTCCTTGAGCCCTTGAAGAGCTGACAATCGGCACATCGTCTTAGCGGATTCGGAGACTCGTGGACATACTCAAGTACTTTTGCCGCGGGACTCTCAGGATCCACTTTCGAGCTCTCGGCCGCCAATGCAACCCCCTGGCGGGTCAGGTTGCTTAACGGTAAAACCATTGCCCCAGTGCCAAGTGCGCATAGAAAAGTTCTGCGGGACTTTGTCACCGTGTGTACTCCAAGGTAAAGATTCAAATCGCGAGGTAAGAATAACATGTAATTCTGGGGTAACTTGCTGAATTAGTAATTCACTTTCGCCCCGTTCCATTCGTCGTCGCGTCCGGGTCGATTGTTGCCGCCGATACTTCGACTCTGAGCGTCTGCTTCGATCTGGCTAGCCAAACAAACCTGCTTGCGGCGGTCCCTGCTCTAAGGAAATGGGTTTAATGCGATCGGTTCACCATTCAATTCGATCTCGAAGGAACCGGTCAGCGTATAGATTAAGTCGCCATTTAAGCTGCCAGGTGATACTTTATGGCTTTGCCCGTTTGGCGTGAGTAAGGAGTGGATGGAACTAGTTTGCCCTGACATGCGATGGATTGCCAGGAGCTGCTGTCTGCTGGTGCTGGCGTCGTCTGGATTTGCCGAGGCGAAGGCTCAGCAAAATATGCCCACCGTGCTGGTCAGTAACGCCGAGCCGGCGGCGCTGATCGAAGAAGTGCCGATCACCGGCACCGTGGTGTCGTCGCGTATTGCCGAACTGTCAACCGAGGTTAGCGGTATCATCGCCGAGACCGGCGTCGAGTTAGGCGATCGAGTCGGCGCCGGTGACGAAATTCTGCGGCTCAACTCGCAACTCGAGTCGCTCTCGCTGGAGGCGGCTCGCGCCACTACCGAACAGACCCGTCATGAACTCGAGGACGCTCGTCGGCGACTTGCCGAAGCCCGTAAGCTCGGCGAGATTCAGAGCGTCTCGGCGGTCGAGATGATCGCGGCCGAAGTCAGCATCGATGCATCCAAACTAAAACGTTCGCAGGCCGAGGAGCAGCGCCAGGCGGCACGCCTGCAACGGCATAGAGTTATGGCGCCCTTCGGCGGCGTGATTAGTCGCAAGCTGGTTGAGGAGGGTGAGTGGATCCAGCCGGGGCAAACCGTGGTAGAACTGGTTGCACTCGACGGCCTGCTCATTGAATTCCAGGTGCCGCAATCGGTTTTTACCAAACTTGACGATTCGACCAGCCTTAAAGTCAGTTTTGACGCTTTGCCCAGGCAGAAATTTGATGCCCGCATCGACAAGATAGTTCCGGTTACCGATCCGGTTAGCCGCACGTTTCGCGTTCGTGCGGCGTTGCAAAACTCGAATGCGCGCATTGCGCCGGGTATGTCGGCAAGCGCTATGTTGCGCCTCGAAAGCGGTGAACGCGGTATTGTCGTGCCGCGTGATGCAATTATTCGTTATCCCGACGGTCGCGTCACGCTGTGGATTGCCGAGTTCGATGGCGAGCAGGCCCGGGTACGTGAATTGCGAGTGCAGACCGGTCTCGCTTTTGGCGGCCGTATTGCTATCACCAGCGGTCTCGAGGCCGGGGCCCGGGTAGTGGTGCGCGGTAATGAATCGCTGTATGAGCAACAGGCGGTAAATGTGCGCGAGTTCAAGGACTAGCGCGATGTTCGAGAAGCTGGTCAGACGCGGCATACTAATAGCGGTGGCGACATTGATCGTATCCGTGCTCGGCATTGTTGCGGCCACGCGCATTCCGGTACAGATGATTCCCGACCTCGAGGTGCGAACGATTTCGGTACGCACGTCCTGGCCAGGGGCAACACCGCAGGATGTAGAAAAGGAAATTCTGATCGAGCAGGAAGAACAGCTGCGCAGAGTGCGTGGCCTGCAGCGCATCGTCTCGTCGGCGTCCTTCGGTAACGCCCGCGTAGAACTCGAGTTTCCGTTCGGTATCGACCTGAACAAAACGCTGATAGACGTGATCAACGCGCTCAACCGCGTTTCTGACTACCCGGAAAACGTCAATGAACCAAGCATTTTTGCAACCTCGTTTTCGTCTAATTCGTTCATGTTTTTCCGCGTTATGCCGCTGCCCGGAAATCCGCGCAAGCTCGACATGGCACCGCTGCAGGATTTCGTTGCCGATAACGTCGCCGCACGTCTCGAAACCGTGCCCGGAGTATCAGATGTGTCGACTTACGGCGGCGCCGCGCGCCAGATCCAGATCCTGATCGACCCGGCTCGGTTGGCCGAGCGCAACCTGACCATGGGCCAGGTACGGCGCGCGATCCGTGAACGCAATCGGGATGTCTCCGGCGGCGAGATAGAATCCGGCAAGCGACGCTACCTGTTACGCACCATAGGTCGCTTCGACGATGTCGAAGATCTCAAACGGGTCATCGTCGACGCCAGCGGTGATGCTTTTACCAGGCTCGGAGAAATCGCCGAAGTCAGACTCGGTCACTTCAAAATCTCGCGTTATTTCTATACCGATGGCAGCCCAGGGATTGGTATGTCGGTGCGCCGTCAGGCCGGCTCTAACGTTATCGACATCAAGCGGCGCATGATGCCGATGGTCGAAGAGATCAATCGCGAAGTGCTCAACCCGTCCGGTATGCAGATGCGGCTGCTGGCCGATGATGTGGGTTACGTCGAGGCCTCGATTCATAACGTCTGGACCAATCTGCTGCTCGGCGCACTGCTGGCCAGTCTGGTTATGTTCCTGTTCCTGCGGCGCTTCAAGGTAACGCTGATTGGCGTAATCGGTATTCCCATCTGCACCATTGCAGCGTTTGCAGGGCTGATGCTGGGCGGGCGAACGATTAACGTGATTTCGCTGGCCGGCGTCGCATTTGCGATCGGCATGACGCTGGATAACAGTATCGTCGTGCTCGAGAGCATCGAGAACGCCTGGCGCCGTGGCCTGGGTCGCTGGCAGGCGGCCGTAGATGGTGTACGCAAGGTCTGGCCGGCGGTTCTCGCCTCGACCTTGACGACGGTGCTCGTGTTCGTGCCGATCGCCTTCATCGAGGAAGAGGCCGCGCAACTATATTCCGATGTCGCCGTTGCGATTTCGGCGTCGATAATTGCCTCGATGCTGGTAGCGATCACGGTCATCCCGGCCGCGGCGGTTTGGGCTTTCGGTGAATACAGCGGTAACGGTGAGGCAGCTCGCACCGGCTGGCGCGAGCGCTTCACCGGCATGGTCGCATGGATGATCTCGACGCGCGTGCGCCGTGCCGGCGTGATTACACTCGTGATCGGCTCATGTACGGCGATAATCGTCTACCTGACTCCGCCTGCCGAATACCTGCCCGAGGGCGAGGAACCGAAGATGTTTGCCAACCTGGCGCCTCCGACCGGTTATAACCTCGATACCATGACTCTCATAGGCGATGAAATCCAGGATTACATGCTACCGTTCCTCGAGCACGATCCCGGGCAGTTCCAGCGCGGCGAAACCGAGATGCCAGCGCTGCTTTATCTCACCGTCAGCGTACAGGCGACACGCATATTCATGATCGCTCAGCCGAAAGATCCGCGTGACATCAAGCCTTTGATGGCGGCGGTCGAGCGCAGATTCAACACCTATGTAGGTATGCGTTCGTTTGTTTCACGCGGTTCGATTATTAGCAGTAACAGTGGCGGCACGCGCAGTATCGATCTCGATATTTCGGGGGCTTCGCTGGTTGATATCTACCAGGTGGCCGCGGTTATAGAGGGACGTGCGCGCGAGGTGCTGAAGAAACCGCGTGTGCGCTCGCAACCGCGCTCGCTGACGCTATCGCAGCCGTTGATCGAAATCCGCCCAGACTGGGAGCGACTGCGGCAAACCGGTCTGTCCAGCGCGGACATGGGTTTCACCGTTGCCGCGCTAACCGATGGTGCCTATGTCGACGAGTTTTTTATTGATGACGAAAAAATCGATATCTATGTTTATGCCAGGGGCGCGCGGCAAACGCCGCTCGACCAGCTGGAACAGTTGCCGATTTACACGCCGGCAAATGCGATGGTACCTTTGGCTTCACTGGCGCGAATTGTCGAATCGGTAGACACCAGCGACATTCGCCGCGTCGACGGCCGGCGAACAGTAACCCTGTCGATCATCCCGCCGGAAACTATCGCGCTCGAAACCGGGCTCGAGCTGGTAAAGAATGACGTGGTCAGACAGCTGCGGGAGGCGGGAGAAATCCCGGGCAACGTCAAGGTACTGATTTCCGGTGCCAGCGATGCGCTGCAGGCAACGCGTGAATCGCTTTCCACCAACTACCTTGTTGCGCTGGTCATAATTTATCTGGTGCTGGTCGCGATCCTGTCGCACTGGGGTTATCCGTTGCTGATCATAACCACGATTCCGCTTGGTATCGCGTCTGGAATCGTCGGCCTCTGGCTGATGAACACGGTTGGCGCGGCGCTGCCGTTAATCGGCATGAACAGCATTCAACAGTCTTTCGATATGATCACCATGCTCGGTTTCCTGATCCTGATGGGCACCGTGGTAAACAATCCTATTCTGATAGTGCACCAGGCGATGGTGAATTTTCGCGAGCAGGGCATGGCGGCGGCCGAAGCCGTGCGTGAAGCGGTCGCGATTCGCCTGCGCCCGATCGCGATGACAACCCTGACCACGGTTTGCGGCCTGGCGCCGCTGGTGCTGATACCGGGTGAGGGCACTGAACTCTATCGCGGCCTCGGCGTGATCGTACTGTTTGGACTGGTTGGTACAGCACTGGTGACCCTGACCTTCCTGCCGGCCCTGACAATGCTATGCCTGGGCTTTGTCCGCCATGATCAAAGCGGCGCGGCTGCGCTTGAAACTTCACCTGATAAAACCTCCTGATTGAGCGACCTGGTTTTGCAGACTCAGGCCAACCAGCCAGCCTGCATGCATCGCATCCGGCAGTGCAGGTCAGCATGGAGGAAGGACTATCCAGGGCGCTCGCCAACCGGGTGCGCCGGTGCGAACTGGATGCGGCTATCATCACCGAACTATCGCAACCCGATCCCGAATAGAAATCATTGCTGATACTCGAAGAAGCGATGGAAGGGACTCTTTCGAAGCGGTGGTCCACATGTGCTTCGCCGGACGCGGGGCGAGTGTCACATTCGCGGAAAGATTGCGCCAGGTTCCGGCCAGCAAGGTAGTCACACGGGCATTCGCTAAACCGCCTGCGTGAAAGTGCCAGTGACATAATCCTGCCCTGCAAAGTCTGGTAGCGGTCGTCGAAATTATGTCACTCGGGCAGATCACGGCCCAGTAGCATGGCGACAAACTTCTGCCGCATGTTTTCGGATCGATCCCGATAAATTCTGAACCTGGCGTGTTGTGTGGGCGACGCAAGGTCGATGTCGATGCCCCACATTGGTGTGATGCTGGTTGGCAACATCGAATAGCGAATGTCGATCAGAACCTTGTCACGCCCGGGGTCAGGCGCCACGAAGTCATTGGAAAGGCGGTAAAACCGTTCGATGTCGCGTGCGAGAACGCTGTCCCGCGGCAGGTCGGGAAGATCGCGCGCGGGCACGAACATGCGTGCCGAGCCCCCCGGATAGAATCGGTTTGAGCCCGGCCCGACGCGAATCGCATCGGCGTAAAACCTATCGCCGCTCTGGTAGACCGCGCGCCACAGGATCAGGTTCGCCAGGGTCGGTTTGACCAGTATTCGCTGTACTTCGTGGCCGCGCTGCGCGGCGAGTTCCCGCGCGGACTCGAGTGCGTTTTGATGCTGCCACAGGCCAAGCAGCAGGTAGGCGCCGGCGAACGCCAGGCCGATGCGAGCCGAGCCCGGCTTGCAGTACTTGAAACCCAGGATCAGCGCGATAAGCAGCGCCAGCGTAAATACCGGATCGATGATTGCAATGATGCTCCACGCGATACGTTCGTCACTGAATGGCCACAACAAATGCGTCCCGTAGCTGGTGCAGGCGTCGAGCATGCCGCTGGTACCGTAGCCCAGCAGGGCATAGAAATAGATGCCTTTAAAACCGATACGTTTACGCAGCAGCAACCAGAGTATCGACGCTACAATCAACGCCCCGATGGGAATGAAGATCAACGAGTGCGTGAAATGCCGGTGAAACTCTATGTTGAGCAGCGGGTCATGGCTGCCACCGATCAGAATATCGGCATCCGCTGGTAGTGCGGCAGTAAAACCGATCGCCGCCGCGAGGCGAGCTTCTTTCTTGTTTGCGACCGACAGCGCCAGCGCACCACCGAGCAAACCCTGGGTTAACGGATCCAATCGTTTATATCGTCTACTGGTTGGGTGATCCGGCTACATTACACCTATTAGCGGATGCCCGCCATCGGCAATGGGCGGAACCGGATTCCAGTTTCACCTCCGGGATGAGTCGACGCTCAGGATTCCGGCACCGCGGCAGTCAATAAAGAGAAAAACGAACGCATACAATATTGCCAGATAGCCGCCATTCGTTATCGGAAAAACCGGATTGCTCCCCGGGGGGCATGGAACAACCAGATAATCCTGTTGCCGTCGGGCGAAGCGGGATTACTTTTTCGAGCGTCGCTGTTCCGGGTGCAGGCTGGCGCCGAGTATATGTTCGCTGTTGGCTATCGCATGATCGCTGGAAGTGACGATGAATGGATCGGGTTGTCCCACGGTTTCGGCATCCTTGTCATCATAAGGCAATGACGAAAGGAAATGTCGCATGCATTCGAGGCGTGCGCGCTTCTTGTCGTCGGACTTAACAATCGTCCACGGTGCATCGGCGGTATCGGTGTAGAAGAACATTGCCTCCTTGGCCTCGGTATAATCTTCCCACTTGTCGATCGAAGCCTGGTCGATCGGCGATAATTTCCACTGTTTGAGCGGATCGTTTTTGCGCGACTCAAATCGGCGTCTCTGTTCTTGCTGGGTTACCGAGAACCAGTACTTGAACAACAGGATGCCGGAGCGAACCAGCATGCGTTCGATTTCCGGACATTGGCGCATGAATTCAAGATAAGCGGTTGGGTCGCAGAACCCCATGACGCGTTCCACGCCCGCCCGGTTGTACCAGGAGCGGTCAAGCAGGACGATTTCACCGGCCGAGGGCAGGTGATTGATATAACGCTGGAAGTACCATTGTGTTTGTTCGGCGACGGTGGGTTTTTCCAGTGCCACGACGCGTGCGCCACGCGGATTGAGGTGTTCCATAAAGCGCTTTATCGCGCCTCCCTTACCGGCCGCATCCCTGCCTTCAAACAGAATTACCACCTTCTTGCCGGATTCTTTTACCCATTTCTGTACCTTGAGCAACTCGACCTGCAGCAGGGCCTTGTCTGTCTCGTAATCCGATTTCTTAATCCGGTCATTATAAGGGTACATCCCGTTCTCGAATCTGCGGATTATATCCATGCGCTCGAGTTCATGCCGGGCGATGCTGTCATCGTCCATTGATGGAGTGTCGAACGAGCTATTGTCATTGGCGGATGTCGCAGATACTGCTGCGGTTTCATTGGTATCGGTCATGTCTGCTGCATAGTCATTTTGGTCGACGGAATTATATCACTGCGCAAGGGATTGACCATGCATAGCGAATTTTCAGTTGACGCAGGTCAAGCGTTTACCGTTAGGCTATAATGCCGCGATGGGTAAAGACAGCTTATCGTCAGTGCAGGTGGTCGCGGATCGATTACTAAGGCACCGGCAGAAAGTATGCACCGCGGAATCCTGTACCGGTGGACTGATTGCCAAGACCTTTACTGACCTGGCGGGCAGTTCGGACTGGTTTGAGCGTGGTTTCGTTACCTACAGCAATGCGGCAAAAAATGAAATGCTGGCCGTACCGGCATCGTTGATCGAAGACTATGGTGCTGTCAGCGAAGCGGTGGCGACCGCGATGGCGAGCGGCGCGCTGCGTCACAGCGAGGCAGATTATTCGATCGCCGTCACAGGGGTTGCCGGACCCGGCGGCGGTAGCGATGACAAACCGGTAGGTACGGTCTGGATCGCGGTGGCGTCGGCCGAGCAAATGGTGGCGAAGCGCTATCAGTTCGATGGTGATCGGCAAGCGGTGCGCGCGGCAACGCTGCACAGTGCGCTCGAGCTGCTGCTCGACCTGGTCAGCACCTGACGGCGCCGCGCCGGGATCTAATCACGGCCGGCACGATGGATCGCCAGGCGGGTGAACACCGGGCCGATAATTTCAAACACGACTGTCGATGCGATTACTATCGGCAACATGATCTGGCGATACTCGGGAAAACGATTCGATGCCACCAGCGCCATACCTATAGCGACCCCGGCCTGCGGCAGCAGTGCGACCCCCATCCACTGTCGATTATTCTGTCCTGATCTGCTCAGGTAATCACCAACCCAGGCCCCGATATATTTGCCCAGCGCGCGGCATAGAATATAAACCGCTCCGGCAACGCCGATGGCACCGAGCGCTTCGAATTCCAGCGATGCACCGGCGAATACGAAGAATACTGTCATGAACAATGACTCGATACCTTCGATCGCGTGAAACGGGTAGTCATGGTGGCGCGCCAGGTTGGCAATCACCGTGCCCATGACGATGGCCGCGATGAGAAAAGATACGTTCAGCCATAGTGCGACGCCTCCACACAG
The DNA here is from genome assembly GCA_937936805.1 of uncultured Gammaproteobacteria bacterium. Lineage (GTDB taxonomy): Bacteria > Pseudomonadota > Gammaproteobacteria. The sequence continues at coordinate 5,691 of CALDDP010000197.1, read as the reverse complement.
CAGGACGATGCCGAGCGCCTCGCTAAGCATGGGCTTGCCCTGCTTGATGCGGCCAGTCAGGTAGGCGGCCGGCAGACCGATTACCGCACCCACTATCACCGCGCCACCCAGTTCCCAGGCGACGACACCGATAAAGCTGGCCTCACCGGCGAGCCCGTTCAGGGAAGTTACAATCGCCATGCCGACACCGAACAGTAACAGTGCCCAGATGTCGTCGAGCGCGACGATCATTAGCAGCAGCTCGCTGAAACGGTTTTTAATCTCCGATTCCTGTACCACGTCAAGAATGGCCGCAGGCGCCGTAGCTGCCGCGAAACAACCGAGTAGTAACGCGATAGGAGTAGCGATCCCGAGCGCTATCATGCCGAGAAAAACGGTCATTGCCGGTAAAACCGCGGCACAGATCGAAATCGAGAACGACATTGCGCTATGGTCGTGAAAAGAGGCTTTGGTCAGCTTGCCGCCCAGCAGGAAACCCACCATCAGCAAGGTCAATTCGGCGATCAGTCCGAACTGGTCAACGAACAGGCGTGGCACCAGATTCAGCGCATCAGCGCCGATCATCGCGCCAAACATCAGCAACAGTGTCGCACGTGGCAGAAAGGTTCTTTTTGCGATAGTCGACAGCAACAGGCCAACCAGCAGAATCCCGCCCAGGGTCAGCATGAACGGTGAGGATATGTTTATTTGCGTCGTTTCCATGAACTTAGTAAGTGACTTTTTCTATGCCATTACAAAACATAAATTACCCCCGGGTCGTGGTCCCCGCGGCTCCCGGAGTCGAATCGACGGGTTCGGCTATGCGTCGTCGCAAGCATGCCACAGTTCGGCATACTGATGGCTAGTTCTGTCGGCTCGAAGTTGTCGGTAGGCGACCTGACCATCATCGTGAACCCGGTACTGCTAAATCGTAGTAGAACATCAATTTCGATTTTTAAAAATGAACTCGGATAGTATCATTTCCTGTCGGCGGCGCCTGTATGGACGTCAAATTCCGCATTGCTGAAGTGTGCCTGGGGCATACAGGTTATCCGGTTTTGGACATTGAACCGCGCAGTTAAAATAATCACAATTAGCGGTTTACGGCCAGACATGCGCGGACGGATCGAGCTATGCTTTTTATCAATCACGATTATCGCTTCAGGCTGCTGACGTTTTGCAGTTGCCTGCTGCTTTACGCCTGCACTGCGCAATCCATCGACCAGGCTGCCCCGGCGCAGACCACGGTTGTGCAATCCTACTTTTATCTTTGCGAGGGTGAAGATAAATCGATTGTGGTTACTATCGACGGTGACCGCGGGCACTTGTTTTCCTACCAGCTGAGCGAGGCGCTCACGCGCGAGCCCGGCGTAAACATTTTTTCAGGTAGCAATACACATTACAGGCCGGACAATCCGCCCGGTCTCGCGCCGGGGCAAAGCGCGGAAATTGCGATCAGGGGTGTCAGCTACGCAAATTGTAAAAACAACCCGCGGGCCGCGGTCTGGGAAGCGGCAAAGTTGCGCGGTGTCGATTATCGTGCGCTGGGCCAGGAGCCCCCGTGGCAGCTGGAAATCAGAGTCGGCGAAGGATTTTTACTGGTTACCGACTATGGCGCAAATCGGCTAGAGTTCCCCTATGCCGAAGCCGCGGTTGACCAGGCGCAGCGCACCACGCGTTATGTCTCCCGGCTTGACGGTAACAGTATACATATCACTATCAGGGGTGAAGATTGCAGCGACATTATGAGTGGCGAAACTTTCAGCAGCCGGGTCGAAGTAAGCTGGCGGGGCAAAACCCTGTTTGGCTGCGGCAGGGCCCTGCATTGAAAGCCGGGAGTGCAATTCTGGCGCTGTGTTTGCTTTGTAGCGCCTGCCAGAGCGGTCCGCGACAACTGCAGGGGCGATACAGTTTCGGCCACGAGGTTAACGTGGTCTGTATCGGAAATCCGCAAAGTTGTTACTGGCTGGTTGATACCAGCGACGAGATCCGGCAGAAACTAAAACAACAGGTGGCGGGTGAACCACCTTATGCCGGGGTTTGCCTGAACCTGATCGCGGAACTGTCCGACGAGAAAGCAGATGGCTTCGGCCAGGACTATGACGGTAGTATCCGCGTTCAGCAAATGCTGGGTCCTTGTGACGACCGGGGCGCGGTAGCGGTAACCAGCCTCGCGGATTTACAGCATCGTCGATGGGTGCTGGAGCGAATTGACGGCCTCGAGTTAACGGCTTACGCCGGCCAACTGGGATATGAACTGACGACGGCGCCCGAGTTGATACCCGAGCTGGATTTCGGTGAACAGGGCTTCCTCTCCGGCAACACCGGTTGCAATCGAATCAAGGGTCAGGCGAACGTGGCGGATAACCAGCTTATGCTGGGACCGCTGGCCAGCACGCGCATGGCCTGTGCGGGTTTTGCCGGTGAGCTGGAACAGCGGTTACAGATGATTTTTGCCAACAGCCTCACGATCACCCGCCAGGCTGGATCCCTGTTTTTGCAAAGCGGGGAGAATATTCTCGAATACAAACTGCAGGAACAGGTGCAGTAGTTCCTGGCGGTGTTGTAACGGTACATTACCTGTGTTAAATCAGGGGCTGGCTTTACCTACCCGGCACAGGTGGGTTTTGAGATTCGCCTGCTGCGAGATCGGGTCCAGCCTGGTGCTGGTCAAATGGTTGACACTGGAGCTCGGATGATAGGGTTGCTGTTCGTCCCAGCCAATCGGAATGAAAACACAATTGGCTCGAATTCCGCGATGCAGCCAGGCGCGTACCGTAATCCTGCCGTTTACCGTTTCGACAAAAACGTCATCGCCATCTTTCACTCCCAGTGCCGCTGCCTTGCGGGGGTGGATCTGGCAATACAGCTCGGGCCACATTTCCTGCGCCTGCCAGAAGTAATGCGTCCAGGAGTGAAAGTGCGGCGCGGGCGGTCGCCCGGTAACGAGCTCGGTATCGAAAGCCGCGTCACGAGTGACATGTTCATTGACGATTCGGCCCGGGTAGACGAGGGTCTCCTCGCTGAAGAAACTCGAAGGCTTTGCGGTCCTGTCGTAGCTGATATGCGGCAGGGTCACGAGTTGCTCCGCCTCGGTGTAGAACTCGGGTAACGCCGATAGTCCCATCGCTGTAAATTTGGCCTCCTGCCGCGGCGTCCAGAATTCCAGCTTGCCGCTTGCGGTCGGGTAGCCGAGGCCAGCCTCAGGCTTGCTGCGCATCAGTTCGGTGACATACACCGGATCGATTTCGCCGGGCGAGCCGTCGAACTGCGGCAGTCGTACCGTGCGATTGGGCAGGCTGGTCAAACGCTCGCTGGTTGCCCCCGCCAGGTCCGGGGTGGCGGCGACGAGGACTTCGTCCCAGAGCCTGCGCGGATCCTTGTATTCGTCTTTCAATACATCGTCGAAACCGAACTTCTTGCCCAGCTCGATCCAGAACCAGTGATCTGACTTTGCATCGCCGGGTGGATCGATAAACCTGTCGTTCCAGACGATGCGGCGATCTTCGGCAAAGCGCGTGGTGCCGCCTTTTTCAATTCCGCTCGCCATCGGTAGAACATAGTCGGCGAAACGCGAGGTGGCATTCTTGAACAGCTCCAGGTGCACCACCAGGTCGAGCGCCTGTACTGCTCTACGCGCTCTATTCTGGTTGGGCCATTGCGCCAGCGGATTGTTGCTCGTGATCAGCGCTTTTATGGGGTAGGGATCGCCTTCAAGCATGGCCTCCATCCAGGATGACGGGTTCTTGCCGATCGCGGCACGCGTTTCGGCTTCACGGCCTGCGGGAATCAACGGTGGTTTCCAGTTCATTTCGGACGAAACATTGAAATAGCCGCCGCCGTGGCGACCCCAGTTACCGGTCATCGCCGCGACAAACATGAATACGCGGTTGGTCTGGGCTGAATTGGTGTGCTGGTTGATGCCCCGACTGAGGAAGATCATGCAGCCGTCCGCCCCGGCAATGGTTTTTGCCAGCATTTCGATCTGCTCGCTGTCGAGGTCGGTTACCTGCGCAGTCCATTCGAGGTCGTACTCCTGCTGCTTGATAAACTCGCGCCATTCGCGCCAGCCGACGATCCAGCGTTCGCAGAACTCCTCGTCATGCAGGTTATGCTCGAACAGATAGTGGATCAGTCCCAGCCCGAGCGCCATGTCGGTGCCCGAACGAATCGGTAGCCAGGCGTCTGCCTTGCTCGCGGTCGCGGTCAGGCGTGGATCGACCACGATCATCTTCGCGCCATGTTGCAGGCGCCAGTCGTTGACCATGCCGAAGTTGACCGGGCGGGTCTCGGCCTGGTTGTCACCGATGTAGACGTAAGCCTCAGCGCTACCGATATCTTCCTCGGTGTAGACGTTTGCCATAACGCCGGTACCCTGCACCAGGTTGAGCGCGACTCCCTTGCCGAGGTCACAATAAGGTTCGGTGGCAGCGACATTGCCGGTACCCCACAGTCGGGCGAAAAGCGGTAACGCCCCGATAATATTGAGCACCCCGGTACGCGACCCCGATTGAATCGCCAGCGCTTCGCTGCCGTATCGATCCCGCACCGCGGATAATTTCTGCGCGATTTCGCTCAGGGCCTGATCCCAGCTGATACGCTCGAACTTGTCGCTGCCGCGTTTACCGACACGTTTCAGCGGTGTCACCAGCCGGTGCGGGTTGTTGTATAGCTGAAGTGTCATCTGCGATTTCGGACAAACGCGACCCTGGAACACCGGGTCCTCATCGTTACCATAGATGTTGATTACCTCGTCACCGCGCAGGTGATACTTGATCGGGCATCCGTTGAAGCAGATATTACAGCCACCGGGGACGATTCGTTCTTCCTTCTGCAGCATCCCGTTTTTGTCTGAGCGTCGATAGGCGCCGCGAGCGAGCTCGGTCTCCAGGCCCTGGCGGGCCTGGTGGTCGCTCATCAGCATTGGCGTACTGCGCAGGCCGACATGCTGCCCGCTCGGCGCAGTATCGCGCGGTCGTCGCAGGTAAATGGTTGCCGGTTGCTGCAGGAAGTGGTCGGTATCCAGGATCTGGCGTTGTTCATGTTGTGCCTTTGCAAGCAGCGATTCGCGGTTGCCGAAACTGATCGCACGTGTCGGGCAGACGAATGCACAGGCGGGGCCGAGATCCTTGGCGCGACGGTCGGCACATAAATCACATTTGACCGCGTGGTGTTGTTCGGCGTTGTAGCCGATCGCACCGTAGGGGCAGGAGAGGGCGCACTCGCCACAGCCGGTGCAACGATTTTCATTGATCGCAACCACGCCTGTAACAGGATCCTTGGATATTGCTTTCGGGTATACCGGGCAGGCGCGTAAACAGGCCGGGCGTTCACACTGCTGACAGGTAACGGTGAGAAAATCCAGTCGCGCCAAAAAATCATGCTTGCTATCGACCTGTTGCTCGTCGAACCACATGACGCGATTGCGATAACTGCCAGGGCCAAGCGCGTTGGTTTGTTTGCAGGCAGCCTCGCAACTCTTGCAACCGGTGCAGCGTTCCAGGTCGATCATCAAGGCTAACTGGGTATTTGCAGCGGTCATGTTCTAGCCTCCCCAGGCGGTGATATACCACCAGTCGATGACGCCACCGTCGGCGGCATAGCCGGCGAAAAACAGCACCACGATGATATGCGCGACCAGGCCCAGGTAGAAGCCGAGTGCTGCCAGCATATGGATGCGGCGCGACCAGGCGAGCCCTGCACCGGCACTTG
>CALDDP010000196.1 GCA_937936805.1 uncultured Gammaproteobacteria bacterium | reverse complement strand
AGTTACGACAGGGTCCGTACCTTCAGTGGGCAGTTCGGTGGTATGTATTAATTTATTAGTACCGCCTGCCTGTTTCGAAGTAACCTCTTTGTAAACAGTATGGTGGTATACCTTGAAACCCATAAGATCTGAATCACTTGGTCTCTGAGGGTGAGTTTCCCCGGCTATCGCAAATTGAAGTGCGCCAGTGGCGGCTACCAGTATTGCCCCAGCACAGGCCAGGATTGATCTAACCATTCTCTTTTTCCTCTCCAACATTTTCTCTCGCGGTAGACCTTTCGCATAACGTCTCGCATCAGCGGCCAAACCGCGAGCACATTGAGTGGATTGTTCCGACTGCATGCGCTTGTATGCATGATAAAAACCATCTGAGGGACATAGTAATTTGTTGAACACGAAAAGCTTCCTTAACATTTACCAAGCGAAAGAAAATCAATATACCCTGATAGCTATCTGGCATATTGATACAGCTCAACTCGAAAATAACCGGAAACCAGTATTTGCTCCGTGTCGTAAGCAGAGGTCAATCAATTTTTTCTGGTCGACAGCTATTTGTCGGAAGTAGAAGTTAAGGAGCAAATTCTAAGCGGCAGCTTATAACCGTTTCGAGAAGCCCGCAGAACGATTTAACCAATGAGTTGCGTCGATCGGTTGAAACCAGAATCCTTAGATGTCATTCAGGAAAAGGGTAAGACAGCGGCCTCGATACCCGCGTGTACTGCTATCCGATACCGTTATAGGCCAGGAAAGAATCGTTTTTTCTTCACCACGCCTTTAAAGTGCATTTTGAGACTCAAGACTTTTTAGACGTTTGCACACTAACTGTACTTAGTACGCGCTCAATATCTTCACTTTTACATTTAGGGCACTTTTCTTCGTGCTTGTCATGCTCTTTTAAAGTTTCGACAAGGTCAAAATTATGACCGCAACTGTTACATTTGAATTCGTAGATTGGCATGGTATTTAGCAATTATTGTCTGTTTTTCCTTTATATATTGCCTGGTATTTTTGTAGTTGATTTGCATCAATAAGACACCTAATCACTCAATCATTATTCTGATGAGTTTCACTTGCTGTCTTCTTGAAGGCTTAAATGAACGGTAACTTCTGGTCGTAGATTGCCTCCAGGCAGGTTTTTCTGGGGCCAATCCAATGGGCACAAACGGGGATATTTTTGTTACAGCTTGTGCCTGAATTTCTTGAACTTTTCCGTATCTCCCGGGAGATCAATCACCTGGTACTGCCGATATATGGGTCGAATCACGTTCTGGAGGGTATATCGACTCGTTTACCGCGTGGAATTTCTGCATCCCTGTCGTAAAACGGCATGTCGACCAGTTCCCCCGCATGCATTTCACCGTCGGTACACTGGATCAGAACGGCAGTACCCTCGCCAGGGTCGGGCTCATCCATTAGTGCGATGCCGATGCCATGCTGCAGGTAAGGCGAGATAGCGCCTGCCGTTACCTTTCCAGCGGATTTATCACCGATGTGCACAGCACCGCCGATATGAGGTTCACGCTTACACTTGATTCCGCGCAGACGTAATCCGCGGGGCGCGGTCTGCAGCGCCTGTTTGCCGATAAAATCGGCCTTGTCCTCGTCGATGAAACGACCCAGGCCGACATCGTAGGGAGTTGTGGTATGGTCAAAATCGGAGCCCGCGTTGAGTATGCCGGCTTCGATGCGGCGAATGTGCATCGCATCCAGTCCGAACAATTCCATACCGAAATCTTCGCCGGCCGATTTCAAATGTTGCCATAACGCGTCGGCGTCATGCTGTGGCTCGGTATAGTATTCCCAGCCGAGTTCGTTGGTGTAGCCGGTGCGCGTGATGACCACCTGTTGCCCGCCGAGGTTGACGCGCGTCATTGCGAAATAGCCAAAGGGTTCAGGCATACCGTCGTCGCAGGCGGCCTGCAGAATTTTCAGCGCATTGGGTCCCTGCACCTGCGATATAAAAATTTCGGGATCGCTGATCTCGACGTCCATGCCAGCGGCATGCGCGCGCGCCCAGCTGTAGAAATCGCCGTCGGCCTGCGCGTACCAGAACAGATCAGGCTCGAGTCGCAGCAGAATACCGTCGACCAGCAGGCCGCCATCTTCGTAGCAGGCGAGGCCGTAGCCGCAACGGCCCGGCCTGATTTTGGTGATGTCCTTGGTGAACAGTTTATCCAGCAGGCGCTCGGCATCCGCTCCCTTGAACTGCAGCGGAAACTCCCCGGTATTAAGCACTGCCGCTTTCTGCCGCAGCAGCCAGTAGCCGTCTTCGGTTGACAGTTTGTCGAAACAGCAGGCCATCAGGCGCCGGTTGTAAACGCAATAGTGTGGGCCCAGAGGGCGCTCGATTTCATGGTAGGGGTGGCGCGACAGGGAGAAGTCCCAGCCGGCGCCGGGTATGGTGGATACCAGGTCGCGGGTCTTACCATCACTTGATGCCATTCTTGCGGACCTCCGTCAGGGGTTAATCCAGGTTCGCTGCAAGCTTATCCCATGCAGTCAAAACTTGCGCAGGTGTAATATAAGCGATATCGGGGTCGTTATCATCGTCAGCATGACCGGTCAGAACTTCGACCGGGCTGCTGGCGCTGACCGGGCGAAAGCGGTGCGGACTCGCTTTGCCGAACAGCACTACCAGCGGGCAGTTCAGTGCCGCCGCGGCATGTGCGGGGCCGGTGTCTACCGAGATGCAGCTGTGCGCCAGAGACAACATGGCCAGCAGCCGGCGCAGCGGCAGGTCGTTGGCAACGGTCTGTACCTTTTTCGACTGGCAGGCAGCTTCGATCGCGCGACCCATTTCAAGCTCCGCGGGTACACCGCATAAAACTACCTGGGCGTCCGGTATGCGTTTGATAACGCCAGCGATAACCTGTGCCCAGTTATCTTCGTGCCAGTACTTGGTATTGCTGCTGCGGTCCGCTCTGCCGCGGCGCGTGGTCCGCTTGCTGCCGGCCTGCACGCAGACAAGCGGAGCCTGCGGGTCCAGGTTACGTGATTGCAACCATTGCCGGCACTCCTCGCGCTCGTCATCGTTGACGAATAATTCGGTATCGGGTTCCAGTTTTTGCAGCGGAAAATCGAAACCGGTGGGGGAGCCATCGCCGAGGCGCAACCATTTCTCGGTGTAATGTTCCTGTCCCACCGGTTGCAGGTCGAGCTGCGTAATGCTGTTTTCGCGGTTGATGCCAGCGCGCGCCAGTAACCGATAGGACCGGGCGCTGGTTTCGCACACCCAGACGAAGCGATGTTGATGCTGTTTCAGCGTTTGCACCAGTTCGCGCTGGCTGCGGCTGAACCAGTAGGGGGTAGCGCGCGAATCGATGGTATAGACGTTGCGCACGTAAGGCATTTGCTCGAATAGCAACCGGTTCCAGCCACCGATGCCG
>CALDDP010000195.1 GCA_937936805.1 uncultured Gammaproteobacteria bacterium | reverse complement strand
CTGCCGGTGCTGTTCATCATGATCAGCAACCACTACCCGATGACTTACAGTCACGAACACGGCTGGCTGGTGCTGATCTTCATCATGTCGGCCGGGGCATTGATTCGGCAATACTTTGTGCTGCGCCACAGCCACAGAGCGAGCCCTGTGTTACCCGCAATCGCGGTGCTATTGCTGCTTGCCATGATCTGGTATCTAAGCCCGAAAACCCTGGATAGCGATGCTGCAAACCAGGTCAGTGATACGCAGATCGTGCAGATTATCGAAACTCGCTGCATTGCCTGCCACGCCACGCAACCAACCCAGCCCGGTTTCGTAGCACCGCCGCTGGGTATCGTGCTGGAATCGCGTGAAGAAATTCTAAACCATGCCGAACGTATCGCTATCACGGTGCAGACCCGGTATATGCCAATCGGCAACCTGACCGGGATGACCGACCAGGAACGTGCCAGCGTTGCCAGCTGGTACGCGCAGATCCAGCAGCAGTAGAGCGGGACTGCCGTGATGACTTCAGACCTCCCGTCGCTCGACACCGACTCCTGCGATACCGCGATTCGCGCGAGTTTCCTGCATTTTTTATCCGATCCGGACAAGTCTGGAGACGCGCATGAATACCTCGATGACGGTTTACTGATTCTGCGCCAGGGGCGGGTGCAGGCGCTGGTCGAAGCGGTCGACGCGATTGACTACCTGCCGGATGGGACGGCGCTTTACGATTATTCCGGTCGCCTGGTGATGCCCGGATTTATCGATACCCATACCCACTATCCGCAAAGCGGAATGATCGCAAGCCACGGCCTGCAATTACTGGACTGGCTCGAGCAATATACCTTTCCCACCGAAACCCGCTTTGCCGAGCGTGAGTACGCCGATAAAATCGCCGCTTTTTTCTGCGAGCAGATGCTGCGCAACGGCACTACCACCAGCGCGGTGTTTGCTACCGTGCATAGCGAATCGGTAGACGCTATTTTCGAACAGGCGCAACAACGCAATATGTGCCTGATCGCGGGCAAGGTGATGATGGATCGCAACGCCCCGGAAAATTTATGCGATACCGCGGAGTCCAGTTATCGGCAGAGCTCCGAATTGATTCAACGCTGGCATCTCAAGGGGCGAAACCTTTACGCCGTGACGCCTCGATTCGCACCCTGTAGCAGCCCGGCCCAGCTCGAGGTCTGCGCACAGCTAATCAGCGAACATCCGGATATATATCTGCAATCGCATGTGGCCGAGAACCTTGACGAAGTGCGCTGGGTGAGCGAGCTGTTCCCCGATAACCGTAGCTATCTCGATGTATACGACAGCTTTGATCTGCTCGGTCCGCGGGCGATGTTTGCGCATTGCATACACCTCGACCAGGTGGATCGCGAGCGTATGGCGGCCAGTGGCGCGGCGATGGCATTTTGCCCGACTTCTAACCTGTTCCTGGGTAGCGGCTTGTTCAGTCTCGACGATGCGCGCGCGCAGGATATCCGGGTTGGCATCGCCACCGATGTCGGCGCGGGCACCAGTTTCAGCCTGTTGCAGACGCTCAACGAGGCCTACAAGGTCTGCCAGTTAGCGGGGCAGAGCCTGACCCCGTTGAAAGCATTTTACCTGGCCACTCTCGGCGCCGCGGAAGCGCTTTATATCGATCATCGACTAGGTAATTTTACGGTTGGTAAGGAAGCCGATTTCGTCGTGCTGGATCTTGCCGCAACCGAATTGATGCAATGCCGTATGGAACAGGCGCAAACCCTCGAGGAGCGCCTGTTCGCCCTGATGATGCTGGGTGATGACCGCTCGGTTCAGGCCACCCACTTGATGGGTCAGCGCCAGTATTCGAGGTCGACGCAGTGAGCGTACTGTTAATTGATAATGCCGCCGTGTTGGTTACCATGGACGACGAACGGCGTGAAATTGAAAACGGGGCCGTAGTCGTTCGCGACAAGTTGATCGAAGCGGTCGGCAGCACTGATGAAATGCGTCGACTATTGAATCAAAAGGAGCTGATTCCGGATCGGCATATCGATGCCGGCGGATGCATAATCATGCCCGGCCTGGTGAACTGTCACCATCATTTATACCAGACCCTGACGCGCAGTATTGGCACCGCCGAAGGTAAGTCGTTATTTGACTGGCTGCAAACCCTGTACCCGATCTGGGGGCAGATGGACGCTACCGCAGTTTATATCAGTGCGAAACTGGGCCTGGCAGAGTTAATGCTGGCCGGCGCGACGACGGTAGCAGACCATTTATACCTGTTTCCCAACGGGGCCCGCCTGGATGACGAGATTCGCGCCGCGCGTGAGCTCGGGGTGCGCTTTCATCCAACGCGCGGCAGCATGAGCCTGGGTCAAAGCCAGGGCGGGTTACCGCCGGATAGTGTCTGCGAAGACGAAGCGGACATCCTGGCCGATTGTGAGCGTGTCATTGCCCAGTTTCACGATCCTGAACCCGGTTCGATGCTGCGTATCGGGCTCGCTCCTTGTTCTCCGTTTAGCGTAACTGCGGAATTGATGCGCAAAACCGCCGCCCTTGCGCGTCGCCACCCGCGGGTCAACCTGCACACTCACCTGGCCGAAACCATCGATGAAAATCGCTTCTGTGAAAAGCAGTTCGGCATGCGGCCGTTAGCATACATGCAAAGCCTGGGCTGGACCGGTGACGATGTCTGGTTCGCGCATATGGTGCACCCGGATAGTGCTGAAATCGATATGCTCGCCTCAACCCGCAGCGGGGTGTGCCACTGCCCGAGCAGCAACATGATCCTGGCCTCCGGCATCGCGCCGGTGCGTGAAATGATCGACGCGGAGGTTCGTGTCGGTCTCGGTGTCGACGGCTCGGCGAGTAACGATGGTAACCATTTACTCGGTGAAGCACGTCAGGCGATGCTGTTGCAGCGAGTTGGTTGGCCGGGTTTCGAATCCAGTGCTGCGCGTTTTGCCGCGCGCGAGGCGCTCGAGCTCGCCACCCGGGGCGGTGCCGCTGTGCTTGGGCGCGATGACATTGGCAGCCTCGAGCCGGGCAAGGCGGCAGACCTGGTTGCCTACCGTATCGATGGTATCCAGCACGCGGGCGCCGGTGGTGACCTGGTGGCGGGCTTGCTGACCTGTGCGCCGGTAAATGCCTGGCTGACATTGATTAATGGCCAGGTGGTGCTGGAGCAGGGCGAAATTAAGGGCCTGGATCTACCCGCTTTAATTCAACAACACAACGAACAGGCGCAGCGCTTGCTGGAAAAGGCCGCCGCCTGAAGGGAATGACGGTGCAATTATAGAGATCTGTTTAAAATACTCTCGCAAAGGCGCGAAGAACGCAAAGGGTACTTCAGGTTATTCATGCCGATATACCGTTCCAATTTTTCCTTTGCGCGCTTGGCGCCTTTGCGAGAGTAAAATTGATACTATGTAACCATCAAATTTTCTGAAGAGCTGTAAGTAATATGACTGAAAACACACCCGAATTTATAGAACAGTGGATCAACCTGGCGCAACCGCGCCTGGGCGCCGAAATCGTTTCCTGCAGCGACGAGTTTTTCGCCGAGTGCAGCCGCATGCTCGAGCCGCAGGCGCCGGTGTTCATCGACGGCAAGTTCGATGATAACGGCAAGTGGATGGATGGCTGGGAAACCCGCCGACGCCGCAACGGCGGTTATGACAATGCCATCGTCAAGCTGGGTCTGGCCGGTGAAATCAAGGGTATCGATATCGATACCACGCATTTTACCGGGAATTATCCACCGGCGGCATCGCTGGAAGCCTGCCACTGTGACGGTAGCCCTGACGCAGGCACGGACTGGACTACGCTGATCCCGTCGACCAGCCTGCAAGGCGACAGCCACCATTATTTTACGATTGACAATAGTGCCTGTTTCACCCACGTGCGCCTGAACGTTTACCCGGATGGCGGCGTTGCCCGCCTGCGCATCCATGGCCGGGTTGTCAGCGATATCGCGACGCTGGACAAAGCGGCAGTAATGAACCTCGCTGCAGTCGAAGTCGGCGCGCGCGCGATTGCGTGGAATGATGCGCACTACGGTGCGGTCGCCAACCTGCTCAATCCGGGTTGCGGCGTTAACATGGGTGATGGCTGGGAGACACGGCGCCGGCGCGAGCCCGGTAACGACTGGTGCATTATCGAACTGGGGCATCCTGGCAAGGTGGAACAGGTAGTTCTCGATACCGCTTTTTTCAAGGGGAATTACCCCGATCGCTGTTCGCTACAGGCAGCCATGGTGACTGCGGGCACGGCTGATTCGATAGTAACCCAGAGCCAGTTCTGGCAAGAATTGCTGCCGGCGCAGGAAATGGCGATGGACAAGGTGCATGAATTCAGTGAAGCAGTACAGGATATCGGTGTGGTCAGTCATGTCAGGGTTAATCTTTTCCCGGACGGTGGCCTCAGCCGGGTCAGGATCCTCGGTAAGATAGATGCCTGATAAACTTGCTGTACAGCCCCTGACTAGTGCCGGATTCGCACCATTTGGCGATGTTGTCGAGTTCGAGGGGCACGATTCCTTCCCTATCAACAAGGGCATGGCCGATCGCTATCATGCGCTCGCCGATGTCGAACTGGCCGGTGAACAGGCGCGCGCCATCATCAGCCTGGTGGAGAGCAGGAAATTCGACCTGCCGCGCCGGGTCGACCATCTCGAATACCATCCACTCGGCAGCCAGGCTTTTCTGCCCCTGGACGCCAGCCCTTTTATCGTGGTCGTATGTTCAGCTGCAGATCAACCCCAGCTGGACAAGCTGCAGGCCTTCGTGACCAATGGGCGCCAGGGCATCAATTACCGTCTCGGCACCTGGCACCACGTGTTACTAACTCCGTATGCGGCGATGCGCTTTATCTGTGTCGACCGCACCGGCCCCGGCGATAACTGCATCGACTTTTTCATCCCCGATTCCGCTCAGCGAATCATCGAATTCCCCTGAACCGGGTCTTTTTTCGTGATTACCGTAATCTGCTGCGTGCAGGTAAAATAGTTTGCGAGATGCGCACGGCCGGGAATTAACATGCAGGTAAAACAAGCAGCAGTAAAGCACTATGAAGAAGGCAAGGTGCTTCAGAAAAAGGGCAAGCTCGCCAATGCCGAAAGAGCCTACAAAAAGGCGATAAAGATCAGCCAGAATTTTGTCGAGCCACACTATATGCTTGGCAACCTTTTCTTCCAGGGAGGCCGATATAAAGAGGCCTTCAACGAGTATCGCAAGGCTCTAAAACTGGCGCCAAACCATCCGACCCTGCTGAACAATATGGGCAATCTTTTACAGCAGCAGGGCGAAAATGAAAAGGCATTGAGCTGGCTCGAGAAGGCAGCCAGCCAGGATCCAGCCAATGCCGTTGTGCAGAGTAACCTCGGCAATGCGCTGTGGTCTGTTGGTAAAGGCGTGGAAGCGGTCGCTGCCTATAAACGGGCCATTGAATTAAACCCGGATCTTGCCGACGCTCATCGGAACCTGGGAGTTATCCTGGTTGAACTGGGCGACCTGGACGAGGCTGTTAATTGTTTCAACCAGGCCCTCAGAATCAATCCCGCGGACCAGAAGTCCTGCCAGGGGCTGGGCAGGGCGCAAAGTGAACGAGGCGATATGGATCAGGCAGTATCGGCCTACCAGCAAGCCATAGCCCTCGATCCCGCCAACGCAGAGTATCACAGGGAACTCGGGCTGGTTTTTAGTGACCATGGGGAGATTGAAAAAGCGGTCTGCGCTCATCGAAAAGCCCTGCAAATCAATCCCGGGGATGCGCAGGCTTACCGCGCCCTGTCCAAGAACATGAAATTCACAGAGTATGGTGATGACATGAAGGCCATGGAATCCCTGCTTGAGAAGAAGGGCATCCTGGATGAAGACAGTATTCAGCTGGCCTTTGCGTTAGGCAAGGCGTACGAGGATCTCGGCGATTTCGATAAATCGATGGAGTTTGTAATTAAGGCGACAGGACTGGAACGCAACTCCCATGGTTATTCGATTGCCAGGTCACAGGAACAATTCGACAGGATTAAACAGGTGTTTTCGCCCGACTTCTTTTCCGAGCACCACGATTCAGGCGATCCTGATCGAACGCCTGTATTCATTTTAGGGATGCCCCGATCGGGTAGCAGTCTCGTGGAACAGATACTGGCAAGTCACCCTGACGTTTACGGCGCGGGAGAACTGAATGATCTGGTGAAAGTTTTTGAATCGATAAGCAAGCCTGTCGGTAAGAAGCAGTCCGACACATTTCCGCAAGGCTTGCTCGAGCTTGATAGCGGGGCATTTGCAGATCTGGGCAAACAATA
>CALDDP010000194.1 GCA_937936805.1 uncultured Gammaproteobacteria bacterium | reverse complement strand
CCTGGGTGCTTTGCCGGTGTCTGAAACCCGTACCCTGTTCGCCCGCCTGTTCAGTCTGGGTTACTTCGGATTCTTTTTAGCCTTGTGGTGGATCAGCAAAAATGAAAACACCCGGCCGGTTCCAGAGAGGGTGCGATAATGCTTAAACTTCTGATTGTCGTTACCGGGTTGCTGTTACCGACCCTGGGCTGGGCTGCCGGCGGCGGCCACACATTCCCGCAGGATAAGATAGAGATCGACTGGGATGACAAGGCAGCGATGCAACGCGGTGCGCGAACCTTCGTCAACTATTGTATGAGCTGCCATTCGGCTGCCTACTCGAGATTCAACCGGGTAGGCGAAGACCTCGGTATTCCCGACGAGATGGTGCGCGAGAATCTGATCTTCACCACCGATGTTAATGGCGAGAAGACCAAGGTTGGTGAATTGATGAAGATTACGATGACGCCCGCTTACGCGGAGCAGGCCTTTGGCACGGTGCCGCCGGATCTCTCGCTGGTGGCGCGCTCGCGCGGAGTCAACTGGTTGTACAACTACCTGCGCGGATTTTACGTCGACGATAGTCGTGTGGGACTCGGCGTCAACAATGGCGTGTTCAGCAATGTTGGTATGCCCCACGTATTAGCCGAGTTACAGGGTCTGCAGGTGCCAAAGTACAAGACCCAGGACGATGGTCATGGCAATGAGCGAGAGGTCATCGCTGGTTTTGACATCATCAAAGAGGGCACGCTGACAAAATCCGAATACGATAAAACCATTTACGAATTGGTGGCATTTCTCGATTATCTCGCGGAGCCCTACAAGCAGACACGCAAAAACGTTGGTACCGGTGTCATTATTTTTTTATTCGTCTTCCTGATTCTGGCTTATGCTCTGAAGAAAGAATATTGGAAAGATGTTCACTAACCAAGGATCTAAAATATGTCAGTAGTAGCTAATCGCCGCTCGGTGATGAGTTGCTTTTCTTCTCCGATCGACCCGGAGTGTCACCGCGCGCGCATCGTGCTTGCGGAAAAAGACATTACGGTTGAGATCCATGATGTAGATACCAATAATCTGCCGGAAGACTTGCTCGACTTGAATCCCTATGCAACCGTTCCTACCATGGTTGATCGAGACCTCGTGTTATATAACGCACGGGTGTTGATCGAGTACCTGGATGAACGCTTTCCCCATCCACCCCTTATGCCGGTCGATCCGGTGTCACGCGCCAAGAGTCGCCTGGCCCTGTTCCGTATCGAAAGTGACTGGTTCAGCCTGCTCCCCGACATCGAGCGCGGCACCGAAAAAAGGAAAGCCCAGGCCAAGAAAGCTCTTACCGAAAGCCTGATCAATTCAGCCGACGTTTTCGGTGCGATGCCTTATTTCCTGTCTACTGAATTTAGCCTGCTGGATTGCAGCATCGCACCGATACTGTGGCGCTTACCCCATTACGGGATCGAGCTCCCACCAACTGTCAAACCTATTACCGCTTATATGAAACGGGTATTCTCGCGGCCTTCATTTCAGGCCAGCCTCTCCGAGCAAGAGCGGGATATGGTTGCCTGACCAGCTGTACCGATGACCTCCAGTAAGCCTTATCTGGTTCGAGCTTTGTACGAGTGGATACTGGACAACGACACGACGCCCTACGTCCTCGTCGACACCAGTAGCGATCAGGTATTGATTCCCGAGGGGATCGCCAGCGATGGCAAAGTGGTGCTGAATCTTTCCCCGGCAGCGATTCAGAATCTCGAGATGACCAATGAGCATATTTCTTTTTCAGCACGCTTCAACGGTGTTGCGGAGGATTTATACTGTCCAATCTCTTCGCTGCTGGCGATTTATGCGCGTGAAAATGGAGAAGGTATGATGTTTCCCGCCGAGGAATCCGATGACGGCAGCGAGCCGCCGGCGGAAGACGACAAGCCCAGGGGTCCAACCCTCAAAGTTATAAAATAGGCTGCTCATTTTGCCGGTTGTGGCAACAGTAACTTCTACTCGGCGTAAAACGCATTCCGGATCCAGTTAATGTGATTGCTGCCGTCAGCACGGTGCTGGATTAGCAACGCGTCGAAGCGCATTGCATGATTGGCGAGGTTTTTATTAGACGCGATATAGCAGAGGGCGGTTTTGATAATTCTGCGCTGTTTGGCCAGAGGAATCGAAGCGGCGGCGCCGCCAAACAATTGTGACTCCCTGAATTTGACCTCGATAAAGCAAAGCGTGTCGTCATCGTGCATGACGAGGTCTATTTCGCCGAAGCGGCAACGGTAGTTGGAATGCAGTAAAACCAGGCCGCTTGCCTGTAGATAGTTCCTTGCCTGAACTTCGAAACGCAATCCTTTGCGCAGGTTTTTACTCATTGCTTTATGGCGGTAACCCGGGGGTGATATTCAGGGTGTCGGGCGTCTGCAAAAGCCTGGTTCTGCCCTTCTCATAGGTTGCCATCAGCAGTGATCGTTTAACTCGCCCGGTTCTGTCTACCGACAGTAGCCCGGTATTGTGCCTTATCGATTCGTTGGGATTGATCATCAGGCGGCGCAGTGACGGGATCATGCGGTAGGCATCGATGCCCAGTGCGAACAAACGGCTGAAACGTTGGCTCTGGTCGGGCCAGAGGCGACGGACCTGATCATAGTCGGGATTGCTGCTGTTATCGAGCATCCACGGAATATCCACGAACAGGATTTCATTCAGATCGCGATCATCGTCGGGATTGGCGTTGCTCGAGGAGATATGTGAAGTTGCGTAAACCGGTAAGTCCTGCGCATGGTGAAACTTGAGTTGTGGTTTGATCAGCCTGGCCTGACGCGAATTTGCAGCAATAAAAACCATATCGACGTCCTGGCGCCGGCGCGCTTCGAATTTGACCTGCTCCTTTATCACCTGCTGCAGGATGCTCTTGCGATGATTGCTGGTGGTCAGGTTGAGCAGGTTTTTGATTGTCTGAGAATAGTCGTTCTTTTTGGCCGGGTAAACCGAACTGCCGACCACGAGTCCGCCAACTGATTCAAAGCGTTTGGTAAAAGCTCGTTGTAGTCGATAACCCCATTCGGTGTCGGGCACCAGCACGATCGCATGGTGCTTGCCCTGGGCTTGTGCGTAGTCGGCGATCTGCTCGGCTTCGTCCTCCGGACGCAGTCCGAACTGGTAGAGATTCATTCCGGCGGCGGCCTCGTCGTTGCCATAGTTCAAGGTTAAAGTCGGTACCTCGAGTTCTTCGCGTTGCTGCAGCAGATCGATCAAATCCTTGTCGATCGGGCCGACGATGAAATCCGCGCCATTTTGGATCGCTTGCTCGTACTGCAGGTTAAATTCTGCAGGGTCAGGGCTGGCATCGATAATCTCGAGTTCGACTACCTGGTCGGGATCCTGGTAGTAAGCGTAGAGAAAGCCGTTTTGAATTGCATTGGCAACTTTTTCGAGGCGCCCGGAAAAGGGCAGCATCAAGGCGATACGAGTGGGATTTATATAAACACGCTTGCTTTCTTCCAGCAGGTTGATGGCGTAGCTCGGAGCCGCCGCATGCTCGCCGTAGCGCTGATACCATTGATCGATCCAGGGTTCCATCTTGACCGGTAGCATGTTTGAACGGCGCGTTATCAGGTTGAGCTCCAGCCAGCCGCGTACCTCGTAGGTTTGCTGCTCGGCAAGTGCGCGCACCATCGCCGATTCGGTGATACGGTTGAGCGCATCCCAGATGAAGTCATTATTGCTTTCGATTTCCTGTGGAGTCTTCAGAAACTCGCTGATCTGCATCCTCAGTTTTGCACTTTCCAGTGGCTTGCCGATTGCCAGCACTCCGCGTGAGCGGATATTGAGCGCCAGCGCCTTGTAGCGATAATCAATTATTTCCTCGATCTTCGGTAAGGCCAGCAGGCTCTGGTAAATCTTGCCGTTGCCAAGGTACCCGCCGGCTTTTACGGTTTCCTTGTTTTGCTGATCCTGCAGCAGGATATCCTGCTCGTTGAGGGCATCAAAAAAGGGATCGATTTCATCATAGAGTCCCCCGTAGTAGTACATCAATGCAACCTTGACCAGGAACGCCGAACGCTCGGGCTGTATGCTGGATCGTGCGAGCTTGTCATATAACACCGCTGCCTCGAGCCACTGTTCTTCGACTTCGTAGGCGAAAGCCTGGACGATATCTTCCTCGGTAGGCGTTAAAACCCCGCCGTCCGAGTCTGGCCCGGCTGGAAAAGCAGAGTCGGTCTCGCCAGTAGCCGTTTGTCCCGGTGGCCTCGACTGGCAGGAAGCGAGCGCCAGGGCAAGCGTCAGCATGAGCAGGAATGAACGAGGCGTTGTCATCGATGGTTTAATGTGATTAGAAGCGGAGGTCAAGACGATTTCTGTAACAGCCTAATAGTGTACACTCTTTTCAATGACCGGCGTACTCTATATTGTTGCCACTCCAATCGGCAATCTCGACGATATCAGTCTGCGCGCTATCGCAACGCTCAAAGCCGTTGACCTGATTGCTGCCGAGGATACCCGCCATAGCAAACGCCTGCTGAATCACCTTGGTATCGAAACGCGCATGATTTCCTGTCATGAGCATAATGAAACGGCACGCAGCGAGGCGATCATTGAAAAACTTGCCAGCGGCAGTGATGTCGCGTTGATATCGGATGCAGGTACCCCGCTGATTTCTGACCCCGGATACAAGCTGGTAGCCGCGGTGCAGCAGGCAGGCATTCGCATTTCGCCGATTCCAGGGCCAAACAGTGCAATAGCGGCACTGAGCGGCGCTGGCCTGCCCACTGATAGCTTCCATTTTTGCGGGTTTTTATCATCCAGAGGCAGGGAGCGAGGCGCTCAGCTGGAAGCCTTGCTTGATCTCCACGGAACCCTGGTTTTATTCGAGTCCAGTCATCGCATCGAAGCGCTGTTAAAACAATTGGCGCAGGTGTTTCCGCAAAACCTTTGTGTGGTAGCCAAGGAACTGACCAAATTACACGAGCAATTCCTGCGCGGCACTGCGGTGCAGTTGCTGGCTCGACTGGAGCAAGACCCTGCCTTGACCAGGGGCGAGTTCGTTGTGCTTGTCGATAACCCGGCGAGTGCAGAGGAAAATCGTTTGAATACCGACGATGTCGAGATGTTGAAAATTCTTCTCGACGAGGTATCCGTCAAAATTGCGGTAAAAATTGCCACCCGATTGACGGGAAAAAAGAAGAATGAAATTTATCACCAGGCCCTGAGATTGCGAAAACACGGCGAACCGGATTCGATCGAGTAAATTTTGTAATCTGATAAGTATCTGAAATTTCTGGGGATAAGTGTCGTTAAAAGCCGGTTCGTTATGCCTTGCCGGGCATGGTTCGGTAGCTATCTCCAACTCCCGCACAAGAAACTGGTCAGTTTCTTGCATACCGATAAATGATTGTATCGAATGGTCGTGCCCGCACGGCGTCCAGGACGATGATCGGGCGGTGAAATAATTTATCTATCAATAAATATTTTTTGCGAACGAAATTTAAAGGTCATCGTCTAAAAATTAACTATGCTTATGCATAACCACAGAACGAACGAATGTTAATCCAGTCAGGCGGCGCCTGACCAACATGATGCGATTCGCAGGGTGCCGATCCTGATCCGATATTTAAGGAATAGGTAGCCCAAATGAGCATTTTCGAAAGTTATCAGCAACGATTCGACCAACACCTGCAGGAAGAGTACTCGCTGCAGGAATATCTCGACCTGTGTAAGCAAGACCCGCTGGTTTACGCGACCGCGGCGGAGCGCATGCTGGCGGCAATCGGTGAACCCGAACTGATCGATACCTCCCAGGACACACGGCTCAGCCGCATTTTTTCCAATAAGTTAATCGCGCGCTATCCAGCCTTTGCTGAATTCTACGGCATGGAGGATGCGATCGAGCAAATTGTGTCCTACTTTAAGCATGCGGCCCAGGGACTGGAAGAAAAGAAACAGATTCTCTACCTGCTGGGCCCCGTAGGGGGCGGTAAGTCATCGCTTGCCGACCGGCTCAAGGTGTTGATGGAGAAGATGCCGATTTATGCGATCAAGGATTCCCCCGTGTTTGAATCGCCTTTGGGATTGTTCGACATCAATGAGGATGCGGAAATCCTGGAACAGGATTTTGGCATCGCCAAACGCTACCTGAACAAGATCATGTCGCCATGGGCGGTCAAGCGCCTCAATGAATTCGGTGGTGATATCAGCAAGTTCAAGGTGGTCAAGATCCAGCCTTCGATCCTGAACCAGATCGCGATCGCGAAGACCGAGCCCGGGGATGAGAATAATCAGGATATTTCGGCCCTGGTGGGCAAGGTTGACATTCGTATGCTCGAACATTACGCGCAAAACGACGCCGACGCCTATAGTTACTCTGGGGCCTTGTGTCGAGCCAACCAGGGATTGATGGAATTCGTCGAAATGTTCAAGGCACCGATCAAGGTATTGCATCCATTGTTGACCGCAACCCAGGAAGGTAACTACAACGGTACCGAGGGACTTTCGGC
>CALDDP010000193.1 GCA_937936805.1 uncultured Gammaproteobacteria bacterium | reverse complement strand
GTGGCCTGGATGATCATGCTGCAGCAGGAGGGCGTGGTGAATGATTCGCTAGTCGCGCTCGGTGTCCTCAATGACGATAATCGACTGGCGATGATGTATAACTTCAACGGTACCGTCATCGTCATGACCCAGATCCTGTTGCCGTTTATGATTCTGCCGCTCTACAGCGTGATGAAAACAATCCCGCCGACCTACATGCGCGCCGCGCAAAATCTCGGCGCCACGCCGACCATGGCATTTATCCGGGTTTATATGCCGCAAACCATCCCCGGCATCGGCGCTGGTTGTATCCTGGTGTTTATCGTCGCCATTGGTTACTACATAACGCCGGAATTAGTCGGTGGTAAAGATGGGCGTTTGATCGGCAACATGGTCGCCTATCATATGCAAAGATCTCTCAACTGGGGACTGGCCGCGGCTATGGGCAGCATCCTGTTGTTCACGATTCTTGTCCTCTACTGGTTATACGACAAAATTATCGGTATCGACAACATGAAGATGGGTTAACGATATGGCCTTACCAATTTATAAAACCACTGGCCAACGGGTATGGCACTACACTTACCTGGCGTTTTGCACTTTTGTACTGTTTTTCCTGGTCGCTCCGCTGGTCGTTGTTATCCCGTTGTCATTTACTTCGGCACCTTTCCTGAATTTTACCCCGGAAATGTTATCGCTGGATCCGGATGGGTTCTCCTTGCGTTGGTACCGTGGCCTGTTTGGCATCTGTGGCAATATTGAAGACAATATATCGACCATGTGTACCGACAAATGGATGACCGGGGCGCAGAAGAGCCTGCTTATTGCGGTCGTCTCAACCTTGTTGGCAACCGCCATTGGAACCCTGGCGGCACTGGGACTGAGTAGTGACCACATGCCCGCACGGCGCCTGATCATGGCGCTGATGATTTCGCCCCTGATCGTTCCGCTGATCATCACCGCTTCCGGCATGGCTTTCTTTTTCGCCCAGGTCAACCTGATTGCAACCCTGCCGGGGATCATCCTGGCGCATACCATTCTGGGCTTGCCGTTCGTGGTCATAACCGTCACCTCGACGCTGGTCGGTTTCGATAAATCGCTGATGCGAGCCGGCGCCAACCTGGGCGGTACGCCGACCTATAACTTCTTCAAGATTCAAATGCCGCTGATCGCACCCGGCATGATCTCCGGTGCGCTATTTGCGTTTATCACCTCCTTCGACGAAATCGTCATCATCCTGTTCATCGGCGGTCCGCAGCAACATACCCTGCCGCTGCAAATGTGGTCCGGTATCCGCCAGGAAATCAGCCCGACCATTCTTTCGGCCGCGACTATCCTGGTGTTGTTCTCCGTCGTGTTGTTAACCACGCTGGAATTGCTGCGGCGCAGAAGTGAACGCCTGCGGGGTATTACGCCTCATTAATGCAGGCCGGGGATAAAGTGTACTACCTGTACACCGACAAACATGGTGTCCCTATCAAATTCGCCGCGATCGTACTTGCACTGGAAGACGATGGTATCTTGATTCGAGTGGGTCGCTACGATGTACATACCCGCGAAGTTTCAAGTTTCGAATCGGTCGTCGCTGCGGCGACGCTGCAACCGCGCTCGGTGCCCTGTAGCTATGAAGACGAACTCAAAGGACAGGCTTGACCACAACCCTTAATGCAATCGCGCCGATTTTTCTGATCATCGCGATCGGTTACCTGTTGTTCAGAACACGGATCGTCGAAGAGTCAGTCTGGTCCGCGATCGAACACATCTGTTTTTACCTCTTGTTTCCATTCCTGATCATCCGCACCCTGAGCCGGGCTAACCTGGGCAGTGTACCGGTGCTCGATTTCATGACCGTGCTGGTCGTTGCCATCCTCGGCATGTCAACGTTGTTAATCCTGATCCAGGCTATCGTGTGGAAGCGTTTCCCGCAAAGCGGGCCGAGTTTCAGCAGCGTATTCCAGGGCGCAACCCGCTTCCATGGTTTCGTCGCAATCGCCGTCATCGGACCGCTTTATGGCGACGACGGGGTAACCCTCGCGGCGCTGGCACTTGCCATCATGATACCGTTGCTCAACGTGATTTCGGTCGTCGTGCTATCGATTTATGGCAGCAGCGACACGCAGCCTGATTTCGTTGGGGTCGCCAAAAAAATCCTCACCA
Source organism: uncultured Gammaproteobacteria bacterium (assembly GCA_937936805.1). Lineage (GTDB taxonomy): Bacteria > Pseudomonadota > Gammaproteobacteria. The sequence continues at coordinate 11,009 of CALDDP010000193.1, read as the reverse complement.
ACCCGCTAATCATCGCCTGCGTTGCAGGGCTCCTGCTCAACTGGTTGGGCGTGCCTGACATTCTGTTCGACGCGATCGATATCATCGGTGCCGGCGGCCTCGGGCTCGCGCTTCTCGCAGTCGGAGCCGGCATGAAACTCGGACAGGCCGCGCAACATAAAATGCTACTGACAATTGGTGTGCTCACCCGCCTGATCGGCATGCCGGTCATCGTTATCGCGATGTCATGGCTGGTCGGGCTCGACGGGATTGCGCGCACGGTTGCGATTATCGCAGGCGCCGTGCCGACGGCCGCCTCGGCTTATGTCATGGCCCGAAAAATGGGCGGTAATGCGGAGTTGATGTCGAGTATCGTAACCTTTCAGGTCATCGTTGCTTTCGTCACCCTGCCGCTGTTCATTTACATCGCCGAACTGCTCTAAACCCAACACCTGCGTTATTGAGCCCCTCCCCTTTTCCGAGTCATCCCCCATTTTTTTTGAGGCATCCCCGCATAAGCGGCGGCCCGACGTATCGGGATCTTACAACGGTGGCGTTGTCACGAGATCCCCGCTTGCGCGGGGATGACTTAGAATTTTTTGGAGGATGACCTGAAACCACCCGGCATTGTCATCCCGTGGCTTGACCACGGGATCCAGCAGTGAAGCTTGTTAGCGTAACTGGATACCGCGATCAGGCCCGGTACGATCGACTCATGTCATTGTCGGGGAACTAGTACGAAGTTTCCGAAATGCGCCTTTTTCAAAAATTCCTGCTGCGCACTGACAATATCTTCAAGCGCAAATGTTTTAGCTACCAGCGGAACTATCTCGCCACGCTCGATATATCCAACCAGGTTCGGAAACACCGGCTCATCCCAGGCGGTACAGCCGATCAACAGTATATCCTTGAGATAAAAATCACGCATGTCCATACTCACCATCGGCCCGGCGATAGCACCCGATGACGCATAACGCCCGCCCCGCCGGAGCAGTTTCAACAGTGGCTCGAAACCCGGTCCGGCGACATTGTCTACCACGACGTCGACACTCGATTCTCCGAGTTCGGCAATCAGATCGGCACCACGCTCGACTATCCGGTCTACCCCGAGCCCGGCCAGGGCATCAATCTTGGACTTTCCCGCGACCGCTATAACCCGGGCGCCGCGACGTTTTGCCAGCTGCACCACTGCTGAACCGACACCACCAGAAGCTCCGGTGACGAGAACATGATCGCCGGCGCCCACACCGGCACGGTGCACCATGTTTTCCGCGGTTCCGTAGGCGCAGGGAATCGTCCCCAGCTCGACGTTACTCCAGTCACAGTCGACCTTGAACACTTCACTCACCGGCACCTTCACATACTGCGCGAAGGCGCCGTCAAAATCGGATGCCATCCAGATATTCTCCAGCGACTCGAAGCCGTGCAGGCGCATGCAGGCGCGCACCAGTACGCGTGCTCCCGTCCATGAGGTTTCTATATCGTCGGCCTGATCCACGACTTCACCACAGCAATCGGTCCCCTGGATAAACGGAAAAGGCGTCGATTCGTTCCAGCCGCCATCCGCAGGCTGGCTATTGCCGCCATCTTCGGCAGCAAACTGGTCCGTGCTGCCGGTTACCGAAGACGAGTACCAGCCCAGTCTTGTGTTGATTTCGGTGTTGTTGACCCCCGCGGCGAGGACCTTGAGCACCAACTCACCCGGCCCTGCTAGCGGCATCGGTACATCGCGATAATCGAGCTTGTCGTAACCCCCGTTGCCGGTCGTGACCACGGCCTTCATGGTTGGCTGGCCCGGCTTCAAATCGAATCGATCTGCTTTATTGGCCTTTAAATAAGTCAGGTCCGGCATACGCTGTCCACCTCTCCAGGAATCAACCAGCAGCATAATCGCCACTTACAGAATTGTCGAATCCGATTACCGGGATATTGTTGATAAGAAACAACAGGTCCCGGGGTTTTATCAATTCCGGTTCGCTAATAAATCAATATAATTAGTCCGGTATTTTCAAGCAGTGAAATATGGATAAGTACTTCAATCTCGGTAATTACAGGCGGACGATAAGCACTTCGGTAGAAATGGCGCAAACCTGGTTTAACCGCGGTCTGGTCTGGTGCTACAGTTTCAACCAGGAAGAGGCTGCACGCTGCTTCGAAAAAGTTATCGAACTCGACCCTGATTGCGCGATGGGCTACTGGGGTATTGCTTACGCGGTCGGCCCGTTCTACAACAAACCATGGGCATGGTATGGCGAGCAGGAAAGGATTCAGGCGATTGCCAAATGCCACCAGTACGCGATGAAGGCAGCAGATTTAAGCCAACATGCTTCCCCGGCCGAGCAGGCGCTTATCCAGGCCCTTGTCGCAAAACATCCCGCCCAGCGGGCAAAACACCAGGCGCAGCTCGATAACTGGACGCAGGACTACGCCAACGCGATGCGCCGTGCTTGCCGCGATTTCGCTGATGATCTCGATGTTATCTGCCTCTGCGCCGAATCGGTCATGAACCTGACGCCATGGAAATTATGGGATTTGCAACACGGCGTTCCGGCTACCGACGCCTGTACCGGGGAGGCAATTGAAATTCTCGAACACGGCCTTGATATTGTCGACAAAAACAGGCTCACGCCACATCCGGGCCTCCTGCACTTTTATATCCACGTTTATGAAATGTCGCCAACCCCGGAGAAGGCCCTGCCCCGCGCCGATCAATTGCGCGACCTGTGCCCCGATAGCGGACACCTGGTGCACATGGCCAGCCATATCGATAGCCTGTGCGGACACTGGCAAAATGCCGCCGATGCCAATCGCCGCGCAATCAAGGTCGACAGCGACTACGTCGAGTTACGCGGCACAGATGAGTTTTACATGATCTCGGTGGTGCATAACCATGACTTCAATATCTGGGCATCGATGTTCCTCGGCCAGTACCAACAGGCGCTGGAAAGCGCCGATCGAATTTGCGACCTGGTGCGAGACAAGAGAAGCATCGGCGACGAGTGGTATCTGTCGTCAACCCTCGAAGGCTATTATGCCGGGCGTGCGCACGTGCTGGTGCGTTTCGGATGCTGGCAACAGATCTGCGACGAAGCGATGCCGGAAAATCCGGATGCAGTACCGATTACAACCATTCTGCTGGTTTATGCCAAGGCTATCGCGCATGCGGCACTGGGGGACCTGGAATCAGGTCGCGCCTACCAGCAGCAGTTTTACGAACTCTATTCGCAGGTGCCTGCATGGCACATCATGGCCAACAATCCGAGCCGCGACATTCTCGCGGTAGCGCAGGCGATGATGAATGGCGAAGTCGAGTACCACGCTGGCAATCACGAACTCGGGTTCCAGTACCTGCGCGAAGCCTGCGTACTTTGTGACCACCTGGAGTATTCGGAACCCTGGCCATGGATGCATCCACCGCGCCATGCACTCGGGGCGCTGTTACTCGAACAGGGGCGGGTCGAAGAGGCGATAATCCATTACCAGGACGACCTCGGTATCGGCAACCGGTTGCCGCGCTGTGCCCAGCACCCCGGCAATATCTGGGCCTTGCACGGCTACCACGAGTGCCTTACCAGACTCGGACTAACCGATTCGGCGCTCGCCATCAAACCCCGACTCGATGAACTGATCAGGCAATCCGACATCGAAATCAAGTCATCCTGTTGCTGTCGCGGCATGCACAGTTTCGGCTCGGTTTCAAAATAGACATCGAATTCGACTTGCGAGATCAGGAATGACAAGGACAGGGGGATGCGAAAGGATTTCCCGGCGCGAATACCTGAAGCCCTTAACGCTGCGAATTAACTCCTGCCTTTCACCTGAACTTCATAACCGGATTCCTCGGGCTCGTCATCGATCATTTCCGCTGGAAAACCGGGCGCGAGTACCTCGATACCCGCAGCTTCCTCGAGACGCCTGATGATGTTCGGGGACAATTCGCGTGGTCCGTAACGTTCCTGACCGTCTTCGAATATCTGCTGCATCATCGACGCGAGTTCAAGATCCAGACCCGCGCGTTTGGCGACATCGTTGAACAGACCGATATCCTTGCACACCAGGTCCATGGTAAAGCTGATGTCGCGGCTGCCATTGAGAATCACCTGGCTCTCGGTTTCATGCACGAAGGAATTGCCGGAAGAAATCCGGATCGCCTCGTAGGTCGTGTTCAAATCCATACCGGCAATTTTGGAGGTAACCAGCGCTTCGCAAAGACTTAGCAGATTGGCGGTAGCGAGGTAATTGGTAACCACCTTTAATACGGATGCGGAACCGAGTTCCCCGGTATGCAGGATTCGCCGCCCCATCGTGGTTAACAACGGCAGCATGGTTTCGAAGGTCGTACGTTCACAACCGGCAAAGATCGCAATGTTACCTGTGGCGGCTCGATGGCATCCACCGGACACCGGGCAATCGACCGGCTCGGCACCGACCGCCCTGACCTTCTCGCCCAGGCGCAATACTTCGTCCTTGTCGGTAGTACTCATTTCGGCCCAGATTTTACCCGGGCCAAATCCCGTCAGGGCACCGTCTTCGGCTTCCATTACCAGCGCACTGGCGGCCGGGCTCGGCAGGCAGGTGATCAGCACATCGACGTTTTGCGCCATCTCGCGTGGGCTGTCCGCCCATTTGGCGCCACCATCGAGAAAGGGTTGCGCGATAGCGGAATCGAGATCTCTGACGGTCAGATCGACACCGTTACGTAACAGGCTTCCGGCGAGCTTGCCGCCGACATTGCCAAGACCGATAAAACCCACTTTAAGCATTAATTCTTCCTCGATTCCCGGTTAACAACTGCGCGGAATTCTACGCCTGAAAGCAGTCCATGGTAAACAGGAATTGTTGCTGGATTTGGTCCCTGTGCATCTTTATACTCGCGCTGCTGCAAAATGCTATTTCATTATTCGAGATTAATCTGATGGCCAAACTGACAACCGTATACTGGCGTGACATTCCCGCCCAGGTAATTGCCAAAGAGCGCCGCGAAACGGCGAAAATCGTACTTAGCGAACGTTTCGCCGAGGCGATCGACAAGGCCGCGATGCGCGCTAAAATGGCGGGTACCGACGCTTACCTCGAACAGTGGCGTCGTGAGGTAGTCAATTGTGGCAGGGACTTACAAGCAGCTGTCGATGAAGCCGCTAAAACGCTGGAACATGACTTCGATGACGCTCGCCTGGAAAAACTGGTTAGCAACGGCGGTAACGCCGATTAGCCAGAGCAACAGCTTTACTGTCAACCCCGATCCCCAGAAGTCATTCCGACCCTCGCGCGGCATATTGGCAACCAGCAGCCCGACCTCCAATACTTTGTCATCCCCGGCTTGACCGCGGGATCCATTGATTTCCGGCAGTCTCCTCTGGATACCGCGGTAAGACAGTGAATAGAGATCTGCACTCTATTCAAGCGGTTTGATCAGGTCAGCGCCTTCGTTGCGGGAATTACTCACCGCTGTACTGACCGCGTAAAACTGATAATCAGGCGCAGTCTCGAGCAACAGGCGATCGGCCTCGTCGGTCTTGTCCGCGCTGCAGTCGAGCCAGGCTGCGTAATCCTGCGGCGCAATATACACCGGCATGCGTTGATGCAGTTCCTGCATCGCGCCCCTGGCCTCGGTGGTAAGCAGCGCACAGGATTGGATTTCATTGCCCTCGGCATCCTGCCAGTGCTCCCAGATTCCCGCCATCGAGAACAGTTGATGGTCGATATGACAGCAATAGGGTTGTTTGCGCCCATTCTCGAGCTGCCATTCGTAGAAGCCGTTCGCCGGCACCAGGCAACGACGCCGCTTATAGGCGGCGCGAAACGATGGCTTTTCGGCGACAGTTTCGGCACGCGCATTGAACATGCGGTTGCCCATGGTCACGTCTTTGGCCCAGGAAGGGATCAGGCCCCAGCGGTACAGGTCGAACTTACCATCGCTGAGCGCCAGTACCGGCGTGGTCGGAGCGATATTGTAGCGTGGTGCAAAGATGTCGGGTGGCGGAGCGTTGTAATGCTCCATGATATCGCGCGGATCGGTATCGAGGAAAAATCGTCCACACATAGCAACCTCCCGAATCAACTTTCAAAACTGCGCGAATGCCGCATAATAGCGCAGTTTTAATCGCCCGATAAAGATGTCGCTGCTCCAGGCCAGGAATCTCTACCATAGCTACGGTGATCAGCCGTTGCTCGATGACGTCAACCTGACACTCGAGACCGGCGAACGCGTGTGCCTGGTGGGTCGCAACGGTAGCGGTAAATCGACGCTGCTGAAAATTATCGCTGGCGACATCAAGGTCGATGAAGGCGAAATCATCCACTCCGCGGAACTACGAATCGCGCAACTCAGGCAGGAAGTACCACAGGACTTCAGCGGTAGCGTCTATGACTGCGTCGCACTGGGTATCGGTGAGCTCGGCGGGGTTATTACCAACTGGCACCATGCGGCGATCGCGTCGGTTTCGGATCCTGCAGCGCTACAACTGATGCAGCGCTACCAGGATCAGATCGAAGCCCACGGCGCCTGGAATCTCGAAACCCGGATCTCAAGCACGATTTCCCGTCTCTCGCTGGTCCCTGACCAGTCTTTCGAGGAACTCTCCGGCGGCATGAAACGCCGCGTCCTGCTCGGCCAGGCCCTGGTGGCAGAACCCGATTTACTGCTGCTCGACGAACCTACCAATCACCTGGATATCGATTCGATCCTGTGGCTCGAAAATCTGTTGCTTGGGTTCGGCGGAACCCTGGTGTTCATCACCCACGACCGAGATTTCCTGCAGCGTATTGCGACCCGCATCATCGATCTCGACCGCGGTCACCTGACCAGCTGGCCCGGTGACTATAAACGCTATCTCGAGGCACGCGCAGCCCAGCTCGAAACCGAGAGCCGGCACAACGCCCTGTTCGACAAGAAACTGGCACAGGAAGAAACCTGGATCAGGCAAGGCATCAAGGCTCGCCGCACGCGTAACGAAGGTCGGGTGCGCGCACTGGAGAAAATGCGTGAACAACGCGCTTTGAGGCGCGAGCGCAGCGGCAGCGCAAGACTGACCGCGCAACAGGCCGAGGCTTCGGGCAAGATTGTTATCGAAGCCGACGATCTGTGCTTCGCCTGGCAGGATAAAACAATCATCCGGGATTTCAGCTGTAAAATTCTACGTGGTGAAAAAATCGGCATCCTGGGTCCCAATGGTTGCGGTAAATCAACCCTGATTCAACTCCTGCTCGGCCAGATAAAACCACAGGCAGGATGGGTCAAAACCGGCACGCGCCTCGAAGTCGCCTACTTCGATCAACACCGCGAGGCACTGGATCCGTCAAAATCGGTGCGCGATAATCTCGCCGCGGCCGGCGACCAGGTCACCATCAACGGCCGCTCGAGGCACGTGGTCGGTTATCTTAAAGATTTCCTGTTCAGCGAGAAATCGATACATATGCCGGTCAAGGCGTTATCCGGCGGCGAACGCAATCGCCTGCTGCTGGCGCGCCTGTTCACGCGCTCGTTCAACCTGCTGGTAATGGATGAACCGACCAATGATCTCGATATCGAAACGCTCGAACTGCTCGAAGAATTATTGATCGAGTATAGCGGTACGCTGCTGCTGGTCAGTCACGATCGCCAGTTCATCGATAACACCGTGACCAGCACGCTGGTGTTCGAGGGCCAGGGCATAGTCAATGAGTACGTCGGCGGTTACCAGGACTGGCTGCGTCAACGTAGCGTGGAAGAAACCCCGCCCGCGACAGTAGTCGCGGTCAAAAAAACAAAGCGCAGCGCAGACAAACGCGGACCGGAGCAGAAGGAACTGCGCGCTTTACCGGGAAAAATCGAAAAGCTGGAAGCAAAAATTGAAAAACTGCATCTGAATATCAGCGCTGTCGACTACTACCAGCAGGATGCCGCGCTGATCAGCAGCGAGCAACGGCAGCTGCAGGCGCTGGAATCGGAATTGCAGGACCTTTACCAGCGCTGGGAAGAGCTCGAGAGTGAATAGCTTCAGGACTGTGCAATATCGAGCCAGCTGCCGGCGGTAATCAACTGCAATTGCTGCGGGCTCATGCAAAACACGGACTCCGGCGTTCCGGCAGCGGCCCAGATTACGGCATGCCGCTGCAGCGAATTATCGAGCAGGGTGCGCAGAGGCCGGGTATGTGCGACCGGTGGCACACCGCCAATCGCAAACCCGGTTTGCTGCCTGACAAAGTCTGCATCGGCCTTAGCCAGCTCGATTCCGCTCTCCAGTTTTACTTTTTGCAGATCAACTCGCCGATCTCCGGCGCACATGACCAGTACCGCCTGTCGACTGGCCTTATCCCTGAAGATCAACGAGTTGGCAATCTGGCCAACCGCGCAATCGAGCGCTTCGGCGGCAAGCACCGCGGTGCGTACCGCTGCGGGTAAAATCCTGATTTCAAACTCGAGTCCAAATTGCTCAAGCCGGGTTTTAACTCTCAGATTGGCGGGTTTCATTGAAAACTAAACGCTACTTTCAAACGCTGAACTGCTATGATTGCGCCATTCTACAGGATCAAACAACCGAGTGAACAACGCAGAGGCTAGCCCAGACAAGTTAATCGTAATCCCCAGAAGTCAACACAGCATCTCCAGGAAATCGATATCGGATTCCGCCCTCAAAGTGCTGTATCGGCTATCCAAATCGGGCCATCGAGCCTGTCTGGTAGGCGGGGCGGTACGCGATTTACTGCTTGATATACATCCCAAGGATTTCGACGTTGCCACCGATGCCACGCCGGAGGAAGTGCGTGCCCTGTTTAAAAACAGCCGCATCATCGGGCGTCGCTTTCGCCTGGTCCATATCCGATTCGGACGGGATATTATCGAAGTCGCCACTTTCCGCGGTCATGACGAAGATTCCGCTAAAACAGAACTCGATACCCACGGGCGCATCTTACGCGACAACACCTTTGGCGATATCGAGGAAGACGCGATTCGTCGTGATTTCACCGTAAACGCGCTTTACTACGACATCCACGATTACTCCGTGCTCGATTACGCCGGTGGTTTGCAGGACATCGAAGACAAATGCCTGCGTATGATCGGTGATGCAGCCACGCGCTACCAGGAAGACCCGGTGCGTATGCTGCGTGCAGTGCGCTTTGCCGCCAAGCTCGATTTTGAAATCGAACCCGTTGCGGTTAGCGCGATTCATGAATACGGCCACCTGCTGGCGGCGATCCCGCCGGCGCGCATGTTCGACGAAATGATAAAACTATTTCATTCGGGCAGCGCGGTACGCGTGTTTGAACTGTTACGTCATTACGATTTATTGAAATACCTGGTACCGGCGCTCGACGAATGGCTGCAGGACGAGCCGTCCGAAATGATGCTCGATTTTATTGACCAGGCGCTGGTCAACACCGATTCCCGGGTTAACAGCGGTCAATCCCTGTCACCGGGATTTATCTTTGCGGCTTTACTCTGGCCGGTGGTGCACCAGCAGGCGAACCGGTTGCAATCAGACCGGCGGAAAATGATCGGCGCGCTGGCCCAGGCAGGCGAAACTGTCATGAAGCGCCAGGTGCGGCATATTTCGATCCCGCGTCGTTTCAGCCAGATGGCGAGAGATATCTGGACCGCACAACCACGCTTTCATCGTACCCAGGGGAAGCAACCGCTGCGCCTGTTGGCGTTCCCGGTGTTTCGTGCCGCCTATGATTTCATGTGTATCCAGGCCATGGTGGGTTTGTTTCCCCATAAGCTGAGTCACTGGTGGACCGATTTTCAGCTTAAAAACCAGGTCGAGCATTCCACAGAGCGCAAGCCGGCGCAGCGCCCGCGGCGGCGTCCGAGACGCAATGCAAACTGAGGAAGTATTTATCGGTCTCGGCAGTAACCTCGGTGATTCCGCAACGATAATCGAACAGGCCCTGAGTGCACTGGATAACGTCAACCAATGCAGCCTGCACGCACGTTCCTCGCTGTATCGCAGCGCAGCGCTGGGCGATAGTCCGCAGGATGACTACATCAACGCGGTCGCCCGGGTCGATACCAGCCTCGAACCAATGGCGTTGTTACTCGAGTTACAGGCAATCGAGCAGGCTTATTACCGTCAGCGCGATCCGCAACGACGCTGGGCGTCACGTACCCTGGATCTCGACATCATTCTATTTGGTAATCGTATTATGGCAGATAGTCACCTGACCATACCGCATCCCGAGTTAGCCAGACGGCGGTTCGTACTCGAACCCATGTTCGAGATTGACGGCGATCGATTCATTCCCGGGCAGGGTAGTTTGAGCTACCTGATTGAACATGCACCGGAGCTTGCCATGCAAAAACTGGTATAGCGGCATGATTGAGCACTTTCGTTACATCGTTATCGAGGGCCCGATCGGGGTCGGCAAGACCAGCCTGGCCAACAAACTGGCCGACGAATTCGAAACCGAGTTGCTGCTGGAGAAACCCGAAGAAAATCCTTTTCTGGCAAGCTTCTATCAAAATCCAAAACAGTACGCCCTGTCGACGCAACTGCATTTTCTGTTACAGCGTGCACAACAGGTTCAGGACTTTCGTCAGACCGATATGTTTCGCGGTTCATTTATCGCCGATTTTATGGTCGACAAGGATCGCCTGTTTGCCCAGATGACACTGGATAGAGACGAGCTCGCCTTGTACGAACAGATTTATACCCACCTGACCCTGGATGCACCACGACCCGACCTGGTGATCTACCTGCAGGCACCGCTGGAAACCCTGCGTCAGCGCATCACCCAGCGCGGTATCGGTTACGAACAACAGATCCGTGACGATTATCTGTTGCGCCTGTCCGAATCCTATACCCGCTTTTTCTACGACTACGACGACAGCGCGCTACTCACCGTCAACACCCAGTCGATCGATCTGATTAACAATGCCGATGATTACCAGGCGATTCTTGATAAAATTGGTAACATCCATTCTGGACGTCATTATTTCAATCAGTCATCATTCGCCCTCTGACGAGGCCAGGCATGTATATTCCCAAACCGCTAGACGACAAGATTACCATTCCGCATCTAAAGAAGATGAAGCAGGACGGTAAAAAGTT
>CALDDP010000192.1 GCA_937936805.1 uncultured Gammaproteobacteria bacterium | reverse complement strand
CACCGAACGACAGACCGTCGCCAAGGAATTCCGTTCACGAGGCGAGGAACAGGCCAAGAAAATTCGTGCTAACGCCGACCGCCAGCGCGAGGAAATCCTTGCCGAGGCTTATCGCAAGTCGGAACAGATCCGCGGTGAAGGCGATGCCCTGGCCGCCAAGACCTACGCTGATTCGTATAACCAGGACCGGGAATTTTACTCGTTTACCCGAAGCCTGAAAGCCTACGAGACCAGCTTCGGTAACGATCAGGACATCATCTTGCTCAGCCCGGACTCCGATTTTTACAAATTTTTCAAGGATTCCAAAGCACAGTAAGTAGCCGGGCAGTCAATTGAGATCTCAACGGGCGATTGCGATATCGCCCGTTTTTTTGCGAGGCAAAGATGAACTGGGAAGACTTTCTAGCAGCAATGGCCCTGGTATTGATATTCGAAGGTTTGATACCCTTTTTTAGTCCGCAAGGCTACAAGAATATGGTTCAGCAGATGGCGACAATGCCAGCACAAACGCTAAGAAATGTCGGCCTGGTTTTAATGATCATGGGCGTCGTCTTCCTCTACCTGGTACGAGGGTAAAGGTGCCTGACCAGTCGAACAAGCGCTGGTTGCTACCGGATGGCGTGCAGGAAACCCTGCCACCCGATGCCCGGGCAGTCGAATCGCTTCGTTTCAGCATCCTGCAGAACTTCCATCGCTGGGGTTATGACCTGGTGATGCCGGCGATGATCGAGTATATCGATTCCCTGCTCACCGGCACCGCTCATTCACTGGATACCAGGACTTTCGCACTGGTCGATCAATTATCGGGTAAGCAAATGGGCGTGCGTTCGGATATGACTCCGCAGGTGGCCCGTATCGACGCGCATCTGCTGGCTGACGATGCCCGGCAGCAGCGGGTTTCGCGCCTGTGTTACTGCGGTCATCTGTTACATGCGATCGGCGACGGAATCACCTCGAGTCGGACTCCCTTACAGATTGGCGCCGAAATCTTCGGCAGCGACTCGATCAGCGCTGACGTAGAGGTTGTCAGCCTGATGGTCAGCACTTTGCACGCTGTCGGTTTGCGTGAAGCGTCGATTGATATCGGCCATGTCGGCATCTTCCGCAGCCTGGTAAAAAACACCGACCTCGATAGCGAGCAGGAAAACCGGCTGTTTGACATGTTGCAACGCAAGTCTATTCCCGACCTGCAGGCTTACCTGCAGCAATTACCCCTGAGTGACCGTTTAGCGGAGCAACTGTGCCAGCTGGCCATGCTCAATGGCGATATTTCGATCGTTGACGAGGCGCGCGAGCTCTACAGTGACGCTGGTGATGAAATGGTGGCGGCCCTGGATTACATGTATGAAGTCGTGCAATCGCTGCAGCAGAAATATCCTGCTACCCTGATCAATTGCGATTTATCCGAATTGCGTGGCTATAGTTATCACACCGGCCTGGTATTTGCCGCATTTTTACCAGGGCAGGGTCGGGAAATAGCGCGTGGCGGGCGTTATAACGATGTCGGCAAGGTGTTCGGTAACGCCCGGCCGGCGACCGGTTTCAGTGCTGACTTGCTGGATTTGTATCAGCTTGGCGGTGCTGGCGCTCAATTCGAACCGGGCATCCTGGTGCCGGATGACGACGATGCTGCGCTGGTAGATTTGATCGAGCAATTACGCGAGGCCGGTGAACGCGTCGTGGTCGACCTGACCCGGGGTAAGAGCAATGCGACAGACCAGCAATGCAACCGGATAGTGTTGCAGTCGAAGGGTAGCTGGATAGTAAACGAGGTTTAAAGATTTATGGCGAATACAGTTGTTGTAATCGGAACCCAGTGGGGCGATGAAGGCAAGGGCAAGATAGTCGACCTGCTGACCGATCAGGCGAGCGCCGTGGTGCGATTCCAGGGCGGGCATAACGCTGGCCATACGCTGGTGATCGACGGTGAAAAAACCGTGCTGCACCTGATTCCGTCGGGAGTGTTACGCGCTAATGTCCGCTGCCTGATTGGTAATGGGGTAGTGCTCTCTCCCGAGGCGTTGCTGAAAGAACTGACACAACTCGAGGCGACGGGTGTACCGGCCCGGGAAAGACTCGTCATCAGCGAGTCCTGTCCATTGATCCTGCCGTACCATATCGCGCTGGACCAGGCGCGGGAAAAGGCACGGGGCAATAAAGCGATCGGTACCACCGGGCGCGGTATCGGTCCCTGCTACGAAGACAAGGCGGCCCGACGTGGCATTCGCGTCGGTGAAATGATGCAGGCGGAGCACTTCGCTGCACGCCTGGCCGAAGTGCTCGACTACCATAATTTCGCGTTACAGCACTATTACAAGGTCGCAGCGCTGGATTACCAGCAACTACTGGACGAGGCTCTGGTCCAGGCTGAGCAGATGCGCGATATGGTCGGCGATGTTACCGCTATGTTGCATAAAATGATGGCCGAGTCCGCCCCGATCATGTTCGAGGGTGCGCAGGGCGCCTTACTCGATATCGATCATGGTACCTATCCGTATGTCACTTCCTCGACGACCACTGCCGGTGGTGCAGCTTCAGGTTCGGGGGTAGGACCGCGTGATATTGATTATATTCTGGGTATCGTCAAGGCATATACCACTCGGGTGGGAGCCGGTCCCTTTCCTACCGAACTGGATGACGCCTGCGGACAGCACATGGGTGAGCGCGGCCACGAATTCGGCGCTACCACCGGGCGCAAACGTCGTTGCGGATGGCTGGACCTGGTTTCGCTAAAGCGTTCGCTCAACATCAATTCGGTCAGTGGACTATGTATCACCAAGCTGGATGTGCTCGATGGGCTCGAAACCATAAAGCTCGCGGTCGCATACCGTTACCGGGGTGAAGAAACTACCAATCCACCAGCCGGTGCCGATAATTTTGCTACCTGCGAGCCGGTCTACATCGAAATGCCGGGCTGGCAGGACTCAACAGTGGGACTGCAATCATGGGATGAGTTACCCGCCGCCGCAATCGAATATCTGCGCAAGATCGAGGAAATCTGCGCGGTGCCGATCGATATCGTATCGACGGGCCCTGATCGTGCCGAAACCATTGTGCTACGGCACCCGTTTGAGAACTAGTACCTCGTTTCGGCGTCAATTATGTACTTAAATCGGCACCTGAGGAGTCAAAGTTAATGTGTCGAATAATAGCAAGGCTGGCTGCACTGCTGATGCTGCTGGGCGCGGGTGTCGCAACCGCCGGGCAGGGTATCTGGCAGGATGCGTCCCCGTTGCAGGCGCAGGCAAAATCCCCGGGTGGAAGAATCCATTACTATAGTGCCGATCATGCTGCCCTGCGCATAGCGCTCAGCCTGGCGCCCCACGAGTCGAGTGGAGATTTATCGCATCAAATCGAGTTGCCCATGCCTGATGGTAAACTGGCAGGTTTCGTTATCGTTGAATCTCCTGTGATGAAACCGGCGCTGGCAGCGCGCTATCCCGAAATCAAAACCTTCAAGGTTTATGGCATCGACGATCCAACCGCTTCCGGCAGGGTTGACATTACGCCGCGGGGTTTCCACGCTATGTTATTTAGCTCAAAAGGACGCCTGTTGATCGATCCGGATGCTACCTCGATCCAGGCCGGACAGTATCTGTCGCGTTATCGCAGCGGTCAGCCATCACCTGAATTCTCCTGTAAAATGCACGAGCCTGAGTTCGAAGATGAACCAATGCCCATGGTTTCCGCCAGGTCTGCCGCGCGAACTCCCGGCATGCTGCTCGAGTATGATCTCGCAGTCGCTGCCACCGCAGAGTATGTGGTTGCGCTTGGCGGTACGGTAGCACTGGCACAGGCCGGGATCGTAACCGCAATCAATCGTGTCAACATGATTTATGAACGTGACCTCGGTATCCGCCTGATGCTGGTCGGCAATAACGATGAATTGATCGAAAGTGGCGGTATACCTGGTTTTAGCAACGATAATACATTTGCCCTACTAGAGGAAAACCAGGACTGGATCGATTCAAAGATAGGTAGCGTAGCCTACGATGTCGGGCACGTCTTCAATACCGGTGGCGGTGGCGCTGCTTTTCTGGGCGCCGCCTGTAATGACCCGATCAAGGCTAAAGGCGTATCCGGTCAGGGAGCGCCATTTGGCGACCCTTTTTATATCGATTATGTGGCACACGAAATCGGTCATCAGTTTAATGCCGAACACAGCTTTAATGGCA
>CALDDP010000191.1 GCA_937936805.1 uncultured Gammaproteobacteria bacterium | reverse complement strand
CCAGCGACAGGTCGCCATTCTGTTCGATCCAGGCGAGTGCTTCGGGTGGCAGGGGTGTATTGCTATCGACCTCGAGGTCGCCGCCGAGCAGCATGCGAGTATCCATCAGTAATCCCGCGCTGACCACGCGATACAGGCCGCCCGCGGCGGCGACCAGGATTACGCCGAGCATCAGGCAGGCGCAGAATACCCATAAGGACCGACCGTTGACACGCAATTCGCGCCAGGCCAGTTCAAGCAGAAATGGCACTGGCACCCGCCTCGATCAAATCGCCCTGATGCAGCCTGACCACGCGTCGGCAGCGGCTTGCGATCGCTTCGTCATGCGTCACCAGGACCAGCGTCGAGCCGGTATCGGCGTTCAGACCGAACAATAAATCGATGATCTTTTCACCGGTACGTGAATCCAGGTTGCCTGTCGGTTCGTCCGCCAGCACCAGTTTCGGCGAATGCACGAGCGCGCGAGCAATCGCCACGCGTTGCTGCTCGCCGCCGGACAACTGGGATGGATAGTGAGAAGCGCGCTCGGCCAGTCCGACCCGTTCGAGCATTTGCCTGGCCCGGTTTCGCGCTCCCGCACGTCCGGCAATCTCGAGCGGCAACGCGACGTTGCCCAGCGCGGTAAGACTCGGTACCAGGTGGAAGGACTGGAAGATGATGCCGATGTCGTCGCGCCTGATATCCGCCAGAGTATCGTCGTCGAGTTCGCCGAGGCTGCGGCCTGCTAATCGGATAGAGCCCTGCACCGGTTGTTCCAGACCGGCAAGCAGCACCAGCAGGGTTGTCTTGCCGGAGCCGGATGGACCGACGATCGCAACCGTGTCACCATCCTCGATACCTAGATCGACTGATGCGAGCACTTGCAGCGGGCCGTGCTCCAGGTCATAAGACATACTAATGTTGTTTAACTCAATCATGTGCTTTCGTTGCTAACTGGATTAGCGCGCGATATCGTTGCCCGAAAACGCTCGAAACGCCAGCGCGAGGTGCGTATCAAACATTAGTTTTACTACGAAGCCGAAGTCGTCAAAGATCACAGCGCGAGCTAGTTTCAAATGATGCCGACCGCGGGCCGCGTTGTGACTACTCGTGTCGGCAATTCGGGGCAGATAGTATACCTGTTATGATTTGACGACTATTCAACTTAGAATGCTTTTCCGCGAATTACTGATAAAAGTAACCGCCGCGGATTAATCAATCAATGGAGCGGCGGGGATTCCGGGCGACGAGACAGGTATACTATCCCCTGAAACCCGGTTAAACAATTGCACGACCAGCAGGAGTTTTTTTGTTCGGCAGAAAGAAAAAAGTCAAGCAGGAACAGCCCGAGGGCATGCCGGCGCGGGACTACGACCGGTTTATGAGCAGGGTTTACCGCATGGTAAGTTGTCATCGGGACAGCGACGCGATTTTTTTGTTGATGGATCAGTATGATTACCTGCAAACCCGAATACAGGAACTGGAAACGCTTTATCAGCACGTCGAACAATGGGGGCCCTCCAGAACCCTGCTTTGCCTCGGCCGATTGATTATTTACCGGCTCGATCGGGAAAAACGCCATGATCGGGTACTCATCTACATCGCGAAGTGCCAGGGCATAAACCCTAAATTCATTCTGCCGGAACTTTCCCGGATCACGTTTTACGCGAGGCAGGCCATCGAGGTGGGTAAACTGGAACTGGCGAAAAATCTCGTTGTAGAGCATGAAACCCGGTACGGAGACCTTGTGGGTAGCACTGATTGCGACCGACTGCTCAGCCTGATCGAACCCGATATCGACGTTACAGCGATGCGTTGACAGGCGAGAAGCCTCAATTGGATCCGAAGCAACAGTTTCCCAACTTTTAAGCCAGACCTGGCGTGTCTTCGATGACCAGGTAATAACTAACCAATGAAAATCTGAGATACAATCCCGCCATGTATAAATCCCTGTCAATTTTCTTATTATGCGCAGTCATGATGAGCGCGTGTACCACCCGTCCACCCGGAATCGGAGACCCGGTTGACTGGTCGAGCCTGCGCAACTGGACGGCGGATAATCAAAGCGACATGTGGGACGGTTTTCTGAAGAGCTGCCAGAAACTCAGGCAGCAACCATGGCAGGGAGTCTGCGTGCTCGCAAAAAGTAGCGGTGACCTGAGCGACGCTGAAACCAGGGAATTCTTCGAATCGAATTTCGAGGTTCGCCCGGTTTATGCGAAGGGTGGTACCACCGAGGGGCTGATCACAGGCTACTACGAACCGTTGTTGAAAGGCAGTTGGGAGCGCTCCGAGGAATTTCGCTATCCGCTATATGGCCTTCCAGAGGATTTACTGATTGTCGATCTTGGCAGTATTTATCCGCAGCTGAAGAACCTGCGCCTGCGGGGCAAGCTGATGGGTAACAAGGTGGTGCCTTACTACGATCGCGGGCAACTAGATGACGACCAGGATTTGCTGCAGGGCAGCGAGATTTTGTGGGTCAACAGCCTGGTGGACGTGTTCTTTCTGCATGTCCAGGGCTCGGGGCGAATCCAGCTTGACGATGGTTCCACGGTAGCGGTCGGCTATGCCGGGCAAAACGGTCATCCTTACCAGTCCATAGGCAAGGTTTTAGTTCAAATGGGGGAGCTGGAAAAAGAAAATGTCACGCTGTTTACGATCAGGGACTGGTTAAAGTCGAACCCGACCCGGCTCAACGAGGTGCTAGCAAGGAACCCGAGTTATATATTTTTTGAACTGAGAGACGGCGAGGCAGACGGGCCGGTCGGTTCTCTCAACGTAACGCTGACACCGCGGCGCAGTATCGCCGTAGACCGAAACGTTATTCCCCTGGGCGCACCGGTATGGTTGCAGACTACGCTGCCGAACGCACAACAGTCGCCGCTCAACCAGCTGATGCTGGCGCAGGATACCGGTGGCGCCATCAAGGGCCATGTTCGCGCCGATGTTTTCTGGGGCCGGGGCGACGAAGCGGAAAGAATGGCGGGCCTGATGAAGCAGCAGGGCGAGCTGTTTGTATTGTTACCCAAGGGATACCCGATAAAGAAATAGGGGTCTGACCCCTGTTTTTCTGGAGGTTAAAAAGATCAAGGCGCATATCTTCATTATTGCATTCGTATCGCTGGTCTATGGCAGTCCATTGTTGGCAGGCTTGATTGAAAAGGGCTCGGCCAGGTTTATCAATAAAAATAGCGAAGCAAATTGTGAAACCAGGGAAGTAAATATTGGTTGTATTAGAGCGGCGTATGATTTGAGTGCAATCGGGCGGATGGGAACCTACCTGGTGATTGGTGGCGATGAGGCGGTTGGGCCTGATAAGGATCTCAATATAATACAGGTCCTGTCGAAGCAGGAAGACGGTCAATATGTGGCAGGTGAGGATATTGTGCTGCCGGATGTTGATAAGAATGATGGTAGAGAGCTGGATATCGAGGGCATCGCGGTTGACGGGAATTTTATCTATGTCGTTGGCTCTCACTCGTCCACAAGAAACAATGCTGCTTCGAAGAAATCGTATAAAAGAAATCGAAAAACCTTTAACCAGGGAAAAATAAAGAATGAGCCCAGTCGAGACTGGTTACACCAGGTCGAAGTAAACCAGCAGGTACAACCTTTAGAAATAAAAAGCATCTCTCTTACAGATGTCATTTCGAATCACAAAGCCCTGAAGGCGTTTAGTGAAATTCCCAGCAAGGAAAATGGTGTCGATATAGAAGGGATAGCGGTTGATGATGGGTGGGTTTATGTTGGTTTCCGCGGGCCTGTCTTCCGTGATAATTATGTGCCGGTTCTAAAATTTAAATTTGACGAACACGAAGAATCAGTAACTCTGCTATTGGTAAAACTTGATGGTGGTGGAGTACGTGGTATGGCTAGCGTTATGGACGGGTTTCTGATTGTTTCAGGCCCGGTGGGCGATGCACCGGGTCCCTATCTGGTTCATCACTGGAATGGTCAGGATATGGTTCCCGGAAAAGATCGTGACGATACTACAGGTTATATTGCAAAACTGGGGGAAATCGATGTCAGCAAAGGTAAGGCTGAAGGGATTTTAGTGCTGGACGTCGAGAGCGGCGCTGACGACGATTGTGAATTCAAATTCATGATTATATTTGATGGCATTAAAAACGGTGGCCCGCGGATTTACTGTTCCTCCAGGGATTGATTAAATCATTTCCCTTGTGCGTATTAAGGGTGTCAGAGAGCAATTGTTTCATTGGCTGAAAAGTCATCCCCGCGCAAGCGGGGGCATCTAGCAATAAGCGAGTTTCAGTCGTCTCAAGAGATCCCCTCTTGCGCGTGGATGACAAGCTATAGCGCAAAAACGAGACAGATTTATTTCATCTAGTTAGATCTGTTCCCTTTATCTCCGTTAGCGGCAGATCGACGAGCAGGGCAAACCGTCGTTGTCGCCGTCGAGCCTCGACAGGCCACAGTTGCGCAGGTAGAAAATAGCCTCTTTGCAGGAAGTCATCTCGCGGCAGTATCGCTTCGAGCCGCATTGGAAATTGGCCGGGGCCACGTTTACGCTCGAATTTCTCTGGCCCCTGCGCCAGGCCCAGGGCGGAATAGCGTTCTCCTCACGCCAGAGTCCGCGCTTGCGCTTCCTCGCTTCGGCTTCAGCCGACTCATAGCGCCCCCGGTCCTCCGGCGACAGGTCTTTGACATAGTCGAGGTAGCGCCAGGCCATGCCCGCGAGAATTTGCGCATGATTCGCGTTAAGCGTCTTGCTGCAGCTCGGGCAATCCCGCGGTTGCACCCAAACCTTGCCGAGAACCCGCCCATAGCGGTCCTTCTTGGTTGACTCGATGCGAACCGCTTTACCCGCCACCAGGGAGGCCAGGTATTTTCGTGAAGCATTGCCGAATGGTTGCCCTCGCTCCGGCGCATCGATACCCGCCAGGCGGATTTTGTGCTGAACCCGGTTGGCATCGAGCACCCTGATCGTATCGCCATCGGTGACGACCACCACTTTGCCGTTAATGTCTGCAATCACCGAGGCGGAAAAGCCGAGCAGCAGGAGGATGATAAATCGGTTCATTGTCAGTCGTTGCCGAGTGCTAAATTAGAATGCCTGATAGTGTCAAGTGTAGCTGCAACCCGCAAAGGGTGTCAGAGAGCAATTGTTTCTTCTTTCAGCCCGGTTTGTGCTGATCCGTGATATCGTGCGCTGCGTCATAATCGAGTCACATTTACGAACCCCGATGGATCCCTGGATAACAATCGACAGCACCACTGTTCCGGGTAGCGACACAGAACTGACCCTGTCGCAGCGCAATGACGATTTTGCGATTCGTATCGCCGGTGTGCCCGGCGATCTGATGAATAGCCGTACGCATCACTCCGAAGAAGCGCTGGCCGAACTCGCCTGTACTCGTCTCTGTACGGTCGAGAATGCGCGTATACTCGTCGGTGGTCTCGGCATGGGCTTCACGCTAGCGACGGTGCTCAAGACCGTCCCGGGGTCGGCCGAGGTGATCGTGGCAGAGCTGGTGCCTGCTGTCGTCGAATGGAATCGGGGTCTATTGGGGCAATGCGCCGGACGGCCCGTAGACGATGACCGCACTCGCGTGCACCTGGGCGACGTGGCGGACCTGTTGACAAACCAGGCAGAGAAGTTCGACGCGATCCTGCTCGATGTCGACAATGGCCCCGAGGCGATGACTGCTTCCGCTAACGAATGGCTTTACTCAACCGGGGGATTAAAAACAATATACGAGAAACTCCGCCCCGAGGGCATAGTCACGGTCTGGTCGGCGAGGGCAGATCAGATGTTCACGACCCGGCTTAAAAAAACCGGTTTTAATGTCCAGTTACGCACGGTAAGAGCCCGTCCGGGCAAGGGCAGCCGTCATACAATATTCGTCGCACAAAAACCCTGGGTGCCGCCAACTCGATGAAGCCGGAGACCTTGGCCAAAATAACCGGGGTCAGACCCCGGTTTTGTGCGCAAGCATTCGCGATCAGAATGCGGTACAGGTCCAGCCCAGACCGCTAAGCTTTTCGGCCAGGCCGTTGGCTTTTGCATCGCAATAAGCACCGTCGGCAGCCGCTGTCCAGAGCACACTGCTCCCAAGGCCTTCGCCTTGTTTGTCGTATATCACCGAGCAAGGCACCGGATTGGCCGTCGCGCGTTCAACGTTTATTTCACGTACTAAAGTACCGTGCTCGCAAATCCACGATTCGGCATTGACGGCAGTGGGTAAAGTTAATACAGCCAGGATAATGGTTAATCTAAAACGGTTTAGATTTTGCATCGCTTTTTCACTCCTAATCTAGTTTGACGCCCAACAGGGCAGGCGTTGTCCCAAAATAGAGAATAGTAGCTTAAGCGGGGGGCGTTGATATTATTAGCCTGAATGTAAGGATGCCTCAGGGGCAGACCCTAATTTCCTGTTTCTGAAAACCTTAGCCAACGCGCTGCAGGATTCGGTCCAGCATACGATCACTCAGCACGCGCTTTAACGCGCTGAACAGGTAGGTCGGGAAAGTGACCGGATAGCGGATTTTGGGTTGCCTGCTTTCCAGCGCGTGGACGACACGTTTTAACACCGCCTCCGGTGGCAGCGTAAATGGCTGCACGTTGCCGCTCGCCTCGAAGCGTTGAATCATTTTCGTGTAGCGTTCGCGGTGCACGCTGTTGTCTACCTCGATGTGTTGCTGGAAGGCGCGATAAGCATTTTCACGAAAGCGGCTTTCCACCGGCCCGGGTTCGATCAGACTGACGTGAATATCCGTCCCGGCAAGCTCGAGGCGCATCGTGTCGCTGAAGCCTTCGATGGCGAATTTGCTGGCATTATACGCGCCGCGCATCGACATCGCGGCAAATCCGAGGATCGAGCTGTTTTGAATAATGCGGCCGTAACCCTGTGCGCGCATCACCGGAAGGAGGAGGTTGGTCAACTCCATCCAGCCGAACACATTGGTTTCGAATTGCTCGCGCATCGCCTCGCGGCTGAGATCTTCGCAGGCGCCGGGCTGGCCATAGGCACCGTTGTTGAACAGGGCGTATAAATGCCCGCCGGTCAGTTCCAGTACCTGTTCGACGGCTGCCTTGATACTCGCGGAATCCGCGTAATCGAGCACCAGGCACTCGATCCCGGCCTGTTCAAAAGCCGCACGGTCGTCCGGATTGCGCACACTGGCAAAGACGCGATAACCGCGCGCATGCAAACCTCGCGCAACGCACTCGCCGATGCCGCTCGAACAGCCGGTAATGAGTACACTGCGCTTTGCGGTCTCGTCCATCTGCGTCATGACTCAGGACTCTTCGAGCGCGAAGCGTTCGCGCAGAAAATGGGCGATGCCTTCCTCGTCGTGATGCCCGATCACCGCGGTCGCGGCGGATTTGATGGCGTCGTTGGCATTGGCCGGTGCGTAAGCCTCGTCGGCAGCCTCGAACATACTGAGGTCGTTGTCGCTGTCGCCAAAACAGATGATGCGCTCGAGGCCCAGCAATTCCTTCAGCGTCTTGATGGCGCCTCCCTTGCTGGCGTCACTGTGGTGAATATCGAGCCAGTGCCACGCGGCGCCCTCCCGGGCGAGACCGGAATACGCGACCAGGTGCGCTTCATCCTCGACGCCATGCACGACTGCCTGGACCGCATCGGGTGCCCCGATCGAATTGACGTGCGTGACTGTGGCATTGGCAGGCAACTCGTTGAGCGCGTGCATCCTGACATGGCCATCGAGCCCGAGGACCCGGACCAGCTCGAGATCGGCATCCGATTGCAGCACGGGGTGGTACACCGTATTGTTGTCGTCTGCGTCCAGGGTGAAGACGAAAGGCGTCACCCCGTGGCGGATACAGGACTGGACGACGTTGTCGAGCTCGGCGGCCGTGAGCGTCATGCTGCTCGAATAACGCTGCTGTTCGGGATGCCAGATCATCACGCCGTTCTTGTAAGCCTGCGGCAGGGGAAAGTGATGGCCCTCCAGGATAGCCCGCGCGCCGTGCAGCGTGCGCCCGGTCGCCACGGTGTAGGCAATCTCGCGCTTCGACAACAGTTGCAGCGTTTCGCTGGTGTATTTCGATATCGTCGATTGCCGGTTGAGCAGCGTTCCGTCGAGGTCAAAAACGATAAGTTCCATCGGTAACAGCTCGTAGTGAATATTGGGCGTTAGTTTCGCTGCTCGGCCGGGTCGATGCAAACCCGGTAATCGTGAGTTCAGGGAGCAGCACACAATGGCACTTACTTAATGCTGTCATACCCGCGCAAGCGGGTATCTTTCTGTTACTTGAAAGCAGCTGTTGCAAGACCGAAACGTCAGGCCGCCGCTTGCGTGGGAATGACCATAAAATTCGCTAGCTTTTCGCCAGGTTCTTCCTCGGGTCGTAAAAAGGTTTCGGCACGATTCGAGCGTTGCGGCTGCCATCGGGCGTGACCACCTCGACGCGGGAATCGATCGAGCTGTTGTCGATTTGCACCATGGCCAGGGCAATATTGGCTTCAAGGCGCGGCGAATAAATGGCGGAGGTCACCTGCCCGATGCGTTGTCCGAATACGCTGATCGGCCAGAACTCGTTGTTCGGCCCCGCAAACGGGTCACCGTCGATTTCCAGTCCCACCTGCAGGCGGCTGACGCCCTCGCGGGCAATGCGGCTCAAAGCGGACTTGCCGATATAGTCGGCCTCCATGTCGAGGTCGACCAGGCGGCCCAGCCCGAGTTCGAAGGGATTGGTATCGATGTCCATGTCGCTGTGATAGGAGAGCATGCCCGCCTCGATGCGGCGAATCGAAGAAGTGTGCCCGGGGACCAGCCCGTGAGGCTTGCCCGCCGCCATGATCCGTTCCCAAAGTTCGTCACCGCGCGTTCCGTCGCGCAGGTAGAGTTCATAGCCCAGTTCGCTGGACCAGCCGGTGCGGGAAACGATCAGCGGGATGCCGTCGAGTTCAAACTCGTCCAGCCAGTAGTAGCCGAGCTCGCCGATCGACTCGCCGAACAGATCCTGCATGATCTTGCCGGAATTCGGCCCCTGCAGCTGCAATGGCGAAACATCGGGTTCACGAATCTCGACGTCCATGCCGCAATTGACCGCGACGCCCTGCGCCCACAGCAGAATGTCGCTATCCGCCAGCGACAGCCAGAAATGGTTTTCGCCCAGTCGCAGCAGCACCGGGTCGTTCAAAATGCCGCCGTCGGCGTTGGTGATCAGCACGTACTTGCACTGGCCCACGGCGCATTGCGACAGGTTGCGCGGTGTCAGCAACTGGGTGAAGCGCGCGGCATCCGGGCCGGTGATTTCGACCTGCCTTTCGACAGAGACATCGCTCAGGGTGGCCGCGTTGACCAGGTTCCAGAAATTGGCCACCGGGTCGCCGAAATCGCGCGGGATGTACATGTGGTTGTAAACCGAAAAACCGGTGGCGCCCCAGCGTACGGTGGCGTCGAAATAGGGCGACTTGCGGATCTGCGTGCCGAAGCCGAATTGGCGGGTGGCTCGGTGAGCGTCGGGTTCGAGGTTGGGCTGCATCGGTTTGATCTATCCTGGTTGTGCCTGGCCGCGCCAGGTCATGAATTTAGGGTTGGCGATTGCGTTATGCATCGCTCGCTTCGAGCGGCAATGATTCTGCCGCCGTTTGCCCCGACGTACAGGCGACATCACGACAATAAACTATGTCAGCACGACCGATTTGCAGCGGCGTGGCCTGATTTACCGTTTCGGCCAGGTAAATACGTAGTGCCGTGGTCGACAGATTACCTTGCGACGGTTGGCAGATCGCGCCTGCGAGTGGGAAATAATTGGGATGTGCCCCCTGATTACCTGTTTGATTCTGCTATTCGCTTCAGGCGCGGACCCCGCCGGTAGAGCGGGCAGGTAAAGCGAGCTCATCGAGGTCGGGGCGTTCGTAGTTGTCGGGATTGCTGTCGCCGTCCACGGGCTCGAAATTGGACGGATCGCTATCACCCTCTTCGGGCAGGAACAGTTCCGGCCTGTCATCGTCCTCGGCGGGGTAGAAGTTCTGCGCCAGGGGCCCGACTGAATCGACGGGTTCAATTTGAGCGCCGGGCCCGGACAGGGTAAACGCCAGGGCAGCGGCGGGGAGCAATGTGTACATGATGGTTTCCTCTCTAATCGGGTGACGTCTCAACGAGACGGGTTCATTCACATCACTATGATTACGGCGGCATCGATGCGCTGGATCACAACATGCGGGATCGGCCCTTTTTACTCGCGAAGGCGCCATATTTCGGCTATTAAACAGGTCATGCGAAGACTTCTCGTTATCCCCGGCCTGTTATTCGGCCTGCTGTTCGCCGGCGGCGGCTTTTTCATGCTCTCGGAAACCGCGTTACCGATGTGGCAGAACTGGCAACGCATGCAGGACTGGCAGCCCGGTAATGCGCGCCTGCTGTCGTTATCCGGTGCTGAAAACGAAACCCGCGTGCAATACAGTTACGAATACCGCGGTGTCAGTTACAGTGGTAACGCTGTCGGGGTGAGTGAGGTTAAGGACAATATCGGCCCCTGGCATCGCGACATGCAGGCCTACCTCGGGCGCATAAAACGCAGCGGCGACAACCTGCCGATCTGGGTTAATCCGTTGGATCCCGCGCAGGCCGTCATCGACCGCGATATGCGCTGGGGCCTGTTCGCATTGGCCAGCGGTTTTTGCTCGATATTCATTCTCATCGGCCTCGGTGTGATCTACGCCAGCTTCCGTGGCGTGAACAAAATGCAGGCACGCCGCCGGCCGTC
>CALDDP010000190.1 GCA_937936805.1 uncultured Gammaproteobacteria bacterium | reverse complement strand
CGAGGCCACGTTTTCACCGATAAAATCCGCTGCGGGGCCCATGGCACGAATAATTGCCTCGTTCTGTTGCCATACGGCTTCCGATCCGGCTACGAGAATACAGGTGCCTGCCTTGCCAACACCGGACGGGTAGGAACAGATTGCACCGACGACACAATCTGCATTGTTGTCATGCACCAATTGCTGGAACGCGGTGGCTTCTGCGGCACTGCCGGTGGTCAGTTCGATAAAATGCTTGCCGGCTATTTCTGCTGCGTGTCCGGCCAGCATTGCCGCGGTGTCGGTATGCGTGTTGATGCAAGTGATAATCGTAGGGCTGGCCGCGATGGCGTCACTAACACTATCGGCCTGGCTGGCACCGGCGTCAACCAGCGGAGCCGCTTTAGCCGCGGTTCGATTCCACACCGTGACCGGGTAACCCGCTTCAAGCAAGGCGGAGGTCAGCGCGCTCCCCATGCCTCCCAGTCCAATTACCGTAACGCGATGCATATTTTCTCCCCGCTTTAAGACCCCGTGGTTATTTCAAGCTTATCCCAGGCCGCATTTTCTCAAGCCGTCGAGGTAGGGATCCAGCCCTCCGGGATGTTTCGTCGGCAGGTTTTTTTCAAGAAATCCGATCGACAGGTCGGGCTTGGCTTCCTGCGCCAGCGCAAGGGACTGCTTCGCCTCGTCAATCCGCCCGAGATTAGCCAGCGCGGAAGCCTTGACGGCATGCGACCAGTACCCGGTTGCATTCGGAATCTGCAGGGTATAGTTGGCCCATTCCAGCGCTGCTTCATAGTCTTCACTGAGGATGTAATTGAGCGCATGCACGATTGTGAAGGCCCACAGCATCGGGTCGCGCGGGCTCATCGCAACCGCCTGTTTAGTCGTACGTCCGGATTCCTCGAGCTCCCCTGCGAGTGATAACGCAAACCCCAGACCATGATAAGCCTGGGCAAAACAGGGATTGAGTTCGATCGATTTTCGCAGTGCCGCAATCGATGCATCGTGATCGCCCAGCATCATGTGAATGCGACCAATCGCAAAATACGAAATCGCATCCCGGTCATCGCACTGCAGCGCTTTCCTGGCAGAATCCAGCCCTTCCTGCAAAAGTGCATCCGGGTTTTCGGTAATACCTAAAATCACGAACATATAGCAACAATAGGCATAGTAGGCATAAGCCGGGGCAAACTTGGGATCTGCCTCGGAAGCGCGTTTAAACAACTCCATTGCGGTGGGAATTTTTTCACCCTCGAACGTCCACATGTACCACAATGCCCGTTGATACAGCTCCCAGGCATCGAGATTATCAGGAGACTTGTTAACCGCCCGCTCGCGTTCGAAAGCATTCAACTCGGGCTCGAGCGCCGAGGCAATGACCCGCACCATTTCATCCTGCAAATCGAAGATATCCTCCATCTCACGATCGTAGCGCTCGGCCCAGACGTGGTGCCCGGTTTCGGCATCGATGAGCTGGACGGTTACCCGCACGCGGTTGCCCGCCTTGCGCACGCTGCCTTCCAGCACGAAGCGGACGCCAAGCTCTTTCGCCACCTGGCGCACATCGATCGCCATACCCTTGTAGGAAAAGGTGCTTTCGCGCGAGATGACCTTGAACGAGCGTATCTTGGACAAGGCGGTGATCAAATCTTCGGTGATGCCGTCACCGATATAATCCTGGTTCGGATCGTTGCTCATATTGGTCAGCGCCAGCACGGCAATCGAGGGCTTTTCAGACTCACGTATAGAATTTCCAGCCGATTTCACCGTCTGCTCCTGCTCTGGCTCCCAGCGAAACACATGCACCGGGCGATTGATATTCTTGAACGTCTCCTTGCCATCATCGCGAAAGCCGACATCGAGTTTACCCATAATTTGCTCATGTACCGATGCCGATATACAAATACCACCTTCCGCTGCCACCGCCTCGAGCCGGGCCGCGAGATTAACGCCGTCGCCAAATACTTCGCCGCGGTCTTCGATAACATCACCGATATTGATGCCAATTCGAATTTGAACCTTCTTATCGTCGTCGACCTGGTGATTTTTACGGGCCATCTCGCGCTGGATTTCGATGGCGGTGTTAACTGCACCGACCGCGCTGGAAAACTCAGCCAGGATCGCATCGCCCGCATAGCGCAGGACCTT
This sequence comes from uncultured Gammaproteobacteria bacterium, assembly GCA_937936805.1. Lineage (GTDB taxonomy): Bacteria > Pseudomonadota > Gammaproteobacteria. Next base: position 7,943 of record CALDDP010000190.1, on the reverse strand, counting down.
GCCGCCTGCATTTTCGATCTGCTGACTGGCGTAATCCAGCACCTCCATGACCTGGCGATGCGTGCCCTCCTCGTCGCCACCGGTCAGGCGCGAATAGCCGGCGACATCGGTATATAGAATCGCGGTCAGCTTTCGATTGAGTGGCTCTGATGGCATCAACTTCCCTGGAATTACAGCAGTGTTGCTCGGATCAAGAATCAGTATAAAGAGCGCTAATTCGATGTCCAGCCAAAAAGGTTAAAGTCTGCCCAATGTTTCGAGTACTATTGGCAACAAATCAAACATCGAATCCTGGAACCGAAATCAACGCAACGGACGACCCCATACGCCGGAAAACCGCCGGGATTCTGATTCTCCTGATGATCATCATCACCACCCTCGCGGGACTGAAATTTTTCGATTCCGGCTCGAATCCCCTGTGGTTGGCCGGTATCGCCGCCTGGCTGGCGGCATTGCTGTTGTTCGTCGACACGTCTCGCGTGCTCAAAATCCAGGTGTCGCTCATTTTACTGATCGGCCTCGCCATGATCGTCTATGCCCGTCGACAGTCAGTCGTAATCGATAGCAATGCCCTGCTCAGTGCGAACACCGGCTTGATGACGATGATCGCCGCGGTCGGTTTCCTGCGTTTGGTGGTGATCCCTGAATCGGAGCAGGAAGAAGCACTGCCGGTCGGCAAAAAAGCATTTCTGCAAACCATCCTGGGACTCAGCATTTCGAGTTCGATCATTAATATTTCGGCGCCGATTCTGATTTCTGATCGTATCCATCAGCAGCACCCGCTGGACCGTTTTACCAGCCAGACCTTTACCCGGATATTCTGCGGAGTGTCCACCTGGTCACCCTTTTTCGCCGCGATGGCGGTGGTGTTGACCTATGTTAACGATGCCAGCCTATTGTGGATCATCGTTGCCGGTTTTCCATTCATGGTTATCGGATTTATCGGCGTTTATCTCGAGGCTCGTATCCGTTACCCCGTAGCCGTGGAAGCTTTTGTCGGCTACCCCACCCATTTAAGCGCACTGATGGTTCCCGCCATTTTGATCGTCACCGTGGTGGGGATGTCGCAACTGCTGCCGACTACCCCGATCCTGGTGCTGATCGCAATCAGCGCGTTACTGGTCACCGGTTCGGTACTCATTCCGCGGCATGGGATAAAGGGATCGCTGCAACGCTTCAAAACCCACGTGACCAGGGGCTTACCCAGAATCGTCAATGAACTCTGCCTGTTTCTCGCGGCAGGAGTACTCGCCGGCGGCATCTCGGCGCTGATCATGCACGGCGTCTTCGAGAATCCCTTCAACCAGTTTGATGCGATCACGGCCGCGGAGGTACTGGCCATCATGCTGCTGTGCGCATTCTGCGGGATTCACCCGATCATCCTGATATCGAGCTTCGCACCGATGATCATGACCCTGAATCCCGACCCCAACCTGCTGGCGGCAACATTTCTGTTCGCCTGGCATCTCGGCACCTGCTCGAATCCACTGTCCGGCACGACACTGGTATTCCAGGGGCGCTACGGTATTCAGGCCTGGAAACTGGCTTTCTGGAACTGGCCCTATGCGATTGTAATGCTGATTGTCGGTTGCGCCTGGTTGCAGGTCGTAGCCGACATTTTCCCCTGAAGTCAGCCGACTATCAGTGCCATAGGGTCGGGGCAGTTCTGCCGGAAAAACTCGAGTTCTGCCGGACGCACGACGCCGGGATAATCACCCCGATAGCCCTGCATATCCTCGATTAACTGAAAATGCAGGTGGGGTGGCCAGTTACCGTTCACCGGCCGCGGGCCTAATTGCGCAATTTTTTCTCCCGCTGAAACAGCCTTGCTCTCGTGTAATCCTGCCAGTGAAGCCTCGCTCAAGTGTCCGTACAGGGTATGAAATTCAAAATCATCATGGCGATGACGCAGAATGATGACCGGACCATAATCCCCGTAAACCTGTCGATTGGCAAAACTCTGCACTTCTCCATCCAGCGGCGCATACACCGCCGTACCCGCGGGCATGAACACATCGACGCCAATGTGGATCGAGCGTTCTTCGTCTCCCTGGAATAAATCGGTGTCCTTGTACATAGCGCGCTTTTCGAGGTAACCGCCGACCCCGGCTATTGCTCCTGCATTAGCCAGCTTGTGCAGAATCGCCGCGTCAAGTTCGGCCTCGCTTAGGCCATTGAATTCGTGGTTCGAGGTCGACAGATCCATGCGCAGCGTATTATCCGCGGTTAGCGCCGGGTGAAACATCGGCGCAAACGCGCTGCGATTGCTGTTGATGAAAGTATCAAGATTCATTTCAGGCTCTCGTCGTTCAAGCTGGCGACAGAATAGCAAAATTAACAGACTGCCAACCATACCGTCATGCGCGCAGCTATTCACGTCATTCCCGCGAAAGCGGCGGCCCGACGTATCGGAATCCCGGGATCGCGACATGGTTGGGAGATTCCCGCTTTCGCGGGAATGACTAAAAACCCGGCGGGAATGACTGGAAATTCGGCGGCGGTGAGCGAAAAACCGGTGGGGGTGACTGGGAACCTGGTGGAGATGAATGGAAAACGGGGGTGGCATGATGCCTGGCGGCGTCATTTCCACGCAAAGTAAGGTTGCTCATAGTGTGCAACACGGGTACTTCTGCCAAGCAGCGCTACCTCGCGAAACTGGTAGGCAATAGCAGCACTGGGTGCGGCAAACCATTCGTCGCCGAGCGGCATTTTCAGCACCGGGTGCTCGCTCTCGGCGATTGTTTCGAGAATTGGTGCGTCGTCACGCATGAGCTCGTTGAGCGGTATACGGTGAACAAGATCAACTTCGCCGGGATTAGGCGTCAGCTCGACATTGCTGCCGCCCCAGACCACAATCGGTGTAATAACGTAGCCTGATCGTGTCGCGTAATCATCTAGTCGACCCAGCACACTGCTCGAATCCAGTCTCAGGCCGACTTCTTCCTCGAGCTCGCGCAAAGCGGCCTGTTCGACGGATTCACCGGGATCGACGCGTCCGCCCGGATAGGCACGTTGTCCGGCATGACTGGAAAGCCGGGGCGCGCGGGTGGTGAGGATGTACGCTGCCTGCTCCCGCGCATCCGCCGGGAACGGGATATTGGCCATATTTGCCGGCTCGCTGCAGTCAACCAGCGTAAAAGCAACCGCCGCACGGGTGCGTTCACGCGGCTCCAGCTCGGCGACATCATGCCGACCGAGGTTGTGGACGATCAAGTCGAGTAGTGACTGGTCGAATTTACAGGTTGCTTGCATGATCAGATAAACGTATCGGTTAGCTGGAACATTACTTGCCGACCTCTGCGGGATTTTTTTATCGCCCGCCGGTTAAACCTCTGGCATCGTTATTGGCGCTTGCTGCAATCCAGTCAGAATTTCCTTCAGCTCGAGGATGTATTCCGACCAGTAACGCGGACTGTTAAACCACGGGAACGCTAGCGGAAACGCGGGGTCATCCCAACGTCGCGCCAGCCAGGCATTGAAGTGTACTAACCGCATCGCTCGTAACGGTTCGATCAACTTGAGCTCGCCCAAATCGAACTCGTAAAACATTTCATAACCTTCGATCACCTCCAGCAACTGACGTTGCTGGTTACTGGTATCACCCGATAGCAACATCCATAAATCCTGCATTGCAGGGCCGGTAATAGCATCGTCAAAATCGACGAAATGCGGGCAATCATCACGCCACAACACGTTACCGCTGTGGCAATCGCCATGCAAACTGATTTGCCGATAGCTGTCCGCATCAGGGCGCCTGGCATTTACGGCATCCATGATTTCTCCGCTGATAGCAAGGTAAGCGGCTTCCAGATCATGCGGGATAAACCCGGCCTCGAGCAGGTAATCGACATTCCTGCCTGACTGCTCGACCGACAGTGTTAGCCGGTGCTCGAAGCGAAACCCCTGCCCTGCTGCGTGAATGCGGCCGATGAAGCGACCCAGCTGGTGTAAGTGATCCAGGTTATCGAGCTCCGGTGCGCGACCACCCTGGCGCGGATAAATCGAAAATACAAAATCATCATGCATTGCCAGGGTCGGATACTCGTCACCATCGTTGATAATAAATGGCGGCACCACCGGGATTTCGGCATCGAAAAGGAACTGGGTGAAGCGATGCTCCTCGTCTATTTGCTGCTTGCTCCAGCGATCGGGCCGGTAAAATTTGACGATAACCGGATCTTCATCTTCGATGCCCACCTGGTAAACCCGATTTTCATAGCTATTCAATGCCAGAATTCGAGCATCGCTGAGCCGACTGGTCGATTCGACCGCCGCAATGACATGATCGGGAGTAAGCCTTGTATAGGGGTGCGTCAGGGCCTGTTCAACAGGCTCTGAATTATCTTTATAGTTTCCGCTGAATCCCATTCGAGTGCTCCCAGGTAAGCGTAACGAATTTTTCCCTGGCGATCGACCAGATAGCTGGAAGGATACACGTAGATCTTCCAGTCTGTTGAAACTTTACCGTCAATGTCCATTAAAAGCGGTAATTCCATCGGAACCTGCTCGAGAAACCTGGCAATGCGCTCACGATTCTCACCGACGTTGACGGTTACGATTGAAAAGTCGGGGTTTTTCATTTTGGCCTGCAGGCGATGCAGGGATGGTATTTCCTGCACGCAGGGACGGCACCAGCTCGCCCAAAAATTGACCAGCACCACCTGTTGCTCCTGTCCCGACAACGTAAACTTCGGGCCGTGAAATGCATTCAGTTCGAGTGGGGGGGCCGGCAACGCCCCGGGAACGGCCTTCAAAGATGTTGATTGTGGCGCTGCAGCGGAGAACTGAACTGTTGCAAGATTTGAAGTCAACGCATATTCGGGGGGCTTTAGCAAACCCAGTACTTTGGCTGCCCGGTCCAGGGTGGCCGCATAGGCGTTTTTCGCAGCCCGATCGGCTTCGCTGAGCTCACTATTGTCACGCACAAAAAAACCGCCCTGCACTCCAGTCAAAAGCTGCGTGTATACCTGGCTACCGCCCCTGCCCAGCTCTCTGGCCAGTGCCGAAACCTGCGCCGATTTGGTCGAGTACTGTGCGTCGATCAGGTAAACCGGCAGATTGGTCGCACGGGTAATCGGCAGGTAAGCCGCCGCATTACCGATCTCCGGTCTACCCCGGTATAGATGGGCATGCGTGAGAACAATGCCAGCGATGCGCGCTTCGCCGGGATGCCTCAATTGCCATTCGCGCGCGGCAATCAGTGCCAGCTGCGCGCCGCGGGAACTGCTCACCAGGATCAGGTTGGCATCGGTCGAAGCCAGCGCCGCGTCGATTAACGCGACAATATCGGCTAACGCAAAGCGCTCGATACTGGCGCGATTACGTTCTACAAAGTAGATATCGTGCAAATCGGCAAGCCAGACTTCGTGCCCCAGGTCAGCCAGCGCCGCGGCATGCATTTTGTGCGCCGGCCTGAGACCTCGCTCCGAGGGCAACCAGAGCAACAGTGAATCGCCAGCCCCGGGAAATCGCGTTACTTCGAACTCCTGCCCATCAGGCAGTTCCAGTAGCAGCGAGGTTTCTTCGCCATACGCGGCACCGGGAATCCACGGGAAAAACAGGATCAGGAAGCCAATCCCGATCCTGAGTGCCGGAGGGATCATCCAGACTTACTCCAGTTGATCGAGCCAGTCGGCGACCGTGCCGACCAGCGCATCGCCCTGGTCGGTAAAGTAATGGTCCGCAGCGGGCATAACCATTTGTCGCGATTTTTCATGTCCGGCCTGGTCGATCATATTCTTGCGACCGGGCGCCAGACGAATTACCGCGGGATAATCCTGTTCACCGTACAAATCGAGTATCGGTACATGCATCCAGTCAAGCGGGAAAGCCTGGTGCATGGGTTGCTGATAATCGGTGGCTCCCATGCCGAGGCCGATAAACGCATCGATGTTCCTGTCATTTTTCGTTCTTATCCAGTCCATCGCCATGTGCACGCCACAACTGTGGGCCAGCAACACGACCTTCGCGTGACCGTTATCTCGCAAAAAGCGGATACCGGCTTCGATACGCGCATGCGCATGCTGGAAAATCGGCACATAATCGTAATACTTGGCGTCCTTGGCGAGCACCGGCATTTGCAGCGACAGGGTGCTGTAGCCGTGCTCGACCAGGCCTACCCGCAACGGGTTTACGGTATCGGCCCAATCGGGGTGAAACCCGCGACCATGCAGAATGATTACCGCTACCGCGGAATCCTCGGCCTCGGTGTAAATACTCAAGAATTCCCGACCATCGGCCTCGAGCCATTCCGGATCGCCATCCAGAATGACGTCGACAATTTCATCAGCCATTCTTGCCTCGCGTTCAAAATCGGGATCGGCCGCGACCGCCTGACCAAGACAGAATATGAGTATCAGGATGACTGAACTTCGCATGGTGCTAGCGCTCATGCTCCATCAGCACCGGCTTGTCACGCTTTTCAAGCAATTGCTCCTCGGCAGACAACTGGTTTTCGGCGAACATGACTTTGAAACTCGTCGCGTCGTCGGCCTGCTGCGCGCGTAACTTTTTAGCTTGCGTTTTGGCGGCACGAAAAGCATCGAATACTTCCAGCAATTCGAGATTCTTGACCAGATCGAGTTTATCGCCGGAACTGATTTTGAAAAGGTAATAAGGCATTTCGGAATCCTTGGCTGACTAGTCAACCACTATTAATTCGTAGCCCAATTCTTCGTAGAGTTGGACCTGGCCGGGACCGGTAGGCGCCACGTTGACATAATCCGGGAAATCTTCTGCAGTGACGCCATACCAGCCCGCATGCGTCTCGCAGACATGTACCGGCACATCGGCAGCCACCAGTGACTGCACCTGTCGATGAATATCGGCATGCTCACCCTGGTACTGCGTCTGCAATGCGAACTCTTCCCTGCCATGCGAAACCACCGCAAACTCGGTGTCGGGGAATCTGGCGCGAATCTTCCTGATTGCATCACGTACCTCGGGCAACAGGTCCTCGAGCGCGGTCTCATCGGCTTCGACGATTTCAAACACAACGCCATGCGGTGCTTCCGTGCTGGCCAGTAATGCCTCGACGTCTTCATTGCCCAGGGCTGTTGCCGAGGAACATAACAAAATTGCCAACGCTGCAATGATTACCCGCATATCAATCCCGCAACCAGACGAGTTACAATTCTACAGTTTATCCCGCGCTTCATCGATGCGATTATCGATGAAACCACCAAAGAAGTCTTCAGACCAGATCCCCACCAGCTTCTCACTGATTTCCACGCCGTCCGCATTTAAAAACACCAGGGTTGGCGTAAGTGAGACGTCATATTGCGCGGCAAATTCGTTAGCGCTCACCGAGCGACCGTTGAAATCGACTAAACTGTCAAAATCGCTTAGTGACACCGCGCGCAGCAGAATTTTCTCACCGTATTCGGCGTTACGCTGCATCGGCAACAGGAAAAGCTCTTCCAGTTTGCGGCAATAAGCGCAATCGTCAGCAGAAAATTCGATCACCAGAACCAGTCCCCCCTGTCTGGCGAGCCGGGATTCCGTGCGCAGGTCGGTTACCTGAATCATGGCGACCGAATCGTCGGCAGACGCTCCGGCCAAGGAGAAAGCTATCACCAGGGGCAATACCAGTTTTAAGCGCAAGCCGGCATCCCGCGTCAGGGAGTTGCGGGCAAGGCGCTGTAATGTATCTACAACCCTGATGATAGCTATGCGTGCTTAACTTGACGGCTTGGCAGTGGTCAGACCGAGATTCGACCAGTTTTGCATGCCACCGCGATACCACTTGATCTTGTGCGCCGGGTAGCCGAATTTAAGCAGATTCTTGATGTTGTTCGGTGACTGACCGCACCACATACCATTACAGAACATAACCAGAGTTTTTGCCTCACTGTAGTCCCATAAACCTTCGAGCGAAGTGGCACCAAACCGGTCCTCCATGATTTCTCCGATCGAAATAGGATCGGCGCCTTTCGCCGGATTCA
>CALDDP010000189.1 GCA_937936805.1 uncultured Gammaproteobacteria bacterium | reverse complement strand
GCGAAGACAGCGACGGCATTACCACGCTGACACTGAATCGTCCCGCACAATACAATGCGCTGTCTGCTGAACTGCTGACTGAACTGCAAACCGCGCTCGATGATATCGACCAGGATGAATCGGTGCGGGTCGTTATCATCGCGGCTAAGGGCAAGGCCTTTTGCCCCGGCCACGACTTGAAAGAAATGCGTGCCAGCGAGGAGCGTGAAGTTCACCAGGCGCTGTTCGACAAGTGCAGTAAAATGATGTTGACCATCAACCAGCTGCAGCAGCCGGTGATCGCGCGGGTCAATGGTATCGCCACCGCGGCCGGTTGCCAGCTGGTGGCAAATTGCGATCTCGCGGTCGCGACCGATGACGCCCGTTTTGCGGTTTCCGGAATTAACGTTGGCCTGTTTTGTTCAACCCCGGCGGTGCCTTTAAGCCGCAACATGGGGCGCAAGCAGGCACTGCATATGCTGCTCACCGGGGATTTTATTTCAGCACAGACTGCGCAGCAGTATGGCCTGGTCAATGAAGTGGTCCCTGCCGCGGAACTCGAACAGGCGACGATTGCGCTGGCGCAAAAGATCGTCGCCAGGTCCGCGCTCGCGATCAAGCTGGGCAAGGAAATGTTTTATCGGCAGTTAACGATGGATTTGAGCGATGCCTATGCTTATGCCAGTGAGCGTATGGCCTGTAATATGGACTCGCAGGATGCGCGCGAAGGTATCGATGCATTCATCCAGAAGCGTAAGCCCGAATGGGTTGGAAAATGAGTTCAGTCAGTCAGTATTCCACCGATCTCGATAAGAATGCGGCCAATTACACGCCGCTTTCGCCGCTGACCTTCATCGAACGTGCCGCCGCGGTTTATCCAGCGCGCGCGGCGATCATTTATCGTGAATTCGAGCAGAGCTGGGCCGAAACTTACCGGCGATGCCGTCGATTTGCCTCGGCGCTGCGCCGGCATGGCATCGGGCCTGACGACACGGTTGCTTTGATGTTGCCCAACGTGCCGGCAATGTGTGAGGCACATTTCGCGGTACCGATGGCGGGTGCCGTTATCCACGGGCTTAATATCCGCCTCGATGCCGATGTGATCGCCTTTCAGCTACGGCACGGCCAGGCGAAAATCCTGTTTACCGACTGTGAGTTTTCGGCAACGATCGAGGCTGCGCTGGATCAGCTGGACGACAGGCCGCTGGTAATAGATGTCGACGATCCTGCCTTCGAGGGTGGTAAATCCATGGGCGAAATGGATTACGAAACTTTTCTCGCGCAGGGGGATAGCGACTTTGAATGGCAACTGCCCGCGGATGAGTGGCAGGCAATTTCACTGGGCTACACCTCCGGCACTACCGGTGATCCCAAGGGGGTGGTCACGCATCATCGTGGCGCCTATCTCAACGCGATCTCCAACGCTGTTGCCTGGAGCATGGGCGCGCATCCGGTATATCTGTGGACGCTGCCGATGTTTCACTGTAACGGCTGGTGCTTCCCCTGGACGCTGGCCGCGCTGAACGGAACCAGCGTATGCCTGCGGGCGGTGCGCGACAACGACATCTTCCACGCAGTCAAGCAACATCGCGTGACCCACCTGTGTGGTGCGCCGATCGTGCTTAGTTTAATGGCCAATGCCAGTGACGAGCTGAAGTCGGGCATCGATCACCAGGTCAATATCATGACCGCCGCGGCGGCGCCTCCGCCGGCTATCCTCGAATCCATGGCAGAGCTCGGTTTCGAGGTTACCCACGCCTATGGCCTGACCGAGACCTACGGCCCCGCGGTTGTCTGCGCCTGGCACGAGGAGTGGAACGAGCTGTCGATACCCGAGCAGGCGGGGATGAAGGCGCGCCAGGGCGTGCGCTACCCGATGCTAGAGCAGCTGGTAGTGATGGATCCGGAAACCATGCAACCGGTGCCGCGGGATGGCGAAACCATTGGCGAAATCATGTTCCGCGGCAATATCGTCATGAAAGGTTACCTGAAGAACCCGCAGGCGAGCCAAAAAGCCTTTGCCGGCGGCTATTTTCACTCGGGCGATCTCGCGGTTTGCCATCCCGATGGTTACATCGAAATTCGCGATCGTTCCAAGGACATTATCATTTCCGGCGGTGAAAACATTTCCAGCATCGAAGTCGAAAATATCCTCTATGGGCACCCGGCAGTTCTCGAGGCAGCCGTCGCGGCAATGCCTGATGAAAAATGGGGTGAGACCCCCTGCGCTTTTGTGACCCTGCGTGACGGTGCCGAGGCCAGTGAACAGGAGATCATCGAATTTTGTCTGCAAAACATGGCGCGTTTCAAGGCCCCGCGTAAGGTGGTGTTCGGAACTTTACCAAAGACTTCGACTGGAAAAATACAGAAATTTGAACTGCGCGAACGTGCCAGAGAGTTATGACCGATATCAAGGACCTACGCCGAATTCTTAACGACTATAAGCGTGTGGCCGTGGTTGGGCTTTCCGCTGACTGGTCGCGACCGAGTAACTTTGCTGCCAAGTACCTGCTCGATCATGGCTTCGAGGTGATTCCCGTCAATCCGAAGTACGACGAGATTCTCGGCCAGAAATGTTATGCTGACCTGAGCGATATCCCTGGCCCGGTTGATGTCGTCGATTTGTTTCAGCGTGTTGATCGAATTCCCCCATTCGTCGACCAGGCCATAGAAATAGGGGCCAAAGTCGTTTGGATGCAGCTGGGCATAATCCACGAAGAAGCTGCGCAGAAAGCACGCGACGCTGGACTCGAAGTGGTCATGGACCGATGTATGAAAATTGAATATGCGCGCCTGTTCGGTGGCTTGAACACGATCGGTGTAAATACCGGTGTCATTTCGTCGCAACGTCCACAGGTTTTTAACCGTTAACGGGAGCAGTTCATGGCAGATCGGGAATTCGGTATAGAAACACGTTGTTTGCACGCGGGACAAATTCCCGATCCGATTACCGGGGCGCGTGCTGTGCCCATATACCAGACCACGTCCTATGTTTTCGATGACGCGGAGCATGCGGCCAGCCTGTTCAATCTGCAGACTTTCGGCAACACTTACGTGCGCCTGACCAATCCGACCACCGCCGTTTTCGAAGAGCGTATGGCCTCGCTGGAGGGCGGCCGAGCCGCGCTGGGTGTCAGTTCCGGCATGGCTGCACAGATGACCGCAATCCTGACCCTGATGCAGCAGGGGGATGAGCTGGTATCGGCGAAAACACTCTACGGCGGCACTTTTTCGCAATTCGACGTGACTTTCCGCAAGATGGGAATCGACACCACTTTTGTCGATTCGGACGACCCGCAGAATTTCCGTAAGGCGATTACCTCGAAAACCCGGGCGCTGTATGCCGAAACCATCGGTAATCCGACCAACAACGTTATCGATATCGAGGCGATTGCGCAGGTCGCGCACGATGCCGGCATTCCGCTAATCGTCGACAGTACCTTCGCGACCCCTTATTTATGCAAGCCGATCGAACATGGCGCCGATATCGTCGTGCATTCGGCAACCAAGTTTATCGGTGGCCATGGCACCAGCATGGGTGGCGTCATGATCGAATCGGGAAAATTCGACTGGGATAACGGTAATTTCCCCGGCATGGTCGAGCCTTCGGATGGATATCATGGAATCCGTTTTTATGAAACCTTCGGTGATTTCGGTTTCACCATGAAAGCGCGCTGCGAAACGCTGCGCACCCTGGGTCAGGCGATGAGCCCCTTCAACGCATTCATGATGCTGCAGGGAATTGAAACCCTGCCGGTGCGCATGGACCGACATTGCGCCAATGCGCTTGGTGCGGCGCAGTTTCTGCAAAACCACCCGGCGGTAAGTTGGGTAAATTACGCTGGACTCGAAGACAATCCCTACCGCGAACTGGTTAGCAAGTATCTGCCAAATGGCGCCAGCTCAATTTTCACCTTTGGCGTCAAGGGCGGCAGTGCGGCAGGCGAAAAATTTATTAACAGTGCCCAGTTCATGAGCCATCTCGCCAATGTCGGCGACGCGCGTACGCTGATTATCCATCCGGCGTCAACCACCCATCGACAGCTCAGCGAGGAACAGCAGATCGCCGCCGGGGTGACTCCGGACATGGTGCGTATCTCGGTTGGACTGGAAACCCTCGACGATATTCTCTGGGATCTCGACCAGGCGCTAAGTCAGTCGCAACTTTAATACCCGCGCAACCTTCAGCATCATCGCCGCGCAAACGCGCGTAATCGGGGACGGATCACGTTTTTCGGAAACTCGATCGTGAAATTTCGAGGTGGGGGTGAAAAACGTGGTCTGTCCCCTTCGAAGCTACCGCTTGCACCCGAATGACCCATTAACTTAAGATGAGTCGTCAAGCTGACAGGAGACGATAATGCCCTGGTGGGGATGGATGATATTTGGTGCCTTGCTGCTCGGTTCCGAGCTGCTCATAGTCGATGCCGGTTTTTACCTGGTGTTCATCGGCATTGCCGCTGCCATCACCGGCCTGGTCGAGCTGGGCGGTGTCGGCCTCGAGCCATGGGTGCAATGGATTCTGTTTTCGATTGTCGCGCTGATTCTGATGCTGTTGTTCCGCAGGAAACTCTACGCCAAATTGCGCGGTTCCGGGATTGGCTACGCAACCGGGCCAGCCGGCGAAGTGGTTACGCTTGAGCAGGACTTGCCCTCCGGCGATAAAGGCAGGCTGGCTTACCGCGGTACCGAATGGACGGTGATCAACGACAGTGACCAGGCTTTCGCCGCTGGCCAGCATGTAAAGATTGCCAGCGTCGACGGCCTCACCCTGCGCCTGGAGCGCATTGAGCAACAACAGCAAGGAGAATAACCATGTACGATAATTTTGCATTCTGGGTTTCCATTGCCACGGCAATAGTTGTCGTCCTGATCATTTTCAAGACTGCGGTAGTGGTACCGCAGCAAAGCGCCTATGTGATCGAGAGTCTCGGCAAGTACAGCCGTACCCTGCGCGCAGGGTTTCATGTCCTGATTCCGTTTATAGAATCTGCGGCCTACAAGCATAGTCTGAAGGAGCTCGCTCTCGATATCCCCGAGCAAGTCTGTATCACCAACGATAATGTCCAGGTAGGCGTCGACGGCGTGCTCTACCTGCAGGTGCTGGACCCGGAACGTGCTTCCTACGGTATAACCGACTATGGATTTGCGATATCGCAGCTGGCGCAGACCACCCTGCGTAGTGAAATCGGCAAGATCGCCCTCGACCGCACCTTCGAGGAACGCGCGATGATCAACGCCAACGTGGTTTCCGAACTGGATAAAGCCTCGGATCCCTGGGGAGTCAAGGTGCTGCGTTATGAAATCAAGAATATCAACCCGCCGCACGATGTCCTCAGTGCGATGGAAAAGCAGATGCGCGCCGAGCGGGAAAAGCGCGCCGTTATCCTTACCTCGGAAGGCGAGCGTGACGCCAAGATCAACGAGGCCGAGGGTGAAAAGCAGCGTGTCATCAAGGAATCCGAGGCTACCAAGCAGCAGCAGATCAACGAGGCCGAGGGTGAGGCCGCGGCTATCCTGGCGGTCGCCACGGCAACCGCGAAAGGATTGTACCGGGTGGCACAATCCCTGGTTGTCGAAGGCGGTGAATCGGCAATGCAGCTGCGAGTTGCGGAGGCATATATTGCCGAGTTCGGCAAGCTGGCGAAGGAAGGTAATACGCTGGTCGTGCCATCAAACCTGGCGGATTTATCATCGATGGTCGCACTCGCCACCACCATCGCTAAAAAAGAACCGCCTGGACCGGCGAGTTGAGCGAACCCTTTGATCTTGTAATATTTGATTGCGACGGCGTTCTGGTCAACAGCGAGGAAGTCGCTAACGAAGTATTTGCCGATGTCTTGCTGCAGGTCTGCGGTCTCGAGCTCACCCTGGAAGATATGTTCGATACTTTCGTTGGCCATTCGAGGGCACAGTGCCTCGACAAGATCGAAGTGATGCTTGGCGAGCCACCTCCTGCGGAACTGGACCAGCGTTATCAGAGTGATATCAACCTGGCGCTAAAGGAATCGGTAGAAGCGATTGAAGGCATCGAATCGGTGTTGAGGGATCTGGCCATACCATTTTGCGTTGCTTCGAGCGGTTCCCACGACAAGATGCAAATGACGCTCGGCAAAACCGGTCTGATCGACCTGTTTGACGGCAATATATTCAGTACCAGCGAAGTCGAGCGTGGCAAACCGCATCCCGATATCTATCTTCACGCCGCCACCGCCATGGGCTGCTATCGGGCGGAGCGCTGCCTGGTAATTGAAGACAGCCCGATCGGTATCGCCGGCGCTGTTGCCGCAGGCATGCGCGTGTTCGGCTTTGCCGAGTTGATGCCGGCGCACAAGCTGGAGGCAAGCGGTGCCCATCTCGTTTTCGATAGTATGCACGACCTCCCCGAACTCATCGCCACCCACACCCGTTAGTCTGCATCCCTTATCCTTCCCGGGTCTCCCACGCACATGCGGCGGTCAGGCTTATTGGGGTTCGCAACGACAATACTGCAACGAGATTCCCGCCTGCGCGGGACTGACCTGCCATTGGGTCATCTTCGGCTCCTCCAGAAAAATGGGGACAGACCATGTTTTTCGTTATCTCCGGTCGAATTAGGTATATTTTCGGCGAAAAACGTGGTCTGTTCCCTTCGGACGTTGCGTGCGGAGGTATTTTTGGCAAAGGCGGACTATTACGCTAGAATGCGCGCCCTTTTACATTAATATGGTCGGATGGAATATAAACAGCGTTTCGATGTGATTGTCGTCGGTGGCGGGCATGCGGGCACCGAAGCCGCGCTTGCGGCTGCGCGCATGGGAGTCGATACGCTATTGCTGACGCATAGTATCGAGACGCTTGGACAAATGTCCTGTAACCCCGCGATCGGTGGTATCGGCAAAGGCCATCTGGTCAAGGAAATTGATGCGCTTGGCGGCGAAATGGCGCTGGCCGCGGACAGGGCCGGTATTCATTTCAGGATTTTAAACCGGCGCAAGGGTCCGGCGGTGCGCGCCACGCGTGCCCAGGCTGATCGCCAGCTATATCGCATGGCGATACGCGAAAAACTCGAAAATCAGCCGGGCCTGTCGATTTTCCAGCAACCCGTCGTCGATCTGATTGAAAACGGCCATGCTGTCGAGGGTGTGGTCACCCAGATGGGAATCAAATTTTATGCCCCGAAGGTGATACTGACCGTGGGTACTTTTCTGGACGGTAAAATCCACATCGGTGACTCCAGCTATGCCGGCGGACGAGCCGGCGACCCGCCTTCGACCCGCCTTGCCGAGCGCCTGCGCGCCCGGCCGTTTGCGGTAGGTCGTCTGAAAACCGGTACGCCGCCGCGTATCGATCGCAACTCGATCGACTTTACCCGTCTCGAAGAGCAGCCCGGCGATGATCCGCTGCCGCTGTTTTCGACCATGGGCAGTCTCGACATGCATCCCGAACAGGTCTGTTGTCACATCACCCACACCAACGCAAAGACGCATGACATTATTCGTGAAAACCTGCACCGGTCGCCCCTGTTCAGCGGTGAAATAGACGGTGTCGGCCCACGTTATTGTCCGTCGATTGAAGATAAAGTGGTCCGTTTCGCTGACAAAACCTCGCACCAGGTGTTCGTCGAACCCGAGGGCCTGAAACTCGGTGAAGTCTATCCCAACGGGATATCCACCAGCCTGCCCTTCGATGTCCAACAGGCGCTCGTCAACAGTATGGCTGGCTTCGAACAGGCCCTGATTACACGTCCCGGATACGCGATCGAGTACGATTATTTCGACCCGCGAGATTTGAGCCCTGCGCTGGAGACCCGTTTTATCGAAGGCCTGTATTTTGCCGGCCAGATCAACGGTACCACCGGTTATGAAGAAGCCGGCGCCCAGGGTTTGATAGCCGGCGCCAATGCGGCGGCCGGGGTGCAGGGTAAAAAGGCTCTTCAACTGAAACGTTCGGAAGCATACATGGGCGTACTCGTCGACGACCTGATTACGCGCGGCACTAACGAACCTTATCGCATGTTTACCTCGCGCGCGGAGTACCGTTTGATGCTTCGCGAGGACAATGCCGACCTGCGTTTAACCGAACGGGGTCGTGAACTGGGGCTGGTTGAAGATGCTCGCTGGCGGGCTTTCGAGGAATATCGCGAACAGCTTGAGAGCCTCAACCAGGTGTTGCGCGATCAATGGCTGCGACCGGGTACCGCGGCGGCCACCGCGTTGGCAGAAACATTGCAAAAGCCGCTCACGCGTGAGTATCGCTATTGCGAAATCCTCAGGCGCCCCGAAGTTGAAATCGAGGATTTGATGCCTTTTGTTGATCACCCCGAAGCCTACCCGCAAACGGTTCGAGCGCAGGCGGAAGTCAAGGTCAAGTACGCGGGTTATCTCGATCGTCAGCAGCAGGAGATCGACAAGGCCAGCCAGCACGAACAAACCGAGTTGCCGTCAGCACTTGATTACACCGAGGTACACGGTCTGTCGAACGAGGTTTGCCAGAAACTCGCCCAACATCGGCCCGCGACAATTGGTCAGGCCGGTCGGATTTCAGGCGTCACCCCGGCTGCCATATCATTGCTGTTGGTGCATCTTAAAAGGCATCAATACCAGGCTAAAAAGACGGCCTGAATGGATCTCGCCGGTGAACTCCGCGCGGGCACTGACGCGCTCGGGCTCACGCTCCAACAAACCCAGCACGACCAGTTGATCGAGTATCTCTACCTGCTCGAAAAATGGAACCAGGTTTACAACCTGACCGCGATCAGGAATCTGCGCAAGATGTTGTCCTACCATTTGCTTGACAGTCTTTCGATCCTGCCAGGGCTGGAGAATTGCCGCAAGGCGCTCGATGTCGGCAGCGGCGCCGGACTGCCGGGGATCCCGCTGGCGATAGCGATGCCGGAGGCGATTTGGGTGATGCTCGACAGCAATGCACGCAAGACGCGTTTCATCCGTCAGGCGATCGCCCATTGCGGATTGAAAAACGCACAAGTTGTGCAGTCGCGGGTTGAGGATTATCATTCGCCGGACTCGCTGGATTTTATCGTTAGTCGCGCCTATGCACCTTTAGCGGAATTCTGTGACAGCGTTACGCATTTGCTGGCACCGGGAACCAGGTTGCTCACCATGAAAACCGGGCTCAGGCAGAAGGAAGTGCAGCAACTAGATAGCAATAGATTCATTTTCGAGGAAGAAATCCTTAATGTTCCGGGCGTTAGTGAAACCCGCAGCCTGGTGACAATAAAACTACTATGACCCAGACCTTTGCCATTGCCAATCAAAAGGGTGGCGTCGGTAAGACGACCACTACAGTCAACCTGGCTGCGGCACTGGCCGCGACCAAACGACGCGTATTGCTGATCGATATGGATCCGCAGGGCAATGCCACCATGGGCAGCGGGATCGACAAGAATGCTTTGAAGCTTAGTGTTTGCGACGTGTTGCTCGGTGATGTCAGTGCCAGCCAGGCTTTGCAGCATTCGGCTGAAGCCGGCTACGATGTCTTGCCTGCCAACGCCGATCTGACCGCGGCTGAAGTGCAGTTGATGAACAAGATCGGTCGTGAAAGGCAATTGTCTCTCGCCATTGAAAATCTGCTCGACAACTATGACTACATCCTGATCGATTGCCCGCCTTCTCTCAACATGCTTACCGTCAATGCGCTGGTCGCTGCCGAGGGTGTCGTGGTGCCGATGCAATGCGAGTACTTTGCCCTGGAAGGTCTATCGTCGCTGCTCGATACGATCGAGCAGATTCGGATCAGTATTAACCCGCATATTCGGCTCGAAGGTTTGCTGCGGACCATGTATGACCCGCGTAACAACCTGTCCAACGATGTCTCCAGCGAGTTGGTCGAACATTTTGGTGATCGTGTTTATCGTACCGTGATCCCGCGTAATGTGGCGCTCGCCGAGGCTCCAAGTTACGGCCAGTCGATTCTGAAATACAGCAAAAATTCACGTGGCTCGATGGCTTATCTCGCTCTGGCGGGGGAAGTATTACGACGGGACGCACAACGCAACCATTACGTTAATCAATAAACACTATGAAAAAAAAGCGTCTAGGCAGAGGACTCGGATCGTTAATCGGTAACATTGACGACGTCACCCGCACACAGGATGAAGATAATTCCGGCGGATTGGTCGAGCTCGATATCGATCGTATTCAACGCGGAAAATACCAGCCACGACAGGTTTTCGACCAGGAGGCGTTGGAGGAACTGGCTAATTCGATTCGTGTGCAGGGTATCGTGCAACCCATCGTGGTGCGCCCCGAAGCCAGTCACTACGAGTTGGTGGCGGGCGAAAGACGCTGGCGCGCGGCTCAGCTTGCCGGCCTGCAGAAAGTCCCGGCGGTAGTCCGGGAAATCGATTCGAAATCGGCGGCGGCGATTGCGCTGATCGAGAACATCCAGCGTGAAGACTTGAATCCGCTCGAGGAAGCACAGGCTTTTTTGCGCCTGATCGAGGAATTTGACCTTACGCATCAACAAGTTGCGGATTCGATAGGACGCTCGCGCGCGACCGTCAGCAACCTTTTGCGTTTACTCGATCTCGCCGAGCCCGTCAAGCAGCAGGTCAACAAGGGCTTGTTGAATATGGGCCATGCGCGCGCGCTACTGGCGCTTATCCGTCACGATCAGATTGAAATTGCCAAGGTTGTAGTCAATCGGGGTCTGTCGGTTCGCGAAACAGAGTTATTGGTGAAAAAGACACTGGCGGCTGAAACCATGGTCAGGAGCACTCCCGCGGCAGCCGACCCGGATATCAAGCGGTTGGAGAACAGGATCAGCGAAAAGCTGGGTGCTGGGGTTAAAATCAAGTCGGGTAAAAAGGGTTCCGGTCAACTCGTGATCAGCTTCCACAGTCCTGCTGAACTCGATGGAATTCTCGAACATTTGAGTTTATAAATTATTGGTTCGGGTCATTGATTATTCGCGTTTAACTCGTTTATACTCGGCATCCGTTTTTCGGACGGGGTAATCCGAGCATGAAGGGCGCCCTCGAAAAGCGATGAAAAATCAGATTATAAGGACGCTGGTTCTTCAGTACATTTTAGGGGCTATTTACCTGATAGGCACAGGTCTCTGGGATACGGCAGCGATGTTTTCGGCCCTGGTGGGCTGCCTGGCGGCGCTGCTGCCGAAAACCTATTTCGGTATCAGGACGATAATGGCCACGGAAGATAATAACAATGCGACGCAGTGGTTGGGCTACGCATACCGATTCGAGATCGGGAAGTGGGTGATGATGGCCATGATTTTCTGGCTGGCGTTCACCTCGGGGTATCCATGGGATCCCGTAGTACTATTCGCCGGATTCGTACTGATCCAGATCTCCGGCTTGTTTGCACCACTTGTAATAGGGGTTAATTGATCGACATGGCTGGCAGCTACGCAAACGCGGGTGAGTACATCAAGCACCACCTGACCAACCTGACCTATGGCCAGAAGGCCGATGGTAGTTGGGGTATTGCTCACGGTGCTGACGAGATTGCGGAGATGGGCTTCTGGTCTATCAACGTCGACTCGATGTTTTTCTCGATCGGCCTCGGCGTGGTGTTCCTGTGGTTGTTCCATCGGGCCGCGAAGAAGGCATCGAGCGACGCGCCTACCGGCTGGCAGAATTTCGTCGAGATGATGATCCAGTTTATCGATGAGTCGGTACGCGGCTCCTACTCCGGCAAGAGTGCGCTGGTCGCACCGCTGGCGTTAACGATCTTCGTCTGGATCTTCCTGCTCAACCTGATGGACCTGATCGCGGTCGACCTGGTGCCATGGCTCGGAGCGCTGATGGGGCTGCCCTATCTGAAGATCGTGCCAACCACCGATCCCAACATTACTTTCGGCCTGTCGCTGGGCGTATTTGCGCTGGTGATTTTCTACAGCATCAAATTTAAAGGTGCGGGCGGCTTTTTTGCCGAGCTCGCGTTCCACCCGTTTCCAAAATACATGATGCCGGTGAACCTGATCCTGGAAGGCGTTACCCTTATCGCCAAGCCGGTATCGCTGGCGCTGCGTCTGTTCGGCAACCTGTATGCGGGCGAAATGATATTCATCCTGATTGCACTGATGTATAGCGGCGGAATGGCGCTCGGTATCTTCGGTGGTTTCCTGCAGCTGGGCTGGGCGATCTTTCATATTCTGGTCATTACCTTGCAGGCGTTTATCTTTATGACGCTGACCATCGTATACCTGGACATGGCATCGCAGACCGAGCATTAACTTTTAAACACAACTCACTCTAAATATTACTAGGAGAAAACCATGGAATCAGCTTTGCTTTATATCGCTGGCGCTTTGATGCTGGGCTTCGGCGCACTGGGCGCCGCTATTGGTGTCGGTCTGCTTGGCGGTCGCTTCCTCGAGGGCGCTGCGCGTCAACCGGAACTGATCCCGATACTTCGCACCCAGTTCTTTATTATCATCGGTCTGCTCGACGCGGTCCCGATGATCGCTGTTGGTCTGGCGATGTATGTCATGTTCGCGGTAGCGTAAACCCCCGGTCTCAATTAGAACGAGGATAGCAACATGAATTTCAATGCAACGCTGATTGGGCAGATGATCACCTTCGCGATCTTTGTCTGGGTCTGCATGAAATATATCTGGCCGCCTTTGATCGCGGCGTTGGAAGAACGCAACGCTCGCATCTCCGAGGGCCTGGCCGCGGCGCAACGCGGGCAGCAGGACCTCGAGGAAGCCGAGATCAAGGTCAAGGAAAGCCTCAACGAGGCCAAATCCCAGGCGCAGGAAATTATCAATCAGGCGCAAAAGCGCGCCAACGAGATAGTCGACGAAGCCAAGGAGGGTGCGCGTGAAGAAGCCGACAAGATCAAGGTGGCGGCTACCGCGGATATCGATCAACAGGTGACTGCCGCGCGTGAACAGCTGCGTAAAGAGGTTTCCAGCATCGCGTTAGCCGGTGCGGAGCAGATTCTGAAGCGCGAAGTCGATGCCAAGGCGCATGCCGCGGTGCTCGACGACCTGGTAGCGCAGATTTAAGGATTAACCGATGGCTGAGTTTGAAACCGCTGCCCGACCCTACGCCAAGGCTTTTTTCGAGCTGGCGCAGGAGCAGGACAGCCTCGACAGTTGGCAGGATGCGCTGCAGGCGGCTGCAGTGGTTGCCGCTGACGATGGCATGCGCGCCTTTCTGGACTCGCCCGACGTTCTGCCGCGCGAGATCGGCGAGATTTTCCTGTCCGTGCTTGAAGGTTCCGGGCTGGACGCGGATAGCGATTTCAACAACGCCATCCGCCTGCTGGCCGAGAACAGCCGCCTTGCGGCACTGCCGGCAATCGCCGAGCTTTACGCAACGCTGAAACAGGAAGCCGAGGGCAAGATCGAGGTTCAGGTCAGAAGCGCGCAGACCCTGACCGACGAGCAGCAGGAGCAGATCGCGCAGAACATGGCCAAACGCCTGGGTAAGAAAATCAAACTGATTGCCGAGGTCGACGAAAGCCTGATCGCAGGCGCCGTGATTACCGCGGGCGACCTGGTTATCGACGGCTCGGCCAGCGGCCGGATCGAAAAACTCGTGCACGCGGTAAACAGGTAACAGAACACTTTAAATTACGGGATACAAAGCAATGCAACTTAATCCGTCAGAAATTAGCGAACTGATCAAAGATCGCATCAAGAACTTCGAGAGTACCGCCGAAGCTCGCACCGAGGGCACCATCGTCTCCCTGATGGACGGCATCGCGCGCATCCACGGTCTCGCCGACGTCATGTCCGGTGAAATGATCGAATTCCCGGGCAATACCTTCGGCATGGCGCTCAATCTCGAGCGCGATTCGGTTGGTGCGGTAATTCTCGGCGACTACGAACACGTGTCGGAAGGCGATACCGTCAAGTGCACCGGACGCATTCTCGAGGTGCCGGTGGGCGAGCAGCTGCTCGGCCGCGTGGTCAACTCGCTGGGCCAGCCGATCGACGGCAAGGGCGCTATCGATGCGACCCAGTTCGAACCGATCGAGAAAGTCGCGCCGGGCGTTATCGCGCGGCAGTCGGTCTCGCAGCCGGTGCAGACCGGGCTCAAATCGATCGACTCGATGGTACCGATCGGACGCGGCCAGCGTGAACTTATTATCGGCGACCGCCAGACCGGTAAGTCAGCGGTAGCGATCGATGCGATCATCAACCAGAAGGGTACTGGCATCAAGTGTGTCTACGTCGGTATCGGTCAGAAAGCCTCGACCATTGCCAACGTAGTGCGCAAGCTCGAAGAGTTCGGCGCCATGGAGCACACCATCGTGGTTGCCGCTAACGCCTCCGACTCGGCGGCGCTGCAGTTTATTGCACCCTACTCGGGCTGCACCATGGGCGAATATTTCCGCGATCGCGGTGAAGACGCACTGATCGTTTACGACGACCTGACCAAGCAAGCCTGGGCTTATCGCCAGGTATCGCTGCTGCTACGTCGTCCGCCGGGACGCGAAGCCTACCCGGGTGATGTTTTCTACCTGCACTCACGCCTGCTCGAGCGGGCCGCGCGAATCAACCCCGACTATGTGGAAAAGATTACCAACGGCGAAGTCAAAGGTAAGACCGGTTCGCTGACCGCGATCCCGATTATCGAAACCCAGGGCGGCGACGTATCGGCGTTCGTACCGACCAACGTTATATCGATCACCGACGGTCAGATTTTCCTCGAGTCCGACCTGTTCAACGCCGGCATCCGGCCCGCGATCAACGCCGGTCTGTCGGTATCTCGCGTGGGTGGTGCGGCGCAAACCCCGATCATCAAGAAGCTTGGTGGCGGTGTACGTCTGGCGCTGGCCCAGTATCGCGAACTCGCGGCCTTTTCCCAGTTTGCGTCCGATCTCGACGAGGCGACGCGTAAGCAGCTCGAACGGGGTCAACGCGTCACCGAATTGATGAAGCAACGCCAGTATTCGCCGATGTCGGTTGCCGAAATGGCAATCTCCCTGTACGCGGCGAACGAGGGTTATCTCGATGATGTCGATGTCAACAGGGTCGTTGCCTTCGAGGATGCGATGCTCGGTCATATCCGCTCCAACAACCAGGACATGCTCGACAGGATTAATGAGTCCGGTGATTACAATGACGATGTCGCTGCTGAGATCAAGCAGGCAATCGACGATTTCAAAGCCAACGGTGTCTACTAAGAGAGCTTAAGCATGGCTGGCGGCAAAGAGATAAAGACCAAGATCGCGAGTGTGAAGAACACTCAGAAGATCACTGCGGCAATGGAAATGGTGGCCGCGAGCAAAATGCGCAAGGCGCAGGATCAGATGTTGGCGACCCGCCCCTACACCGAGAAAATCGCTAGCGTGGTTAGCCATATCGCGAGTTCTAAAACCGAGTACCCGCATCCATTCCTGTTCGACCGTGAAATCAAGCGGGTCGGGATAGTGGCCGTTGCCACCGATCGGGGCCTCTGCGGTGGTTTGAATACCAACATGTTCAAGCAGGCCCTGGATCACATCGGTGAACTCGATGAGAAGGGCATCGAAATAAACGTTGTCACCTTCGGCACCAAGGCGCAGGGTTTTTTCAAGCGCATCGGCGCTAAAATCGTTGCTACAGCGACCCATCTTGGCGATACCCCTGAACTGTCACAGATTATCGGTTCGGTGCAGGTGTTGCTCAATGGCTTCGTCGAAGGCGAGATCGATGCTATTTACCTTTACAGCAACGAATTCGTGAATACCATGACGCAGCAGCCAAAGGTTACCCAGCTGGTTCCGGTGGTGCCCGCGCCCGACGAAAATTACAGCCATCACTGGGACTATATTTACGAGCCTGACGCGAGAGAAGTACTCGACCAGGTGCTGGATCGTTACGTCGAATCGCTGGTGTACCAGGCCATTGTCGAAAACATCGCCTGTGAGATGGCGGCGCGCATGATTGCGATGAAGAGCGCGACCGATAATGCGGGCTCGATGATCGACGAGCTACAGTTAATATACAACCGCGAACGCCAGGCGGGGATCACGCAGGAAATCAGCGAAATCGTCGGCGGCGCGGCAGCAGTTTAAACAGTTTAAGTTTTGATAGAGGATTAACAGATGAGCACAGGTAATATCGTGGAAGTAATCGGTGCAGTCGTCGACGTGGAGTTTCCCCGAGACGCTGTTCCCAAGATTTACGATGCGCTTTTGATCGCCGAAGCCGAAGGCCTGACGCTGGAAGTTCAGCAGCAGCTTGGCGACGGTGTTGTGCGCACTATCGCGATGGGTGCTGCCGAAGGCCTGCGCCGCGGGCTCGAAGTCAGCAATACCGGAAAACCGATCACCGTGCCGGTAGGGCAAAAAACCCTCGGTCGCATCATGGATGTACTCGGCAGCCCGATCGACGAAAAGGGACCGATTGGTGAAGAATCGCGCATGCCGATTCACCGCAAGCCGCCGAGCTACGACGAGCAGGCTGCCACCACCGAAATCCTCGAAACGGGCATCAAGGTAATCGACCTGATCATGCCCATCGTCAAGGGCGGTAAAATCGGCCTGTTCGGCGGCGCCGGTGTGGGCAAGACGGTAACCCTGATGGAGCTGATTCGTAATATCGCGGTCGAGCACTCGGGCTTCTCGGTATTCGCCGGTGTGGGCGAACGGACTCGTGAGGGCAACGACTTTTACCATGAAATGACCGAAGGTGGCGTAATCGACAAGGTGGCGCTGGTATACGGTCAGATGAACGAGCCGCCCGGCAACCGCCTGCGCGTGGCGCTGTCCGGCCTGACCATGGCGGAATACTTCCGCGATGAAGGCCGTGACGTACTGATGTTCGTCGATAATATCTACCGTTACACGCTCGCCGGTACCGAAGTGTCGGCACTGCTTGGACGGATGCCGTCCGCGGTAGGTTACCAGCCGACGCTGGCGCTCGAAATGGGTGTCCTGCAGGAACGTATCACTTCGACCAAGACCGGTTCCATCACCTCCTTCCAGGCGGTATATGTACCGGCGGACGATTTGACCGATCCGTCACCGGCAACTACCTTTGCCCACCTTGACGCAACCCTGGTACTGTCACGCCAGGTTGCGGAACTGGGTATCTACCCGGCGGTGGACCCGCTCGATTCGACTTCCCGGATCCTCGATCCGAACGTGGTCGGCAACGAACACTATGACACCGCGCGTGGCGTACAGGGTACCTTGCAGCGTTACAAGGAACTGAAAGACATCATCGCGATTCTCGGTATGGATGAACTCTCCGAGGAAGACAAGCTGGTGGTAAGCCGTGCGCGCAAGATCCAGCGCTTCCTGTCGCAGCCGTTCTTCGTCGCCGAGGTATTCACCGGTTCGCCGGGTAAGTACGTATCGGTCAAGGACACGATTGCGAGCTTCAAGCAGATTCTCGAAGGCGAAATGGATCAGTATCCGGAACAGGCGTTTTACATGATTGGCGGCATCGAAGAAGTCGCCGAGAAAGCGAAGAACCTGTAAGGTATCGTCATGGCCAATACCATCCAGGTAGATATCGTTAGCGCCGAAGAGCAAATCTTCTCCGGCGAGGCTTACATGGTCTACGCGCCTGCAGTAATGGGTGAAGTTGGTATCGCGCCACGCCACACGCCGCTGATATCGCCGCTCAAGCCTGGCGAGGTACGCCTCGATATGGGTGACGGCAACGAAGAGTTTTTCTTCATATCCGGCGGTATCCTGGAAGTCCAGCCGCACCTGGTCACGGTTCTTTCAGACACCGCGATTCGCGCGCATGACCTCGACGAGGCTGCCGCGATAGAAGCGAAGAAACGCGCCGAAGAAGCCCTCGCCGACCAGCAGGATGATCTCGATGTCGCCAAGGCCAAGGCCGAACTTCTGGCCGCAGCGGCACAAATCGCCGCCATCAGAAAGCTGAAAAAGAAATAAAGAAAGGGGCGCAAGCCCCTTTCTTTATTTCTTTCTCATCCCGCGGCAAAACCGCGGGATCCAGCCCGCCTCAAAATCCTGGTAAAAGGAGCATCAGCCCCTTTTATGTACCTGTCACCCCATACCCTGGCTCAAGAGCCTGTCATCCCACATCCCGACCACAAGCAATGCTCTGTTGCCCACGCCACTCGTATTGATACAATCAATTACCTGCGATAATCACGTCGGTGACGGGATCCTTAAACGACAGAGCCCAGACCCATGTTTAGCGAAACCATGAACACTCCCATAGGCACTCTGCTCATACAGGCATCCGCGCAGGGCATTACCCACGTCGATTTTATCGATAGCGAAACACCCGCAAACCGGCCCAATGCGTTAACCACAGCTTGCAGGCAACAGCTACAGGCGTATTTCGATGGCAAGCGAAAAATATTTGAACTGCCCCTGGACCAACAGGGAACGGCTTTTCAAAAATCAGTCTGGAACAGCCTGCTGAAAATCCAGTTCGGGCAGGCGGTGTCTTATCGCGATATTGCCGACATGGTAAATAATCGAAAAGCGGTGCGTGCCGTCGGGGCGGCTAACGGAAAGAATCCGATTGCGATTATTGTGCCCTGTCATCGGGTGATTGGTGCTGACCGGACTTTAACTGGCTATGCAGGCGGCCTGCAGCGTAAAGCCTGGTTGTTGGAACACGAAGGCATCGCCTTTAAAGGTGGCCTCGAAGATCCTCAATCCGACCTCTTTGACCAATAGGCATGTCATTGCAGGCCTGACCCGCAATCCATTACAATAAGCGCCTGATTTTGTTCTAGTATTCTTCTATGTCACTGACTATCGTCATTCTCGCCGCAGGCCAGGGAACGCGCATGAAGTCCGCTCGTCCCAAGGTGATTCATGAACTGGCCGGCAAGCCAATGTTGCAGCATGTGGTCGATTGCAGCCGTGAGCTCGACCCGGGGCAGATTATCGTGGTTACCGGCCATGCCGCCGGGCAGGTGCATGCCGCCATGCAGGGTCAGGAGCTGATGTACGTCGAACAGGCTGAGCAGCTTGGTACCGGACATGCGCTGGCGCAATGTCTCGACACGATCGAGCCGGGTAACGATGTACTTGTGCTGTTTGGCGACGTACCGCTTATTCAAGCCGAAACCCTGGCGCAGATAATAAACGCGGCTGATGACGCCGCGGTTCGTATCCTGAGCTTTATCCCCGAAAACCCTTTTGGTTATGGCCGCGTCGTGCGCCAGGCGGATGAATCCGTGTGCGCGATTGTCGAGCATAAAGACGCCAACCCGGAACAGCTCGATATCGGCGAATGCTTTTCCGGAATCATGTCTATCCGTGGTGACCGTTTGCAGCAACTGGTGACAGCGCTGGATAACCATAATGTCCAGGGCGAGTACTATCTGACCGATGTCGTTGATATCGCAGTGTCCAATGGTGACCGGGTAGCAGCAATCTTGTGCGCAGATCCGGGTGAAGTGAGTGGGATCAATAACCAGCAACAGTTGGCAGCTGTCGAAGCTCTTTATCGGACGCGGCAGGCGGACGCGTTGATGGCCCAGGGAGCAAAGATATTTGATCCTGCGCGTATCGATGTTCGTGGTGAAATCAAGCTTGGACGCGATGTGCAAATCGACGTTAACTGCGTGTTCGAAGGCACGATTTCGCTGGGCGACAATGTCCGTATCGGCGCTAATTGCGTGATCCGTAACACCAGTATCGGTGCCGACAGTGTAATCATGCCGATGACCTCGATTGACGAGGCCGTGATCGGAAACGGTGTCAGTATCGGTCCGTTTGCAAGGATTCGTCCCGGCACCGAGTGTGATGATCAGGTCAAGATCGGTAATTTTGTGGAAACCAAACAGGCGCGAATCGGCAAAGGTAGCAAGGTCAGCCATTTGAGTTATATCGGCGATACCGAAATGGGCAGCGCAGTCAATATCGGCGCCGGCACCATCACCTGCAATTATGACGGCGCTAATAAGCACAAAACAGTGATCGGCGACGGGGTTTTTGTCGGCTCGGATACGCAGCTGGTGGCGCCGGTAACGGTCGAGTCTAATGCCACCATCGGTGCGGGATCCACGATCACCAAAGATGCACCTGCCAACAGGCTCACAGTTTCGCGCGCAAAACAGGTTACAATCGATAGCTGGTCCAAACCGGTCAAGCAGCCAAAGGAAACTTGAATCATGTGTGGAATAGTAGGCGCCCTGGCTCAAAGAGATGTTAGTTCGATACTGCTCGAGGGTCTGTATCGCCTCGAGTATCGTGGTTATGATTCCGCGGGCATTGCGTTAATCGACGATCGTAAGCTGGAGCGATTCCGCGCCCTCGGTAAGGTCGGGGAGCTTGAAGCCAGGTTGCCTGCCGAGCAGCCCGGGCACATCGGTATTGCGCACACGCGCTGGGCAACCCATGGTGAGCCGTCTGAAAATAATGCCCACCCGCATTTTTCCAACCAGCGAATCGCGGTGGTACACAACGGAATTATCGAAAATTACCAGGGAATTCGTGAACGCCTGCTCGAGGCCGGTTACGAGTTCAGTTCCGAAACCGATACCGAAGTTGTCGCGCACTTGATCGACAGTTATCTGCAGGATGATTTGTTTGCCGCGGTGAAAAAAGCCGTCGATGAGCTGGAGGGCGCCTTCGCCCTGGGCATAATAGCCACCGATGATCCTCAAACACTGGTCGCCTGCCGGCGTGGAAACCCGCTGGTGGTTGGCATTGGCATCAAGGAAAATTTTATCGCTTCGGATGCCTCCGCGCTGTTGCCGGTCACCAACCGCTTTGTCTATCTGGAAGAAGGCGACTATGTCGTGCTGAACAAGAACGACTACCAGGTGTACGACGCGGCCGGCAAGCGCAGACAACCCGAGGTCAAAGTCAGCGAACTGAGCAGCGATTTTGCCAACAAGGGCGAATATCGCCACTACATGCTGAAGGAAATCCACGAACAGGGACAGGCAGTCGCCGAATGCCTCGAAGGTCGTGTTAGCGACAAGGCCGTGCTCGACGCAATATTTGGTTACGAGGCTGACGCCATTTTCGAACGCGTAAAGAATATTCAGATTATCGCCTGTGGTACCAGTTATCATGCTGGCCTGGTAGCAAGGTACTGGATCGAAGCGCTGCTCGGCCTGCCCTGCCAGGTAGAAGTCGCGAGTGAGTTTCGCTACCGTAAATCAGTGGTGCCGCAAGATACGCTGTTCGTCACCCTGTCGCAGTCGGGTGAAACCGCGGATACCCTGTCGGCATTGCGCAGCCTGACCTCGGAAAATTACTGCGGCAGCCTGAGCATCTGTAATGCACCCGAATCGTCGCTGGTGCGTGAATCCAACCTGGTATTGATGACCCGTGCCGGGCCTGAAATCGGCGTCGCCTCGACCAAGGCGTTTTCCACGCAACTGGTGGCGTTACTGCTACTGGTGGCGGCGCTGGGCAAAAAGCAGCAGCGTCTCGATGAAAGCACGATCGCGGCAATCGTCGGCGAGTTGAATTCGCTGCCGGGCCATATCGAAAAATTACTCGCGCTGGACGCTCAAATTGAAACCATTGCCGAGGATTTTGTCGATAAGGAGCATGCCCTGTTTCTCGGCCGTGGCGAACATTACCCGATTGCGATGGAAGGCGCACTCAAGCTCAAGGAAATTTCCTATATCCACGCCGAAGCCTACCCGGCGGGAGAACTCAAACACGGTCCGCTGGCCCTGGTTGACGCGGAAATGCCGGTCATCGTGGTCGCGCCGAACGATGATCTGCTCGAAAAATTGCATTCCAACATGCAGGAGGTCAAGGCACGCGGCGGCAAGCTGTACGTGTTTGCCCATCGTGGCGCGCATCTGGATCCAACTGCCGATGATGTCGTCGTCGAGATGGACTGCGACACCAACTGGATTACGCCGATCCTGTCGACGATTCCATTGCAGATTTTCAGTTACCACGTCGCTGTATTACGCGGCACCGATGTCGATCAACCGCGCAACCTGGCGAAATCGGTTACCGTCGAGTAAATCGGGTCCTGTCACTGAAAAATTGTGTCACCAAACAATAAAGTGCTTTACTGAACACTATTTTTCTTTACTAGTATTTCGTGACGATAAAGTCGCAACTTTTTCAGGGTGCCAGGACTAAAAAGACGTAATTTTGATTTACGGAAATCCAGGGGTATATCGCCTGAAGGATATTTACGGAAATATCTCGCCCCAAAAGCATCCATACTAGAAACCAAATAGTCAGGAAACGCAAAAGCAAACGCCCGTGAAATTATGGTGGGCGGCAAAAACCGAGAAGCCCAGCAAACTCATCTGAGCGTCTCTTTTGGGGAAATCAGGCCCTTAACATCTATTGGTCAGGGGTAAGAAACGACCCGTACCAGGCGTCCGAGCCATTGCTGAAAGTATTCGGTTCGAGCCGAAATTTTATGATTGGTTTAGTAAGTCTAGAATTTCGACAATTTCTCTTGTCGCCTCAATTAACCTGATCAGCTTTCCTTCTACTCGAACCGTGAGCATACCCTCGGAATCTAAAGGAATAACCACCTCGCTATGGTTATAAATGGGTCTCTCAAGAATCTCTCCCTTTACTAACTTTTTTTGCCACCCTGGAGGTAGTGAACCACCTCTATCTAGCTTCATTTGCAATCCTTTTGGGAGTGGCTTGTTCTTGCCCTTTTCGTTTTTTGCTAAAACCGGTGTGGAACTCAAACTCAGCATAACTGCGAGCACAATAATATTTTTCAGATTCATCCGTAGTCTCATGACATAACTGTTGACGGCTTTGAGTATAGTAGATAAGCAGAAGTCCGCTGTTGGCTGTTTCGAGAAGCCCAGTAAGCCCATCTGGGCGTCAGCTTGGAGAAGACCGTCGGTCAGATGTGGTGACTGAATTCTCCGCGCTCGGCCGGCGCCATCAGCTCGTGAAACTGCACACCGCTCATCCGCACCAGACTTTGGTGATCACCCGCCTCAAAGAAGACTTCATCCTGTTTGCCA
>CALDDP010000188.1 GCA_937936805.1 uncultured Gammaproteobacteria bacterium | reverse complement strand
CAGAGAATAAGCCTCAGACAGAGAACAAGCCTCAGACAGAGAATAAGCCTCAGACAGAGAATAAGCCTCAGACAGAGAACAAGCCTCAGACAGAGAACAAGTCTCAGACAGAGAATAAGCCTCAGACAGAGAACAAGCCTCAGACAGAGAACAAGTCTCAGACAGAGAACAAGTCTCAGACAGAGAACAAGTCTCAGACAGAGAGCAAGCCTCGGCCAGAACGTAAGCCCCGCTCAGGTAGCAAGCCCCGGCAGGATGAGGTATCCAGCGTGGATGGGAAATCTGAAGCTAGTGCCGGCAATGGTGCAAAGTCTGAATCCGCACAGCCGGCAGCAAAAGTTGAAAAGGCGGTTAAAGCAGCCGTCGAAAAACCTGATTTGAACGCAAAAACCGACCCCGCTAAATCTACCGCTGCTGGGGTTGCTGCCAGCCCGACTGGTGCAGGCCAGGAATAGCGTTAGCGTTTGACCCGGAGCATTTGTATGCTCCGGATCAAACCGGCCGCTTATTTTTCCAGTTCCTTGATTATTTCGTCGGTGATGTCTACAGCATCACTGGCATAGGCGATACTGGCGTCAGTAAATATGAAGTCGTATCCATTCGCTTTGCCATAGGCCTGAATAACATCCCGGATCGATGCCTGCAGTTGCTGCAACAGCTCTCTCTGCCTGGCCTGCAAGTCTTCTTTCAGAGACTGTTGTTCAAATTGAAAGCGGCGCTTGTTCTGGATGATATTATCCTCGGCTTTCTTCTTTTGTTCGTCACTCATGATGGCGCTATCGTTTTGGAAGGTTTTTTCCATCTTCTGTATATCCTGGGCGAGCTTGCGTAAGCTTTGATCACGGTCGCCAAATTGCTTTTGCAACCTGTCGTTCGCGGCGATGGCCTGCGGTGATTTTTCCAGCAGTAGTTTGGAATTTATAAATGCGCTTTTTCCTGCCGCGTTCAGATTGATGCTGAACAGCGCCAGTAGAATAAATGTCGTTAATTTCATGCCTGGAATTCTCTCATTGGTTTATTGCGGATTGTTGATTTATTGCTCGCTGATTAAGTAATTTTTCAATGTTTTTAGTGTCTTCGAATAACTTTTTTATACTATCTGCCGAATACGGATTAACGTTATCCGTGGGATCGGCCGATTTTTCCTGTACTGGTTTCGTTTCTTCCGCGGCCGGTTCCTCGACCGGAATCTCTACCGCCTGAATCACGTTTGCATCCGGATCAAAACCTTTGCGCGTATACTCGACCCCATCAGGTGGTGGTTCGGTGGTAAACTGTATATTACCCTCGCTGTCGTACCATTTGTAAAAAATATCCTTACCGCTCAGGTCATCATCGCTGGAGGGCTTTGGCCCCTTGCTGCCGGAAAACGACGGCAGATCCGGCATAGAGATGTTCGGCATGGAGATATCGGGCAGGCTAAAATCCGAGAAACTCATCAAAGTATCTCCGTCTTTATCCTTCAAAACCGTAAAAGGCAGCATCAAAGCTATGAACAGTGCCGCAATCATAAGTTTCACGAACAGTTTCATCTGGAATACCAAATCCGTTATATTCCAGCAAAGTATAGTTCCTTAAGCCCGGATTTCAGTCATACCATGCATGTAAGGCTGCAATACATCGGGGATTTTAATACCGCCGTCGGCTTGTTGATAGTTTTCCATGATGGCGATCAGCGTGCGACCGACCGCAAGTCCGGAGCCATTCAGGGTGTGCACCAGCTCTGCTTTACCGGTTTCGGGATTACGCCAACGGGCCTTCATCCGGCGTGCCTGGAAATCAGTCATGCAGCTGCAGGATGAAATTTCCCGGTAAGCGTTTTGTCCCGGTAGCCAGACTTCAAGGTCATAAGTCTTGGTAGAGGCGAAACCAAGATCACCCCCGCATAATATTACCTTGCGATAGGCGAGGCCCAGCAATTGAAGGATTGTCTCTGCATGACCGGTAAGCTCTTCCAGGGCGGCCATTGAAGCGTCCGGCCTTACGATCTGTACCAGCTCTACCTTTTCAAATTGATGCTGGCGGATCATGCCACGCGTATCTTTACCGTATGAACCTGCCTCGGAACGAAAACACGGGGTATGCGCCACGTACTTCAAGGGTAGCTGGCCAGCTTCGACTATGCTGTCGGCAACGAAATTCGTAACCGGTACTTCAGCAGTCGGAATCAGGTAGAGGTTGTGATTCTCGGAATCGATGTGAAACAGGTCCTCTTTGAACTTGGGTAACTGCCCGGTACCCATGAGTGTGGCTTCGTTAACCAGGTAAGGAGCGTAGGTTTCGGTATAGCCGTGTTGCAGAATATGCTGGTTGATCATGAATTGAATCAATGCTCGATGCAGCGTTACCAGCGGGCCGGTCATGGTGACAAACCTGGCACCCGAGAGTTTGGCCGCACGTTCAAAATCCATGCCGCCCAGGGCCTGACCCAGATCAATATGGTCGCGGGGTTCGAAATCAAACTCCGCAGGCTCACCCCATCGCAGTACCTCTATATTGTCAGCTTCGCTATTCCCGGCTGGTACCGAATCGTGGGGAAGGTTCGGGATATCCAGCAATAGTTCATCGAGCCGCGTCTGTAATCCGTTCAGCTCGGCTTCCGCGGTTTTTAACTGGTCGCCAAGGCTCGCCACTGTATCCAGCAGGGGTTGAATATCATCACCCTTCGCCTTCGCTTCGCCGATAGCTTTGGAGCGACTATTGCGTTCACCCTGCAGGTTCTGTGTGGAGATCTGCAAGGTCTTGCGTTGCTCTTCCAGTTGACGGAAAGCAGCGACATCCAGGTCGAAGTTCTTTATTTGCAGTTTTGCGACCACGCTATCGAGATCGCTGCGTAAAATTTTTGAATCAAGCATTTTATTAAATCAGTTGTTTTGCGGTAACCAGTCCGGCCCAGGCACCAAGAATGCACAGTACGGCACTGAGCACGACGTAAATGAGCGCCCTGATGATCGCTTCATTTCCGGCAAGCTGGAGCGTGTCCATGGCAAAGGTTGAAAAAGTCGTGAATGAGCCCAGAAATCCGGCGAGCAATCCGATTCTGACAGCCTCGCCGACTTGAAAACGGTGCACCAGCAGCACCGACAGAAATCCCATCAACAGAGATCCCAGCAGATTAACCGTCAAGGTGCCATACGGAAAACCCTGGCCGAGCCATTGGTAGGTCGTCGATGACATCCAGTAACGGGAAACTGCGCCTAATGAACCGCCGATAGCGATTGCAATGTAGATAGACATTTCAGGTTTGGCTAAAAATGAGATATTGTAACAGCCGCAAAGAAAGATGCACCCGCATCCGCGCGAATAAACCGGGCTGTCTGCCGAAATTTATCCATTGTCGAATTCACGAATCATAAAACAGATTGGGCACGAGCTGGGATTTCAACAAGTTGGAATTACCGACGTAGAACTCGACCCGCATCACCGGCATTACGCACAGTGGATTGCACGCAATTTTCACGGCGAAATGACCTACATGGAGCGTAACGTCGAGATGCGCCTGCATCCGCCTGAACTTGTGCCGAATACGTTATCGGTCATCTGTGTGCGACTTGACTATCTGCCGACGGAACAGCGGGACCCTATGGATCTGCTGGATCATGACAGCCTGGCCTATATCTCCCGCTACGCATTGGGCCGGGACTATCACAAGATGATGCGCAAGCGACTGCAGAAATTTGCTGACCGAATTGGTGAAATCTGTGGCGACATGGGTTACCGCGTCTTTACCGACAGCGCGCCCGTGCTGGAGAAGGCGCTGGCTGCCAAGGCTGGCATCGGCTGGCAGGGAAAGCACAGTAATCTATTACACAGGGAACACGGGTCGTGGTTTTTCCTCGGCGAGATTTATACCGATTTGCTGCTTGAAGTCGATGCGCCGCTGGCCAATCACTGTGGTCGATGTACAAGCTGTATCGATATCTGTCCTACCGCAGCGATCGTGGAACCCTACTGGGTCGATGCGAGGCGATGCATATCGTATTTGACGATCGAGCTTCGCTCGGCCATCCCGGTAGAGTTTCGCGCGGCCATAGGCAATCGCATATATGGTTGTGATGATTGCCAGCTGGTGTGCCCGTGGAATCGTTTCGCAAAGTATAGCTCTGAAGCAGATTTCCAGCCGCGCCACGGACTCGATAATATCTCCCTGATGGAATGTTACCGCTGGTCGGAGGCTGATTTCATGCAAAAAATGGAAGGCTCCGCGATTCGCCGCATCGGTTATCAATGCTGGTTACGTAATATTGTAATTGCGCTTGGAAATGCCGGGCATGACCCACATATACTGTCTATTCTGAAACAGGATTACGCTCAACACAGCGGATTCGTGCAGCATCATATAGACTGGGCGATTCAACAGCAGAGTAAACTAACATGAAGCAGTGGCAGGAATTCAGTGCCAGTCAAAGCGTTACTGATGTGAGTCAGAACTTTATCTGCGCGGCCGATGAACTTGGTTTAATCCTGGTCAATGGCGTCGATGCCCGCGATTTCCTGCAAAACCAGTTAAGCAACGATATTGATTTCATCGATGAGTCGCGTTCGCAACTCAGTTCATACTCGACTCCCAAGGGAAGGCTGCTGGGCATATTTCGTATCGTGCAAATATCGAATGGTTACATATTGGTAACCACTAGAGCGATGGTTACGCCATTGCTGGAAACATTATACAAGTACATCGTGCAGGCTCAGGTAACGCTGGCGGATGCCAGTGATTATTTTGCGCGGATGGCACTGCAAACCGATCGCGACGAGGTAGCCGGGCACTCTCTGCTAGCGGCTCAACCCGGCGAAGTCATGCAGAACGATTCGGTAATCTCACTGCAGTTGGAACCACTGGGAGCGCAACGGCGCTACCTGGTTATGTGTCTGTCTGCCGATGAGGCTATCGAATTATGGGATGGCTTTGCCAGCCAGCTTGAGGTGGCGGGATTTTCCTCCTGGCGCCTCGCCGAAATAAAGGCCGGCATACCTGCAATTTATCCTCAAACCGCGGAAAAATTCGTCCTGCAGATGGCCAATCTCGGTGTGCTGGATGCTGTCAGCTTCAAAAAGGGCTGTTATCCCGGACAGGAAATAGTCGCTCGAATGCAATATCTTGGAAAGTTGAAACGCCGCATGTTCCTGGCCCGGCTTGAAACCGATAGCCTGCCGTTACCGGGTGACGAACTGGTTAGCGGGGGCAACACTGAAATTGATGGTAGCGGTCAGGTAGTCGATGCCGAGTTCGACCGGGATGGTAGCTGTTACTGTCTTTACATTGCTCAGATCAGTAAGGCTGATGCTGGCAGTTTGCAGTTGTTAAAACAACCCCAGACCACGATTCAAAACCTGGATCTACCCTATTCGCTCGACAATTAGCCTGCTTCCATCTGCGAAAGTAAAAATGGCATCTATACTCGGGGTTACAGGATTTAACTTCTTGGGAAACCATGAGTATTACGCCGGAATCCATCATCGACGATCTGGAAAATGATCGCCTGCCGCTCCCCACTTTGCCCGAGGTCGCAATCCGCGTTCGTGAAACGGCCGACGACGATAATGCTTCCATAACCGATGTCGCCAGGATTATCGAAACCGATGCGTCGCTTTCGGCGCGTATCGTTCAGGTAGGCAATTCGGCCCTTTACCGGGGTATCAATCCAGCGGAAACCGTGCAGGCTGCCGCCATGCGTATGGGTTTGAATACGGTTCGCAGCCTGGCGACCAGCCTGGTGATGAAGCAGTTGTTTCAGGCTACCCATCCGGTGGTCGACCTTTACCTGCGCAAGGCATGGAAACAGAGTACCGACGTCGCCGCCTTGAGCGCGGTAATTGCAAAGACCTCGACCGATCTCGAATCAGATAGCGCCCTGCTGGCGGGTTTAACCCACTCTATCGGTTTTTCCCCTATCCTGGTTAAAGCAGAATCCGATCCCGTTTTACTCAGCAATTCAGAGGCACTCGAAAAATTACTCTACGGTCTCTACCCGGTGGTAGGTAGCCGGATACTGCAAATGTGGGGTTTTAGCGACGCCCTGAAAAAAGTGCCGTCTGAGCATCTCAACATTGACCGCAATGGCGATAACGGTAAAGCTGACTATGTCGACGTGGTCCAGGTCGCGCTGCTGCAAACGCTTGACGATGAAAACCATCCGCTAGCCGGCATCGATCACGGTCAGGTATCCGCGTTAGACCGGCTGGGTATGCGTGACAGTTTTGAAGAAATCAGTATGGCCGGCGGCGTTATCGAGGTCGAGGAAATCAGGGACGCAATCCTCTAAGCGGCGTCAATCTCACGCAACATGGCCTCGGCATGCGAGTAGTTCAGGCCGATGTGGTGTAACCCGTCTTTATTCAGAACGGCCATGCTCGGAAAGCTGTCTATTCCCATTTCCCGTGTAGCCTGAATTTCTGCGCTTAGCTGCTGTTGCGTGGCATCGGATACGAGGCTCGCAGAGAATCGTCCTTTATCGAGGCCGATATCTGCCGCCAGTTCGATCAAGGTACTATTATCGGAAGGATTCTTTGCCTCAAGATAGTAAGCCCGCTGAATTCTTGCTGTCATCTTCGCGTCATACTCGCCGCCTTGCTCCCGCGCCGCTATCACGGCTCGATTTGCCGGGTAGGTTGATCGGCGCGGTGAACATTTCTCCCAGAACTCGAAATTAAACTTTGTCCCCGGAATGGTTTGTTCGATCCGCTGCCAGGTCTGTTGCAACATCGAGCGCATTGCAGCGGGCATCGGTGCGTCGGAATCGGGTGCCAGGCCACCGACCATACGCCTGATCGGCATCCGCTCTGCAACGGCCGCGAAAATTTTCTGGCGGGTTGGTTCAAAACCCCAGCACCAGCTGCACATGGGGTCATGGACGTATATCAGGGTATCTTGCATTGGTTTCAGCCTTTGTCAGCAGACAGCTGCTGCATTATGTTCGCACGGGATCCGGTAA
Organism: uncultured Gammaproteobacteria bacterium; assembly: GCA_937936805.1. Taxonomy (GTDB): domain Bacteria; phylum Pseudomonadota; class Gammaproteobacteria. Next base: position 14,797 of record CALDDP010000188.1, on the reverse strand, counting down.
TCAATTGGACTTGTATCCGATTAGCCAGTTAGCGCGCACCAGGGTTACGGTTTCTCCAGTCTCATCTTTCAGCTGTGCCTCTACCGCGCAGGAAATATCGTCGTTGAACGGCGCGGGTGGCTTGAATTCGGCGGTCGCGGTCAGCTTGCCGCGCGCCTTCTTGAGGTAATCGGCATTAATGCTGACCAGGATGCCGCGCATGTCAGAAGAAATTGTCGATAGCAATGCAAGGCCGGTGGCGATTTCACCGAGGTTGAGTAACGCAATTGCATGAACCGAATGCAGATGGTTACGTACCCGTCGCCGGTCCTTCAGACTGACCCGGGCGTAGCCCGGTTTAATCTCTTCCACCAGCACACCGATCGAACCGCTGTAAGGCGCCACCCAGCCTAGCCACAGACTGAATATTTTCCGCCCTGCCGGCAGGGGTGAGAGGCGATACCACCAGCTAAGAATCAGCCCCTGTTCTGCGTTTGATTTGATCTGTGTCATCGAAACTGAAGGCTAGCTTGTGCGGCCCATTATTATGCGCTATTAATGCATTTATGGATATTAAGGATAAAGACAAGCTAATCGCAGCGTTCGATCATATGGTTGATCACGTAAGCGAGGCAATTCACAACGCTGAAGAAGCGCTCGCGCCGACAATCGACGAAATGGTTCACAATGCGCAACAACTGGCGCGTGAATTGTATGTGCTTACCCAGGAGGAAGCGGAGAGTCTGGGAGAGACTTTGAAACGCGATATGCACAAGGCCAACAAGACGCTGAATCAACAGCGTAAGGAATTGAAAGACTGGTGGAGTTTCGACCTGGCCCTGGTAGAAGACCGTTTCATCGATTTGATTGCGTGTGCGGCTGATAAAGGCTGGCTCGATTTTCGGGCTTTCGAAAGTGAAAATCACCAGGCCAGCGTCTATCGTAGTGGCGAGATCTGCAATGCCGGCCGGTTTAGTTGCAGTAACTGTGGCCATAGCCTGGATTTATCCAGCACCGGCCAAATCCCGGACTGCCCGAAGTGCAATCACACCGAGTTCTATCGGGTCATCGGTTAGCTACCCGCGGCAATCAGGCTGGCGTTGCCTCCCGCTGCGGTAGTATCGATACATAAATGACGTTCCACTATTAGCCGATCGAGCGCGTCGATTTCGCATATTAGCGGGATCAGCTTCCCTTCCCGTTCTGCCAGGGCTATTCGATAAGCTCTCAACTGCTCGTCCCGGGCCTGTGATATCACCGCGTCGATCAGGTCGATTTTACGCAGTGTAGAGGCCTCGACATAACCATCTATCCCGCTCGCCGGTAGACCGCCACGCTTTAAAAGCTCGCCGAGTTGATCACCCTGGCTGGCAACAATTACCACGGAATTTTGTTGTGCCAACGCCGATATTGCCTGTGCCAGGGCCTGATCACGGCCGGGTCCCAGGCATAAAATCATCCCGCGGGGGTGACCTGACAACTGGTTGGTTTCACCGGTCGGTCCGGGCATGTTCTCGATTTCGATAACTGACTGGAAGTCCTGATCCAGGCCCGCATCGCGCGCCAGTTGCACCAATTTTTCGAGATCTGTCTGCGCACCATCCGCCCGGGAAGCAGCAATGCTCGAGACCAGGTCCCGCAAGGCCTCTACGCTTACCGGCTGCTTGTCTTCGCTGTCGTATTGCAGTAATGGTTTTGCGCAGAAACGCTGCAGGTACCATGGTCCCCCGGCCTTCGGCCCGGTTCCCGACAGGCCTTCACCGCCAAATGGCTGGGTGCCAACTACTGCACCAATCTGGTTGCGATTCACGTAGATGTTGCCGGACTTGATGCGCCTGACGACCTGTTCGACCCGCGAATCGACACGCGTGTGAATGCCGAAAGTCAAGCCATAGCCTTGCGCGTTTATCGAGTCGACCACCGTGTCAATTTCGCTAGCGGCAAAGCGGGCCACATGTAACACTGGCCCGAATATTTCTTCTTCCAGTTGCTCGATGCCGTCGAGTGCGATCACGGTGGGTGCGACGAACAGGCCCTGTTGCGGTGTGTCGAGGGATTTAAGTACACGACCTTCGGCCTCCATACGTTGGCAGTGAGACACTATTTTCTGTTTGGATAGCTGGTCGATAACCGGCCCGACGTCGGTAGCCAGATACCAGGGATTTGCCAGCTTGAACTCATCCATAGCTCCGAACAGCATTTGCAGTATCTTGTCTGCCACATCCTCCTGCAGGTAAAGCATGCGTAACGCCGAGCAACGCTGTCCGGCGCTTTGAAAAGCCGAAGCGAGCACATCGCGAACAACCTGTTCAGGCAGCGCGGTAGAGTCGACAATCATTGCGTTCAGTCCCCCGGTCTCGGCAATCAATGGTGCCTGGACCGGTAAATGCCTGGCCATATTTCGATTTATATTCATCGCGGTCGCGGTGGATCCGGTAAAACAGATGCCCGCGACACGCGAATCGGCGCTCAATGCAGCCCCGACAACCGCTCCGCTGCCAGGTAAAAGTTGCAGGCTTGCCTGGGGAATGCCTGCCTGGTGCATTAGTCTGCAGGCGAACGCAGCGATCAGGCTGGTTTGCTCGGCCGGCTTGGCAATGACACAGTTTCCCGCCGCTAACGCGGCAAAAATCTGGCCACTGAAAATGGCCAGCGGGAAATTCCATGGAGAAATGCAGACGATGACGCCTCGCGGCCTGAGGTCGTCGTCCAATGATTCTGCACGCTCTGCGTAATAGCGCGCAAAATCGACCGCTTCACGCACTTCGCCGACCGCATCCAGCCAGGTTTTACCGGCTTCACGGGCCAACAGGGCAAACATTTCGGCGGCGTTCTGCTCGTACAGGTCGGCGATACGTCGCAGACATTCGGCACGACTTTTTACCGCGGATCCAGACCAGTCCGCAAAACCGTTGACGGCGTGCTCTATTGACTCCGCGACGGATTCGGCATCGGTATCGAAGACTTCACCGACAACATCTTTTGCATCGGCTGGATTTATAACCTCACGACGGGTAGTTGTGTTCCTGGCGGCAGCGGCTAGTGGCTGCGCCAGCCAGGTTTTTGCAACAAACGGTTCACGTGCCTGCTCGAGCGTCTGCAGGGTTGGCAGGTCGGTGATATCCCAGCCCATCGAATTGCGTCTTGCCGAACCATAGAGGTCAGCCGGCAGCGGGATATAGGGATTTCGCAAAAAGTTTAGTTCTTCGCTTGCGCCGACTGGATCCCGCGCAATGGATTCGGGGGTAATACTGGTATCGACAATCTGGTTGACAAAGGAACTATTGGCGCCATTTTCCAGCAGGCGCCTTACCAGGTAGGCAAGCAGGTCCTGATGTTCGCCGACAGGCGCATAGATGCGACAGCGTGCTTTATGATTGCGATGCACATGGTCGTGTAACGCCTCCCCCATGCCATGCAAACGCTGGAACTCGAAGTTATCCTGGCCGTCGGCAAGATTCAGCACGGCCGCCACCGAGTGGGCGTTGTGGGTCGCAAACTGCGGGTAAATGCGATCGGTCATGGACAGCAGTTTGCCAGCGCAGGCGAGATAGGATACATCGGTGTTTACCTTACGCGTAAATACCGGGTAATCGGCAAGGCCGAGCACCTGTGCACGTTTGATTTCAGTATCCCAGTAGGCGCCCTTTACCAGCCGCACCATGATCTTCCGGTCGAGCCGTTGGGCCAGGGCATAAAGCCAGTCGAGTAGCGGTGCAGCACGTTTGCCAAACGCCTGTACGACGATACCGAAACCATCCCAGCCGCGTAGTGCGGGATTGGAGAGTATCATTTCGATTACATCGAGCGAGATATCCAGCCGATCCGCTTCTTCCGCATCGATGTTAAATCCCATGTTTGCCGAACAGGCCAGCATCGCAAGTGACTCCACCCGCGGCACCAGTTCGTCGATGACCCGCTGCTGCTGTCCCATTTCGTAGCGGGGATGCAGTGCCGACAGTTTTATCGAAATTCCGGGATTGTCGCGACTGTTGCCATGCTTACAGTCTTTTGCCAGGGCGTTAATCGCGTCTGAGTAGGACAGGTGATATCGTCGCGCATCATCCTCGGTACGGGCGGCTTCCCCGAGCATGTCGTATGAATAGCTATAACCCTGGTTTTCCAGTTCTCTGGCCCGCTTGCGGGCCTTGTTAATATTGGTGCCGAGGACAAAATGCCTGCCCAGTTCCCGCATTGCCTGCCCTACCGCATTGCGCACCAGTGGTTCACCGAGGCGCTTGACCAGGCCGCGCAAGGTCAGACGCAAACCACCTTCGTCTTCAGGCGCGACAATTTTCCCGGTTAACAAAAGCGCCCAGGTCGAGGCATTAACCAGCGGCGAACCTGAATGGCCCAGATGCTCGCCCCAGTTGCCGGGAGATATCTTGTCTTCGATCAGGTCATCGATTGTTTTGGCATCCGGCACGCGTAACAAGGCCTCGGCCAGGCACATCAAAGCTACGCCTTCCCTGGTGGTAAGACCATACTCGGCAAGAAAGTTTTCCATCATGCTGGGGCTGCCGCTAGCGCGGACTTTACTCACCAGCTCTGCTGCCATATTACTGATAGCGGCGCGTTGAAGATCTGTCAGCGCAGCGTTGTCAATCAATTCGCGGATAACCACGGATTCGTCTTCAAGATTGTAGCGGCGAATCTTCTGACGCAATTGATCGCTCGAAATGGACGGAATAACTGGTTGGTCGATATGCATATAAAGGCCTTAGAAGTAAATCTTATTTCTCTGCTGCGGGTGTCTAATATAGAGTCAAAACAGTTTCGATAAAAGGTTTACAATAACCGCAAACAGATAAACCAGGGGCCAAGGGTATGAATAAATGGTATAGACAGCTATTCAAAAGCATCAAAGATAATCCTGAACAGCAGAATCTGAAACTTAGCGAGGCAACATTTTCTGAAAATTACCAGGGTGATTTTTCGGTAGAAGATGCAATTTCAGATCTTGAAGTGCTGGCGACAATAGGCATTCGAAACAGGGCCCAGGCGCGGTTGGTGAAAATTTCCCGGGATCCAAAGAACTATTCCATCAAGCTGTTTACCCTCAAAGATACGATTCCGCTGTCGCAATCGATGCCGATATTCGAGTCCATGGGTCTGCAGGTATTGATTGGCCGCCCCTATCGTATCAAGTTAGGCAATCGCAACTACTGGATCAACCACTTCACGCTTGAGCGGGGCGACGATCTGTGTGATATCGATCCGGATAGAGTGCCCGGTTATTTCAGTGAGCTGTTTGAGAGAATCTGGCGCCAGAGTAGCGAGAATGACGACTTTAACCATTTGTTGTTCAGTGCCTGCATTAAGGCGGAAAATATACAGGTCCTGCGCGCCTATACCGCTTACCTGCAGCAGATCCGTTTTCCACACAGTCGCGAATACATAATCGAAACGCTCATCGCTTACCCCGATATCACCTTGCTGCTGGTGAAGGCGTTCCTGCGCAAGTTCGACCCGCTACAGGCCAGACCCGACGCCTATCGCGAACTGTTCGACCTGATCGAGGAAAAGCTGCACGATATTGAATCGCTGGATCACGACCTGATTTACAAGCGGATGCTGAATCTGGTTGACGCAACTGTGCGCACCAATTACTTCCAGAAAGATGAGGGTAATACGGGCCACATCAGTTTTAAACTGGATTCGTTACGCATCGAGCGTCTGCCAAAACCCAGTCCCCGGTTCGAGATTTACGTCTACGCAACCCGCTTCGAGGGGATCCATCTGCGTGGTGGCCTGGTCGCGCGTGGCGGCATTCGCTGGTCGGATCGACGAGAGGATTATCGTACCGAGGTGCTGGGTTTAATGAAGGCGCAAATGGTAAAGAATGCGGTCATCGTCCCTGCCGGTTCCAAGGGTGGATTTATTACCAAACAGATTGCACATTTGCCGGTTGGCGAAATCTACGCTGAAGTTCAAACCTGCTATTCGTTGTATATCAACTCGTTGCTGGAAATCACCGACAATCGTGTCGGCACCGAGATTGAACAACCGCCGCGCATGCGGATTTACGATGCGGCTGATCCCTATCTGGTAGTGGCTGCAGACAAGGGAACCGCGGCGTTTTCGGATGTTGCCAACGAGATTGCGGAGCGACATGACTTCTGGCTCGACGATGCTTTCGCGTCGGGTGGGTCGCAGGGTTACGATCACAAGAAGATGGGCATTACTGCGCGCGGCGCCTGGGAATCGGTGAAACGGCATTTTCGTGGTCTCGGTAAAGATATTCAGAAGGTACCTTTTACCGTGGTCGGTATCGGCGACATGTCGGGTGATGTATTTGGTAACGGCATGTTGCTGTCGCCCTGCATTCAGCTGGTTGCAGCTTTTAATCACATGCATATTTTTATCGACCCCAATCCCGACATCAAAAAAAGCTTCAAGGAACGTCAACGTATGTTCGCCCTGAGTCGTTCAACCTGGGCTGACTACAACAAGAAACTGATTAGCGACGGCGGCGGGGTCTTTTTACGCAGTGCGAAGAAAATCGATCTGACACCTCAAATTAAGCAGCTAATAGATTGCAAGGAGGATCATCTGACGCCCAACGAGTTGATCGTTTATATTTTAAAGGCCCAGGTAGACCTGCTCTGGAATGGCGGTATAGGTACCTATGTAAAGGCAACCAACGAAACCGATATCGATGTTGCGGATAAAAATAACGATGCGATTCGAATTAATGGCAGACAGCTGCGCGCAAAAGCGGTAGGCGAAGGCGGCAATCTGGGGGTTACCCAACGTGGACGCGTCGAGTACGCGCTCGCGGGCGGTTTGATTTACACCGATTCGATCGATAACTCGGCCGGTGTTAATTGTTCCGATAAAGAAGTCAACATCAAGATCCTGCTGTCGCAACTGGTCAAGGCCGGACGCTTGAATAACAAGCAACGTAATCAATTACTTTTCGAGATGACCGATGAAGTTGCGCAGAAATGTCTGTTCAATAATTATCGCCAGACGCAGATTATCGACAGTATCGAACAGCATGCCGCGCTCAACATGTACCAGCACGCTCGCTTTATGCGTCACCTGGAAACAGAAGGCATACTGAACCGCAGGCTGGAATACTTGCCAGGTGATAAGGTGATTACTGATCGAGTCGCGAGGAACCAGGGCCTGACCCGTCCCGAACTTTCCATATTGCTCTCCTATAGCAAGTTGACCTACAAAAACGCCCTGCTCGATTCATCATCGCTAACCGAACAATGCTATGACTCACTGCTGCTCGGCTATTTTCCGCGACTGATACGTGAGCGCTACGCGGATGAAATCCTGCAGCACCCGCTGCGTAAGGAAATCATCGCCACTATTCTGAGTAATCAGATTGCCAACAACATCGGTATTGGTTTCGGTTCGCGTATTCGCGAGGAGACCGGTGCCACGATCGAGGATATCGCCAAGGCCTACGTGGTTTGCGTGGAAGTATTCGATCTTTATAAAACCTGGAGGTTGCTGGAGAAACTGGACAACGTCGTTCATGAGAAGGATCGTTATGATACTTTTCAGGCGGTCAGCGGCCTGTTGGAAAGGTCGATTAGCTGGCTGTTACGCAATCAACCCTCCGACTTCAATGTCAGTCAGGTCATCGATCGCTATAAGACAGATACGAAAGTCCTCGGCAAAATTATTTCCAGCGCTATCGTGGGTCAATCCCGTCGCAATTATCTGGCCACCAAGCGACGATTTGTCAAGGCCCGCCTGCCGGCATCGCTGGCGCAGGAACTGGTTGATAAGACCACACTGGCTTCGGCTTTCGATATCATCGAAATAAAGTCGAAATTATTCAGTAATACAGAAAACGTCGCCAAAGTGTTTTATCTGCTGTCGGAACGCCTACGGCTTCACTGGATCCGGGATGCTATTTCTCAAACCATAGTTCGTACCCATTGGAATCATCTTGCGATTCTGAATTTACGCAATGATTTACACGCCAATCAGCATAACCTGACCGAACTGGTATTACAGATCGTGGACAATAAATGTCATACCAATAAAGCGATTGCGATCTGGGAGGAACAGAATACCGAAGCGTTGAAACGTTACGATAGTATTCTTAATGAATTCAGTGCAATGCGGACCTGTGATTTCCCGACAATCAGCGTTGCGGTCTCGGAAGTACGGCGCCTGGTGCAGCTCGGTAAGCGCGAACATTACCGACATGCTCGATAAATGATCATATAGATCAATAATTTATGATCGATATTTAAAGTTAAGTGTGATGCATGACCCTGATAATTTACAGGCAATTAAAGGAATTTTCGGTTGAGTTGGAAGCGGGATAGTCTGCTTTTCAGCAAACTTTTACGATAGTAAACTCGCCGGATGAGCAGATTTCGGGACAAGTTCGATCACCGTGTATGGCGGGTTGTAGCGGCGATCCCTGCCGGACGAGTGATGGGATATGGTGAAGTTGCCCGAGCAGCAGGTTTTCCCCGCTATTCGCGGATGGTCGGCGCAGCGATGGGGCGGTCTCCGCAGCCCCTGCCCTGGTTTCGGGTGGTGCGTTCGAACCGAACCCTGGCATTTGAAGTTGGATCCAGCAACTATCGGGAGCAGGCACAACTGTTGAAACTGGAAGGCGTAAGTTTCGATGGTGAAAAAATCATTGAACGAGAAACCGATCACAGCCTCGATCGTATCCTATGGGGTCCACAGGATTAGTGCGCGCAGCCGCTCCGGGTTTGCGATCCGAGATGTTCATCGATGTTGGTAATGGCCGCCGGGCCGACTTCTCCCGGCTCTCCTGCGGTCGGGAATTACTGGTAACTCGCTGCGGTAATAAACTCACCGAAGGTCTCGCACCAGATAATGATTGCCTTGAAATCTGCTGGATTGATATTTTCCGGCAGCTCCAGAATGAAATTATCGAAGGTCACTACCGGCCCTGCTTTCGCTGACTCTTCCTTGATTAACAGGAATTCCTGTTCCGTCAATGCCAGTTCCCGGGTCAGGTAAAGTTGATAGTCGGGTCCCGGCGCGAGTGAGCCCATAAAACTAACCCGATTTTTGGATATCGAAAAGCTACCCTCACCCCAATGTAAAAAGTCGCTGCCGGGCAGATCTTTACGAAACGCACCGCTAAAGATGGCCTGTTGAGACGAAGCCGTTACCTCGCTGTTGCTCGGTGCTTCGGGTGCAATCAGTATCGGCAGCAGGTAAATTCCGAGCACGAAGCCAAGGGCCAGGGCTATTCCGTGAGTCAGCAGGAATCTGAAAAATCTGAACATTGCGCCTTATCTTTATCGGGGACGGAAGAATTATGTCTTCGCAGGGGTGAAAAATCTACCTCAATGCTGCTACAGTGCGGGCCAACAACGGTGGAAAAAATATGACACAAGAATTCGACTATGACCTGATAACCCTGGGTGCCGGTAGCGGCGGCCTGTCTGTCATTGAACGTGCGGCCAGTTATGGCCAGCGCTGTGCAGTGATCGAACGCGGCGATATAGGCGGCACCTGCGTTAACGTGGGTTGCGTACCCAAGAAGATAATGTGGTTCGGGGCTAACCTGGCACACACCATCGAGGATGCCAGGGGCTACGGTTATGACCTGACCAATAATGGCTTCGACTGGGCGAAACTGGTTGCAAAACGTGAGCAATACATCAGCAATATCAACAGCTTTTATCACGGCTACATGAAGGATCTCGGTGTCGACGAAATCGAGGGTGAGGCAAGTTTTGTCGATCCTCATACCGTCGCTGTCAACGGCAGGCAATACTCGGCCAGGCACATCGCCATTGCAACTGGCACTGCTCCGCGCGTCCCCGAAGTTCCCGGCGCCGAACATGCCATAACCTCGGATGGATTTTTCGCACTCGAGCAACAACCATCACGTGTCGCCATAGCGGGTTCGGGTTACATTGCGGTGGAACTGGCCGGGGTTCTCAATGCGCTGGGCACCGAAGTAACCCTTTACTTGCGCAAACAACACGTCCTGGGCGAATTTGACAGTCTGCTGAAAAATACGCTTTTAGAAGAGCTTGCCAAATCCGGTATCGAGTTACGCACCGAGAGTGAAATCACCCGTATTGATCGAGACTCGGTCGGCAAGATTTCGATAGAGGATAACCAGGGAGTTGGCATGCTGAATCTCGACCAGGTGATTTACGCCATTGGTCGAGATCCCGACATCGATGCTTTAAAACTGGAAAAGGCTGCAATAAAAATCTCTGACCGGGGCTATATTGAAACCGATTTATACCAGCAAACCAATCAGCCCCATATTTTCGCGCTTGGTGATATCACCGGTCGAGCTCCGTTAACCCCGGTCGCAGTCGCCGCTGGCCGGCGCCTGGCAGATCGTTTGTACAATAATCAAAGCGACCGTCATCTGGACTACGAACTGATTCCTACCGTGGTTTTCAGTCATCCACCCATTGGTACCGTGGGTGCGACCGAGGAGTCAGCTCGAGCCGAGTTTGGTGAGCGGGTCAGGATTTATCAAACCCGGTTTACCGCTATGTATAACGCGATCAGCGATCATGAAGTGCCGACTGCAATGAAACTGGTATGTCTGGACGAGGAGGAAAAAGTTATTGGCTGTCACTTGATCGGTCCCGCAGTGGACGAAATGTTACAGGGATTTGCGGTCGCTATGCGGATGGGCGCCCGCAAGCGGGATTTTGATGACACCGTAGCGATACACCCGACCAGTAGCGAGGAACTGGTCACCATGCGTTAAGCGTTAACAGGACTTGATTGAGATGAAAACAGGCCCGCTCAGGGTTTGCGTGCGATGAGTTGAAACTGGCGCGCTGTCTGTTTGTAAGGTTCGCGATCGGTAAGTTCCATTTCAAGCTTTTTCAATTTCCCGTAGACAGCAGAATCTTCCTTCAATTCATTTGTTCCCCAGTAGTTGTAAAGGCAACGGATACCGTAATGCTTTTCGAGGCAAAGCCCCATAACTGTCAAACAGTCGATCATTTCATCGGCACGGTACTCGTGTTCATTAACTTCAAAAATCGCATTGTGCTGATCGGTCGCATCGAGCAAAGTGAAGGCTTTGTCCAGGTCCTGCTCCAGAAAGGCGGCCTGGTACGGCAGTGAATACTGGTTAGTCGTAATCAGCGAAATGAATCCACCCGGTTTAATCAGCGGTAGTAACATTTCCAACAGGGGTCTTACTTCATCGACAAACTGAATCACGTTATGACAGAGCAAGATGTCAAATTCGTTTGCGGAAAATACCTTGTCGATACTGAATATATCCATCGCGTGCGTATCGAGCCGGTCGGTAACCCCGGCGAGCGCAGCATTTGCACGCGCGTCATCAAGCATTTGCCGGGAGACATCAACGATATCAATCTGGTGATTCATGCGCGCCAGTGCGAGGCTGTCGTAGCCATTGCCACCACCGGCGTCCAGAATACGTAATGGTGGCGAGTTTACTGGAATATGTCTCTTTAAATTATGTTCAACCAGCTCGTAGCCAAGCCGATTCCAGGGCATGCTTTGCTCTTCTTTCCATTTCGATAATCCGGCCTCGAATGATTCTTTACGATTGGAAACCAGCAGCGCCTGGTTTAAGTCGACATTGCCTGTATAGAGCGCTTTACCGATAATCACGCCATCGATGCCGTCGTTGTCGAAACACTCACGCAGGTCATTCATTGAGCCAATACCACCGCCAACGATGATGCGCAAGCCGCTCATGGCGGCCAGGTCAATGGACGCATCCAGATCGACCCCGGTCATCGAGCCGTCACGGTGAATACTGGTATGAACCGCGGTGGTAACACCAAGCTGGCGCATTTGAATGGCTAGTGTCGTCGCCTGTACGCTACCCGCGGCCCGCCAGCCATGAATCTTTACCTCGCCTCTGGCATCGGCATCGATTCCCAGCACGATCGCGTCACTGCCGTAACTGGCAATGGCCTGCGCCATCATCCCCGGGTTTTCAACGGAGGAAGTGCCGATAATGACGCGCTTGATGCCTGATTTCATCGCCCAGTCGACATCTTCGATACCACGAATACCGCCACCAAACTGAATATTGACATCTAGAGCAGTGATCTGTTCGATCAATTCCCAGTTATGGCTGGCCTCTTCATCGAAAGCGGCATCGAGATTGACTACCTGCAGCCAGTTAGCGCCCTGATCTATCCATTGTTGCGCGCATGCAACCGGATCGGTGTTAAAAACCAGCGGATGCTCGGTATCTCCCTGGGTGAAACGAACTACTTCGCCATTGCGCAAATGAATCGCCGGAAAAATAGTAAATTTGTTTAAATTCATATAGTTAAAGCAACTATTTAAAGTTAAATCACCTGGTTTTGAGAATATCCTGCATGCTGAAAACGCCTTTCTGTTGCTGCTCTATCCAGCGACATGCCCGCATTGCACCACGTGCAAAGGTCATGCGGCTGGAGGCTTTGTGGGTTATTTCGATGCGTTCGCCTTCGTCGGCAAACATAACGGTGTGATCGCCTACGATATCCCCCGCACGGATGGATTCGAAACCAATCGTCTGGCGATCCCTGGCCCCGGTCTGACCCTCGCGACCATAGACCGCGCATTCATCGAGATTTCGGCCCAGGGTTTCAGCAATGACCTGACCCATTTTTAAGGCGGTACCCGAGGGCGCATCGACCTTATGCCGATGATGAGCTTCGATCACTTCGATATCGACGCTATCACCGAGCACGGTGGCGGCGGTGCGCAGTAATTCGAGGCAAAGATTTACCCCGACACTCATGTTGGGGGCATATAGGATCGCAATGCTCTGTCCCGCTGATTGCATTTTTTGCTCGAGGGTTGTGTCACAACCGGTGGTGCCAATTACCATTTTTTTGCCGTGTTCGACGCAATAATCGATATGGTTGGTGGTTGCGCTGGGATGGGTAAAGTCGATCAGGATATCAAATGTTGTCGAATCGAGCCGATCGTGAATCAAAACATTGTTCGGCGCCTGGCCGGCTAATAAACCGGTATCGCTGCCAAGTGCCGGGCTCTGCTCTCGCTCTAGCGCCTGCGTCAGTTCCAGGTCATCGGCTTCACTACAGGCGACGACGAGGTTTCTACCCATGCGACCAGCTGCGCCGGCAATTGCGATTCGAGTCATTGGGGGGCCACTATGATTTCATATCTTCGAAGAACTTTTTCATGCTGTCGATCCATGAAGTTTCGTTCGGGCTATGCTTTGTTGTATTACCCATTGACTGGGCGAATTTTTCGAGTAGCTCCTTTTGCTCGGTATTCAATTTAACCGGGGTTTCGACCACGATACGACAAATCAGGTCTCCCTGCGGGCCGCCGCGAACCGGTTTGACACCCTTGCCGCGCATGCGAAACAGTTTGTGGGTCTGGGTACCAGCGGGGACTTTCAGATTCAGTTTGCCACCCAGACTGGGGACTTCAAGTTCGCCGCCGAGCGCAGCAGTCACGATGCTGATTGGAACTTCACAATAGAGGTCGGCATTATCACGCTCGAAAATCGGGTGAGGCTTGACGTGTATCTGCACGAACAGATCCCCGGGACTCGCACCTGCCTCACCTGCCTCTCCTTCTCCCGACAAGCGTATGCGATCGCCGTTGTCGACTCCTGCGGGTACTTCTACAGATAATGATTTATTCTCTTTTATGCGGCCGGCCCCATGACAACTGTTGCATGGGTCACTGATAGTGGTGCCCTTACCGCGGCAGTTGGGACAGGTCTGCTGGACGGAGAAAAAGCCCTGCTGCATGCGTACCTGGCCGTGTCCGCCACAGGTACTGCAGCTCTCCGGCGTAGTCCCGGCTTTGGCGCCACTACCCGAGCAGGTTGTGCAGTGTTTCAAGGTAGGTACGCGAATCTTTACCGTGGTGCCGGCGACTGCATCTTCCAGGCTTAACTCGAGGTTGTACTGCAGATCCGCGCCCTTGCGTACTCTCGAACGACCGCCGCCACCGAAAATATCGCCAAAAATATCACTGAAAGCATCGCCGAACCCGCCTCCGGAATACCCACCGCCACCAACCGATTGGTCTACGCCGGCATGACCGAACTGGTCATAGGCTGCACGTTTGCTGGTGTTCGAGAGTACTTCGAAAGCCTCCTTGGCTTCTTTGAATCTGGTTTCGGCTTCGGCATCATCAGGATTGCGGTCCGGATGATATTTCATCGCCAGGCGACGGAACGCCTTCTTGATTTCGGCGTCAGTTGCGGCGTTTGAAACCTCAAGAACTTCGTAATAATCGCGCTTGGACATTGACTCGTTTCTATAAATGGCAAAAACCTGGCGCGATGAATCGCGCCAGGCTACCAACGATCAACAAGGGACCGCTATTTTTTGTCGTCTTCTTTAACTTCTTCAAATTCGGCATCGACGACATCGTCAGTCGTATCCGACTGGGCCGTTGCGTTCGCATCGACCGGGTCAGGACCGCCTTCCGCAGCGTTCGCAGAATACGCCTTTTCAGCCAGTTTACTGGATGCCTCGGCCAGTGCCTGGGTTCTGGCCTCGATTTCATCCTTGTCCGAACCCTCCAGGCTCTTTTTCAGGTCTTCGATTGCGCTCTCGATCCTGGTCTTGTCTTCGTCTTCAACCTGTTCACCGAGATCCTGGATCGTTTTTTCTGCCGCGTGGATCATTCCATCGGCCTGGTTACGAGTTTCCACGGTTTCACGATGTTTACGATCTTCGTCGGCATGCGCTTCGGCATCCTTGATCATAGTATCGACTTCATCGTCTGAAAGACCACTGGACGCCTTGATCACTATTTTCTGCTCTTTACCGGTGGCCTTGTCCTTCGCCGAAACATTGAGGATACCGTTGGCATCGATATCGAAAGTAACCTCGATCTGTGGTACGCCGCGTGATGC
>CALDDP010000187.1 GCA_937936805.1 uncultured Gammaproteobacteria bacterium | reverse complement strand
ATCTGCTGCGGTCCCATAATTTGCACAGCTACCCCCTGGTAATGCAGACCTCGCTCGGCACCCTGGTCGAAGAGAACAGTCTGCGCGATATACGTCACCTCGACCTTGGCGCGAATAATTTCTATTTAAAACGAACCCGTGGCGAAAAATTTTCCTCGGCACTGGAAAGCTACTGCAGGGGGCGCCTGGCGCACAGCAGGCCATTCAAGGAAATGATGCAGTTTCGTTTGTTAGCGCAGTCCGGCTTCGATGTCGCAGAAGTGGTCGCCGCGGGCGAAGAGTTGCACTTCGGGGTGCCCGCAAGAGGTTTCATCATAACCCGCGGGGTAGAGGGACGGGATCTGTCCCAGGTTTACCGTGAAGCCGACCAATCCGCTCGCATCAGCATTTTGGTTGATTTCGGGTCCCTGCTGGGCAGGTTGCACAGCAACGGTTTTTTTGGCTCCACCCGACTGAAAGATATCATCAGCACCGGCAATCCGGGCGACTCGTTGAAGCTGACCCTGATAGATCGGGAAACCCGAAACCCTTACCGCAAGAAGGCAAACAGGAACAAGGTGATTGCGCGATTATTGCTCAATATCCGCCGGCAGGCACAGCAGGGAGAAATTTTCACGCGCGGTGAGTGGGAATCTTTTGCCGGCAGTTACTGCCGTTCGCTGGATAGCAGTTTCGGTATCGACGCCCCGGGACTGTTAACTGAAATCCTGGCACTGCTGGATCGGCCGAGAAAACAATACCTGGCGCAGTAGTCTCAGTTTATCGCCTTCATGGCGAGCATCTGTTCTACCAGAACGTCGTCCTGCAGCTGCAGATGGTAGCCCTGGCTGGCGAGGTTTTCGAGCACCTCGACGCTATCTTCCTTGGCGAGCACACGCTCCTGCGTCAAATCGAAACTGAAGCTGAACTCCGGGGGACCGAAGACACGCAACAGGTCATCGGGAACAACCGAAAAATCATCCTTGTCGACAAGGTAAAGATAGGTATCGAATTTTCGGTTGCTACGGTAGATATGGCACAACATGATGGCTAGTTTTTTAATTTGACCGCTATGGTAGCACACAACAAAAGAGGCCAGCATCCCTGCCGGCCTCTTTTGAGCTGAACCAACGGCCAAATTTAACTACTGGCCTTTGCAAACTCGGGATAAGCTTCCATACCACATTCAGCGAGGTCCACGCCATCGTATTCCTCTTCCTCGCTGACCCGGATACCCATGATCATCTTGATCACGAACCAGGTTGCAAAACTGGCAGCAAATACCCAGACGAAGATAGTCAACGCCCCGTAGATCTGCCCAGAGAAGCTGGCGCTGTCATTGGTCACTGGCACCAGCAGCAAGCCTAGCAGACCCACTACACCATGTACCGAGATCGCACCAACGGGATCGTCGATCTTGAGTTTGTCCATGGTAACGATACTAAAGACGACCAGCACACCACCAATAGCACCAAACAGCGTGGCCAGCAGTGGCGTTGGTGTAGATGGCTCTGCAGTAATTGCAACCAGGCCCGCCAGGGCACCATTCAATGCCATCGTCAGATCGGCCTTACCGAACATCATTCGGGCTACCAGCAATGCAGCTATAAGGCCGCCCGCCGCAGCCGCATTGGTATTCATGAACACGACTGCAACCGCGTTGGCGCTTTCGACAGATGACGTAGCCAGTACCGAGCCACCGTTAAATCCGAACCAGCCCAGCCAGAGGATGAACGTGCCCAGGGTCGCCAATGGCAGGTTGGCACCCGGGATCGCATTGATACGTCCATCCTTGCCATACTTGCCTTTACGGGCACCCAGCAACATAACGCCGGCTAGCGCAGCTGCCGCTCCCGCCATGTGCACGATGCCAGAACCCGCAAAGTCAGAGAAGCCGAGGTCACCAAGTGTGTACATACCAAAAACCGGCTCTCCACCCCAGGTCCAGCGGCCTTCCATCGGATAAATCAGTCCTGTCATGACAACAGTGAATACCAGAAACGCCCAGAGTTTCATGCGCTCAGCCACGGCACCGGAAACGATTGACATCGCAGTCGCGACAAACACAACCTGAAAGTAAAAATCAGCCGATGGGGCATAAGTTGCGGGTTCCTCGGCACCGGCAACACCGTCACCAATAATGCCCGAAAGAAACATCGTAAAGTCACCTGCGCCATACATGATCGAATAACCACAAACCATGTACATCGTGCAAGCCACCGCGAACAATGCAACGTTCTTGGTCAGGATTTCAGTCGTGTTCTTGGAGCGTACTAATCCGGCCTCAAGCATGGCAAAGCCGGCGGCCATCCACATGACCAAAGCACCACAGACAAGAAAATAGAAGGTGTCGAGCGCGTACTGTAATTCAAAAATTTGAGTTTCCATCTTCGCCCCCTATAGCGCTGCAGGACCAGATTCGCCCGTACGAATACGGATGACCTGTTCGAGTGTCGTAATAAAAATCTTGCCATCGCCGATCTTTCCGGTGTTGGCGCTGGCGGTAATTGCATCGATGACCTGGTCAACCAGGTCGTCATCAATAGCAACTTCAAGCTTCACCTTGGGCAGGAAATCGACCACGTATTCCGCACCCCGATAAAGCTCGGTGTGCCCCTTTTGACGCCCGAAGCCCTTCACTTCAGAGACGGTCAGGCCCTGCACGCCGATTTCACCGAGTGCCTGGCGAACGTCATCAAGCTTGAAGGGCTTGATAATCGCAGTAATAATTTTCATAAGTAGTTCTCCAATAAAAGCAGG
>CALDDP010000186.1 GCA_937936805.1 uncultured Gammaproteobacteria bacterium | reverse complement strand
CGGATGAATGATGTCACCGGCGACGAAATGACCCGGCTTGTCGGGGTGCTGGAAATACTTGTCCGCATCCATCAGGTTTCTGTCATTACCCATTTCCTCGATACCACTGAGATCACCGCCCTGGCCAATTGCCGAGACGATTAAATCACATTCAATCACTATCTCGCTGCCTTCGACGGGCGTGGGCTTGCCGTCTTCGACGGTGCATTTGGCAAGTTTCAGCGCGGTCGCGCGACCCTCTTCGTTGACGATGATTTCTATCGGCATGACGCCATCCAGGATCTTGACGCCTTCACGCAATGCATCCTTTACTTCGTGCTCGGTGGCAGTCATTTCGGCTTTTTCAAACAACGAAGTCAGGGTGACATCGGCCCCCTGGCGGGATGCGGCGTATGCCGAGTCGTGGGCGGTAAATCCGCCGACTACAAATTCGGTCATCTGGTCCTTGGGCAGGCTGTCGATCTTGCCGAGCCGACGCGCCACCGAGACGACGTCGATCGAAGTGTCGCCGCCACCGACGCAGACCACTCGATTGGAAGTTACCTGCAGCGCGCCCTTGTTGAAGGCCTCGAGAAAGGCCACGCCCGATATACAGTTGGGGGCGTCGCCGTGCGGCAGCGGCAGCCCGCGACCTGACTGACAACCAACTGCCCATAGCAGCGCGTCGAATTCTTTTTCGATTTCCTCGATGCTGATGTCGCGACCGACGCGAGTGGCCATGCGGGTATCGATATGACCCATCTCCAGAATGCGGTTGATTTCATGATCGAGGAATTCGCGCGGTGTGCGATAACCGGGGATGCCATAGCGGAACATGCCGCCCAGCTCGTCGTGTTCGTCGAAGATCGTGCTGGCGATGCCTTTGCGCCGCAACTGGTAAGCCGCGGCAAGACCCGCTGGTCCGCCACCGATGATGGCAACCCGGTGTTTACCCATTGGCGGCAGATCGCCGAATTTGAAACCAGCGCTCCTGGCCGAATCACCGATGTATTGTTCGATCGCATTGATGCCGACAAAATCATCTACAGTATTGCGGTTGCAGCCCTGTTCGCACGGAGCCGGACAGACTCGCCCCATCATCGACGGGAACGGATTGGCGTCGGTAGAGCGGCGGAACGCGTATTCCTGCATGCTGACATCTTCGGGCGGGAGTTCGATACCACGAACGATGTTCAACCAGCCACGGACATCTTCACCGGAAGGGCAACTACCCTGGCAGGGCGGGGTGCGATGCACGTAGGTCGGACATTTGTGCGACGTATCTTCATTGAAAATATTCTCGCCCTGCGAACGCCACTGATGCACGCCGTCCTCGTATTTCCTGAAGGTGAGTTTCTGATTCACTTCCTTTTCTGACGCTGCCATGTTGTTTCTCCGGATAAAATTCTAAATCTATTGCTCGCCACCCAACTGGATAGCGTTGCTGACTAACTGGTGGATACTGACGACCTGGTCCATCTCGAACCCGTAATAGGGCAGAATTTTGCTGAACTGGCTTTTGCAAATTGCGCAAATGGCCGCCAGGTGGGTTACGCCGTGATGGTCTACCACCTGTTTGAGCGCCTCCATTCGCGGTAGCGCACCCTTGACGCGCAATTCTACAAGGTCGTCGGTCAACAGGCCGCCACCACCGCCACAACAGAAAGTGGCCTCCTGCGTGGTATCAGCCGGCATGTCGACAAAATGATTGCAGCTCGCCTTGATGACCTCGCGCGGAATGACAAACTGGCCGCCTTCGAAGTCACCCATGCGAGAGCCGCGCGCTATATTGCAGGAATCGTGGAAGGTCAGCACCATGTCGTCGTTGGCTGACG
Source organism: uncultured Gammaproteobacteria bacterium (assembly GCA_937936805.1). GTDB lineage: Bacteria > Pseudomonadota > Gammaproteobacteria. Next base: position 4,051 of record CALDDP010000186.1, on the reverse strand, counting down.
GATCCATTTTGAGCGCATTGCGTTGCAGTAAATCGTAGGTTACCTCGCAGATATGCTGCGGCATTGGATAGCGCGAGTCGAGAAAATCGAACGGTCCCGCCAACGTGTTGAGGAAGTTGTAAGCGACCCGCCAGGCGTGGCCACACTCACCGAAAACGATGCGTTTGACACCGAGTTCCAGTGCCGCTTCACGAATACGTAACGCCAGTACCTGCATATTTTCATAGGAGCCGATGAACATACCGAAATTGGCCGCCTCGCTGGCGTAACTGGAAAGGGTCCAGCTCATGCCGGCCTGGTGAAATACCTTGGCGTAACCGATCAGGCCGTCGACATGGGGTTCGGCAAAGAAATCGGCGGAGGGGGTAATCAGCAGAATATCGGCGCCCTTTACATCGAGCGGCATACGCACGGTGACGCCGGTCTCTTCCTCGATGTCCTCTTCGAGGCCTTCGAGGGTGTCGGCCAGGGCCGGTTCCGGCAGGCCGAGGTTGTTACCGATGGTTTGCGCCTTGCCGATAATCTCGTTGCAGTATTTTTGCCCCACGCCGATGGTGTCCATGATTTCGCGCGCGGCCATTGAAATCTCGGCGGTATCGATGCCGTAAGGGCAGTAAACCGAACAGCGTCGACATTGCGAGCACTGATGGAAATAGCTATACCATTCGTCGATAACGCCCTGGTCCATATCACGTGCACCGACCAGTCGCGGGAAATACTTTCCTGCCAGGGTGTAATAACGCCGGTACACCGAGCGGAACAGGTCCTGGCGGGCGACCGGCATATTGTTGGGGTCGGAGGTGCCGAGATAGTAGTGACATTTATCGGTACAGGCGCCGCATTTGACACAGCTATCGAGAAATACCCGCAGAGCCCGCGAGTTATTTACCAGCTCGCCCATTTTATCGATCGCAACCTGCTGCCAGTTATCGATCAGCTCGCCGGGAAAGCCGATTTTTTGCTGTATATCTTCCTTGGCGACATAAGGCTTGCTATGCGCCATCACCCCGATTTCGATCGGCGGGATCTCGGGATAGGGTTTGAGAGTTGGGGTATCGAATTCTGCCACGGCTGGATCCTGACTCAGGTGGACGGTTTCGCGGCAACCGACGGCTGCGTCGGCTGGTGTCTCTTTTCGCGCGGGTTATCGATTTGATTGCGGGTCGGGCTGAAGAAAACACCCGGTGCGTGGAGCAACTTGCTGAACGGGAAAACAATCATCAGCAATGCCACCAGCAGCAGGTGCAGGTTTAGCAGCAGGTCGGCCGGCAATGGTTGCCAGTCGAAATACATCAGACCGAGGAAAAATGCCTTGACCGCAACAATATCGGTGTGCGCGACGTATTTCATACCTAGGCCGGTGAGGCCGATGGCGATCAACAGAGCCAGCATTAAATGATCCGACGGCGATGTAATATACCGCACCCGGTCGACCAGGAACCGCCGTGCCCAAAGCCCTGCCAGGCCCGCGACCATGGCGAAAGCGGCGTAAGCACCAAGCGGTTGAATCAGTGCAACCCAGGACCAGACAGGATCGGTGAAATAGCGCAGGTGACGCAGCAGTACGAACAGCAGGGCAGCATGGAAAACCCAGCCGAACAACCAGATCCACTTGTTCGATTTGAACAGGCTGTTGAACAGCGTGACTTCGAAAAACATGCGTTTGACAACGCCGGCCTGATTGATGGGCGCCGGGGTTGTGGGAATCCGCAACGGGGTTGGGGTCCTCGCATACAGCCTGATGCGATAAACCAGGCCCACGACAATCGTCGCGGTTGCAAAATAAAACAATAACGTAAATGCGATAGTCAGCAACGACATGGCAGCGTCATCTCCCGGCTTGCTGCGTCAGGCAGGGAAGTGCCCCTGCCTGACGAGATAAACCCCTGGCAGGGTTTAGACGCAGCCGGTGGGCTTGGGCAGACCCGCATATTTACAGGCTTGTTTGGCCGGCCCGTAGGGAAACAGTTCGTAAAGATACTTACTGGTGCCCTTGTCTTTACCCAGCTTTTTGCCGACTGCCTTGGTCAGCACGCGAACCGCCGGGGCAATCTGGTACTCCTCGTAGTAATCACGCAGGAAATTGATTACTTCCCAGTGATTTTCGTCGAGTACCGCGCCGTCGGCTTTGGCCATTTCGTTGGCGAGCTGATCGTTCCAGTCACTCAGGTTGACGAGGTATCCCTCTTCGTCGGTTTCGTATGATTTTCCTTCAAGTTCAATAGCCATTTTCTGCCTCTGCTATGTTAAATGTTATCGATTACAGTCATAACCATGACTGCAGCCTGTCGTATTCAGTTGTGAGTTTTACAAAACCGTCGTAATCAACCAGTGAAATCCCGTCAATCATATTATCCGGGTTGACGCCCCTGGCCTCGAGATCGGGTTGCAGTGCGTAAACCGGGTGATTACTCAGTGCCTGTTGCATTTTGCTCGAGGTGGCGGAATTCTGTTGCACCGCGTAGATGCCGTCCTCGATGAGTAAAATAGCGCTATCCGGCTTCGCCAGGCGCAGGCAGGTATCGAGCGAATGACGCTCGTAGGGTGATTTGTTGACAATGTGCAATACAGACATTTCGCTTCCGTTAAAAATTCAGGATTACATCCTGTTGTTCGATGATGTCAGCCAGCTCGGCGCTGCTGACGACATGGATGGAATCCTTCTCTGCCCAGTCGTCGTCTTCGTCTTCGTAAGTCAAAGGTATCAGGTCATCCTTGCTCAGACCACGCAACTCCAGCGATTCCTGTTCTACGTAAATCTGGTTGACATCGTAGTCACCCAGGGCCCTGAATGTCGGTGCGAAATTCTTCAAGCCAACACCACCGGTATCCTGGTTTTGCATCAACTGGTAAACCCCGTCATCGATAAAGGCGAGGGTGACATCCTGTTCGAACGCCGCGCCGATCAATACAACCTCGAGCGATTCATGCGCGTAGATACTGCCGTGTGGCGGCCTGCGGTTTATATATAAAAATTTCTTCGACGCCATGACTAGTCACCAAATGCGATTAAACGATCCGCCTGAATTCCGGCATCGATCAATTGTCCCAGACCGGAAATCTGGAAGCCTTCTGCGATATTATTGCTGTCTTTACCGGCGCGCTTGGCTTCATCGTCATCGAGCAATCCGCGGCGTTGCGCTGCCGCCACGCACAGGATCAACTCGACGTCGTGCTGTTGCGCCAGTGCCGACCAGCGCTCGCTGATATTGCGGTCATCCTGGGGTGGAACGCTAAGCCGGGTGCCGTTATTGACACCATCGTGATAAAAGAAAACGCGCACGATTTCGTGCCCGGCACGCAGCAGGGCCTCGGTGAAATGGTAAGCCGAATCCGACGCCTGGTGGGTATAGGGGCCTTCGTTGACAAGTATTGCGAACTTCACCTGGCTGCTCCGTTAAAATCGAATGTGAGTTGAAGCGTTTAGCGTACGCCGCGCGCCGCGCCAGTTATCGACGTGGAACTTGGTAAATGGCAAACCGGTCAACTCGAAGAATTGCGGCCAGCCGATACGTTCGATCCAGTCGTTGAGGCGCTCCCAGTCGCGTGCGTTATCCTTGTAGGTCTGCAGGATTTTCTTGACGATGGCGGTCGCCTCGGGCCAGCGTGGCGCATTGTTGGGGATGCCCGCCGCGACCAGTTTCTGGAAGCTCGGCTTGCTGCGCGCATTGGAGTGATTGCCACCTACCCAGATCGCCAGTTTGGTGTTCTCGGGATCGTTGATTTGCATCGGCGTACAGGGCGGGTAACAGGCGCCGCAACAAATACACTTCTTTTCGTCGACTTCAAGCGAGGGTTTGCCGTTTACCAGCGCTGGGCGGATAGCTGCCACCGGACAGCGCGCTACCACGGACGGGCGTTCACAGATATTGGCGACCAGGTCATGATTGATTTTGGGTGGTTTGGTGTGCTGGATGTTGATCGCGATATCACCCTGGCCACCACAGTTGATCTGGCAGCATGAGGTTGTGATATGAACGCGGTTGGGCATGTTCCAGTTTTTGAACTCCTCGATCAACTCGTCCATCATCGACTTGACCACACCCGATGC
>CALDDP010000185.1 GCA_937936805.1 uncultured Gammaproteobacteria bacterium | reverse complement strand
CCCAGCACATTATTGATCTTGTGCGCGCCCGAGTGATTGAGATCCTCGCGCTTGAGCCAGATCTGCGCACCGCCGAGTTGTTTAGAAAGGCGTCGTAAAGGTGTTAGTGGTGTCGGTCGACCGCTGAATTCCTGCGTCAGGGTCACGTATTCCTGCCAGAAAGCGGGATCGTCGCGTAAGCCGAAGAATAAATCCTCGAGTTCGGTAAGGGCGGGTAGCAGGATTTCCGGGACGAAACGTCCGCCGAACTCCCCGAAATAACCATTTTCACTGCGAATCATGTTGGCCTCCGGTTACTCTGTGGTACATAATGGATGACATAAACTAAACGGTTTAGTATAGTTTGCATAATTCAATCCGATAATCAACCCTGCGATGGCGCAAAGATCAAAAAAAGATTATATCGCGAGCAATGCCCTAACACTTTTCCTGGAGCACGGGTTTAAAGGTACATCGATCGATATGGTGGTTAAGTTGACCGGTGTGTCGAAACCGACTGTTTATAACCATTTTCCCGATAAAGCGGCGTTAATGGAGGCAGTACTGTCGATCTGGATCGAAAACAACAAGCCTGTAATCGTGCCGATCAGGGATCTGGACGAACTCGATGAGCTGGTGCGCAGGCACTGGCTCACCGACGAGGCAGTCAGGCTTTACGCACTGGTTATTGGAGAGGGATGGCGATTTCCTCAGGCAAAACGGCTTTTCTGGGAGCAGTTCGATCGTTTGTGGCGCAAGGCGCTCAGTTACGTATCCGATCATTCCTCCGTTCTGGAGCAGGGGTCTATCGATCTGCGCCTCGATCACCAGCTACTCAGCCGGTTGAAATTACTGTGATGCGTAACTGCCACCAATGCTTTAGAGAATGGAACTTTTCGCGGCTGCGTCGACCGAATACCGGTAGCAAACATATTCGGGGATATTCAACGATGCTCAGATCAATACTCGGACTCCTGTCCCTGCTATTTGTGCCGCTTGCTTTTGCCGCGGAAGCGCCCGTGTTTGCAACCGACGATGGTGCAATCCGTGGTTATGATGCGGTTGCCTATTTCACCATTGGTGAACCGACCCGGGGCAGCGATAAATTCACTACCCGTTGGCAGGGGGCGACGTATAAATTCGCCAGTGCCGCTAACCTGGCTCTTTTCGAAGCGAAACCGGAGGCTTATGCGCCACAGTACGGCGGCTACTGCGCCTTCGCGGTGGCAAAAGGTGCAACCGCGGGCACTGTTGCCGAAGCCTGGAGCATCGTCGATGGCAAGCTATACCTCAATTACAGTCTGGCTGTGCAGCAGCGCTGGCGTAAAGATGTTCCGGGTCACATCCGCATGGCTGATCGGAACTGGCCAGCAGTGCTTGACTAGAAAGGCATGGAGCGATTGTCAATCCAGCAGGTAATACTCGCCTAGAATAGCCTTCAGGCTGCCGTCAGATTTCATCGATCTGATGACCGGGTCGATTTTGTTCAGAAACGCCGCCGATGCAGCGCCCGGATGACAGACTATTCTTTCATCAACCGCGTATATCGGGTCGGCATCCTCGTAGTTGAGCCTGTCTCGGTAGGCGATCAAGTCTCCGACCGAGCCGAGTATTGCTTCGACCTTGCCTGCCTTGAGCAACTTAAGTCCCTCGTCATGCGAATCCACGTAACGTACCGTCAACGATGATGTCGAGTATCCGTAAGCACGCAGGTCAGCTGTGGGCAGAGCTGCAATGCGGCGCCCTCGTATCTGCTTGAAGGAGGTAACCATGGCGGTGCCACGCAGTGTCGCGATTACAATCTTGAAACGGTTGATCGCTTCGCCGGTAGCGATAAGTTTATATCCCAGCACATCGACCGCAAGTTCGAGCGAAACCGGGTAACAGGCATGTTTATTCTTATCGAACTTTACCGTGGCTCGGGACAACGGAAAATTCATCAGCCTGGCCGATTCGCCGCTGCGTTTGAGAATTTCACGCATCAGTTGCTGGTAGTTTCCACTGCCATCATTTTGATAGTAGCGGGGGATCTCGGGTATTATTATGATCCGCTCAGCGGCGTAGCAGGGTAGCGCTACTATTATCATTATTATTACTAGTGTTGATTTCACTGCTTAAGCCTGGTGTAAAAAAGGAAATGTAACGAAGTAATGGCGCAAAAGATATCCTTAATTAATCCCCGTCTGTTTAATTCAATAGCGGAGAGCATATTTTTCGAATTATCGATAAACCATGCAGGAATAATTTCCCGCAGCCCCGTTAAATTTCCCTCATGAAGCATTCCTCGGGGGTACGTAGCAAACTCGACATGGACGACGAGCGGGTCACCGTTCCCGTGCATGAAATAGTCTCGCGGGTGAGCGATATATTCGAAAACATTGGTTGCAGTGCCGGGATCGCGCGTGAGGTAGCCGAGCACCTGGCGGACGCCAATCTATGCGGCATGGAGTCGCACGGATTGATGCGTACGCTGCAGTACGCCGAGCAGTTTGAATCGGGCTATATGCGCGCGGATGCCGAGCCTGAAGTCAAATACAGCGAACGTGGCGCCACGATTGTCGACGGCAACGGCGGTATCGGTATTCCCGCGATGCGTCTGGCGATTGATGAAGCTTGCCGGATCGCGAAGCAGCGAGGCATGTCGGCTATCGCGATTCGAAATGTCGGCC
>CALDDP010000184.1 GCA_937936805.1 uncultured Gammaproteobacteria bacterium | reverse complement strand
ATGCAAAACCATGGTCTGCTGACGGTTGGTCGTAGCGTAGCCGAGGCATTTTATTATCTTTACACGGTCGAGAACGCCTGCAAGGTGCAGGTCGATGTGCTGGCCTCGGGCCGGGAGATCGTAACACCCTCAGCAGACGTGGTCGATGAACTGGCGAGTGAAGGCAGGGCGCGCGCCACTGAAATCCCCGATCATGTCGACATGGCCTGGGACGCGGTAATCCGCCTGCTCGATAGTAAAGACCCTTCTTATAAGATTTGACTCAGTCCATCAAACTGTGATCACACACCAGAACTAGAGACTAAATCGATATGAGCAAGACGCTGGCATTTATCAGGAAAGAGTTCCTCGAACTACTGCCGCCAACTATCTATGCCCTGGTGGCTTTCGAAATCCTGCTCTTCGTGCGTTCCTTGATGGGCAGTGAACAAAACTTCGTGATGGCGACTCACGCTGCCGTGGTTGTTGGCGCGCTTGTCACCGGCAAGTCGATTCTGATTGCCGATGCCTTGCCCCTGTTCGGATGGTTACGTGAGAAACCGCTGATTTTGAGCGTTCTCTGGAAAGTCCTGCTCTACATGAGCATCATCCTCCTGTTTCAGTTCATCGAGGAGTTGGTTCCGCTCTGGTCGAAGTATGATGGTTTTGCCGGTGCCGCCTCACACCTGATCGATGAGATTCATTGGCCCCGATTCTGGGCGTCGCACTTCACCTTGGGAATATTCATATTCTTTTACAGTTTTACGGCAGCGCTGATCGGCGTGATTGGACGCGACCGCTTTTATCAAATTTTCTTCCGTGGATAAATCTGTTACCAGTAGCAGAGTCAGGGATCTGTTCGACAGTCCGGGCTGCACTGGACGTCACGTTCCAGCATTAGAGGAGCCAGTGTAAATGAACCCAGGCAGCAATGAGCACTATCGTGTTGTCTGGTAAATGGATAAAACACGTTATCCAGGAAAGTGAAAGAGACGATAAAGACCGCGCTTATACTGCCTTACTCGAGCAATTTTCTGAGTTCGGCGACTTCGTCCTCGAGATCGCTAACCCGCTGCGCGAGCTCAGTCATACTGACCCGGGGCGAGGATCCGCTGCCTGTGTCGGCCTGCACCTTTTCAGCATGTGCCTCGATGTCGACGGGCCCCGAGAACAGGTGCATGTACTCGGTGTCCTTGCGCCCCGGCGTGCGTGGCAGTTGAACCGCGAGGGCATCGCCCTCATGCTCGATCAGGCCGTTGAGTGCTTCCACCACCTCCGTATTGTCGGCGAACTCGTGCAGTCGTCCGCTGCGGGCTCGAAGTTCTCCCGGGGTTTGCGGACCGCGCAGCAACAACAGGCAAACGACAGCGAACTGCGCCGGGTCGAACTGTAATTCACTGAACGATGTATTGCAGAATCTCTGTGCGTATTTTTCCACGCCGCGCTTGAAACCTTCCTCGATTCTGAGCAGATGCCTGCTCTCCAGCACGCGCGCATCGTGTTGCACCACGCCCTGAGGCAAAGACATCACCGGGTCACGTGACGATTTCTGGTTGCATGCATTGGTGAGCGCGTTCAGTGTCAATGGATACTGATCCGGCGTGGTGATGGATTTCTCCATCAGGCAACCGATGATGCGAGCTTCGTTGGCAGATAAATTCAGGGGTAACATGGGACCTCTAAAAGCTTGATGATTCGCGATTGAACGGATGGATCTCGACGGCAGCTGATCCCGGTCATGATATATGTTCTGGTTCTGTTAACATAGACTGCGAAAAACGACTAGCCCGATTGTTGAACATACTCCTGACTGCCTGACATGCATGATAATTTAATTCAGAAATACAATATACCCGGGCCGCGCTATACCAGTTATCCAACCGTTCCCTATTGGGATGAAACATCGATTTCCCCGATTATCTGGAAAGATACGGCTGTACGGGCGTTCGAGGAAAGTAATTCCGATGAAGGCATCAGCGTATACATTCACCTGCCTTACTGTGAGAGCCTGTGCACGTTTTGTGGCTGCCACAAACGCATTACCAAACGACACAGCGTTGAAGTTCCGTATATCGAGGCGGTGCTGAACGAATGGAAGAGCTACCGGGAATTATTCGATACAACTCCCCGAATCAAGGAATTACATCTCGGTGGCGGTACGCCGACCTTCTTCAGCCCGGATCATCTGCAACGCCTGCTCGAAGGTATCCTCGAACATGCCGAGGTGGCGGAAGGCAATGAGTATGGTTTCGAGGCGCACCCCAACAGTACTACCAGGCAACATCTCGAAACCCTGTATGAGCTGGGCTTTCGTAGATGCAGTTTCGGGGTTCAGGATTACGACCCCCTGGTGCAGAAGACGATTAACCGGATCCAGAGTTTTGCGCAGGTCAGGCAGGTAACGGAATGGGCGCGGGAAACCGGTTACACGTCGGTCAGTCATGACCTGATTTTCGGCTTGCCGCATCAAACCCTGGAAAACGTAATCGATACGATCAACAAGACAAACCAGCTGGTGCCGGATCGGCTGGCATTCTACAGCTATGCGCACGTGCCCTGGATAAAAGGTACCGGTCAACGTGGGTTCAGCGAAGCGGACCTGCCAAAAAATGAGACCAAAAGAGCTTTGTACGAGGCAGGTAAGAAAATGTTTTCGGAGCTCGGTTACGAAGAAATCGGTATGGATCATTTTGCGCTGAAATCTGATTCCCTGTACCAATCCCTGGTCAGTAAGCGGCTGCACCGTAACTTCATGGGCTACATGGCCAGTAAAACCCGGTTAATGATCGGTCTGGGCATGTCGTCGATCAGCGATTCCTGGTACGCGTTTGCGCAGAATGAAAAGACGGTTCCCGAATACGAAAACCGTGCCAACCAGGGCGAATTACCGGTATTTCGAGGTCATTTATTGACTGCGGAAGATCGTATCGTGCGACAGCATATCCTTAATATCATGTGCCAGTTCGAGACCAGTTGGGAAGATCAGGCCGAACGATTTCCCGAGTTGCAGGAGTGCCTGCTCAAGCTGGCGGAAATGGAGGCCGATGGACTGGTCGAAGTTACCGGCGACAGGCTGGTGGTTCCGGAACACGCGCGACCTTTTGTAAGAAACATCTGTATGGCATTTGATCTGCGCCTGCTGCGCAATGCCCCGGATACCAGAATTTTTTCAATGACTATTTAGATCGAAACCCGCCACCGCTACCGGTATGGCCATTGCCTCACCAGGTCAAATCGTCAGGTACCTGGAAAGCGGCATAAGGATCATTTTCATCAACCGCGTCTTCCTTGTTGAGATGGACCACGGCGTCCGCATTCCGCCCGGCGATTTTGTCAGCCACTGCGGCGGGCACGATTTCAAATTTGCGCTGGCTATTCAGCAGATAAGTCACAATTGCGAGGTGCCCGAGGGTAAGTTGATTCTTCAGCTCTGTGGTCACGAGGATTCTTTTCACCTTGTTTTTGTAGATGAAGCTATAGGCAATCTCACCCTGGTCTCTGTCCATGCAGTTGTCTTCGATTAACTGCTTTACCTGGGCGGCCATTGCCTTCTGCCTGGACGCCTCCTGCTTTTGCTGATTTAGTTTTCGGTCGCGAGCCCGTTTTTTCTCCTGCTCCTGCCGGGCCAGGTTTTCGCTCCTGTGGTCTGCGCTGGCACCGGACTTGCGTACCATTCTGTTCTGCTTTTGCCTGTCCTTGTTTGCCTGCCGGGCCTTGTTTTTGTCGACCAGGCCGGCCTTGAGTAATTGTTCCTGTAACGAAGCCATGAGTTATGTAGGGTAGTTTTGAACGAGTAGAATATAACAAGGCAGCAAGGATGGGTATCCTCTGTGCTGCTCCAGTTTTGCGCGGGTCAGGATTCGGGGTCGATGTCGCTTATGTGGATGGTGCCGTTTTCATCGGTCCAGCTGCAGATTTTTGTCTTCTTCTCGAGGTTTTGCGGCGTATTGCTTTCGTCCGGCACGGTGCCCGGGTTATTGCCGACAGAACTGCCGGCCGGCGTTTCAGGTTCCTCGAAAATGATATTTGCCAGTTCCAGCAGGCGGGGATTGGTCAACATGTCCACCGGGTTGCCGGACTGCACTTTTTGCTGGAACTCCGCATCGCCCAGTATTTCCTGAACGCGGGCGTCGTTTTTGACTCGCTCTACGCGTCCCCAGATATCCGTCATCCGGGCGGCAATTATGGCATCCGCTGGTCCTGTGTCTTCAGCTACACCGGACAGCAACCCGGTCGATTCGGCCAGCGCTAGCAGGTCGGGATTTTTTACCAGGTTTTGGAAAGCGGGTAATTGTTGCAGGGCACTGGTATCGCCACTTTCCAATGCAATCCGGGTTTGCGGATCAGCCAACAGCGCCTGAAAATCGGCACTGCTCATGAGTCGCTTAATATGTTGGGAGATCTCGCCCGGCGCTTCGATCATCGCGGCGCTCAGTCGGGCGACCTCGGGGTTGACAGAACCCAGCGACATGGCGGTATTGACCGCTGTGCCCGCGACCTTGTTGGCGAGGATTTCTATTTTACTCCGGTCAGTTTGCGCCAGTGCATCGACCTCGGGGTTACTGCGAAAATCCCTTACAAAAGTGAATGACCAGACCACCGTGATGGCGACGATCGTGCCGACCATCAATCCCACGGCAAGTCCACCCAGGGATGATGCGGTAGACGGGGTTTCCTCTGCCGGCAGTAGCTGTGCGATTATCCAGAAAGCGACGCTGACGGCGATGCCGGCCGCGAAGAACAAACCGAGCCCTGCGGCGATAAAAGAGACGATACCTTCCAGGTCAAAGCGGGAGGCGAGGATGCTTGAAACCTGTTCGGTGAAAAGAATCGCCGCCGTGTAGCCGGCCAGCAGGCTTAGCACCCGGGACAGCGACCTGAGCAGGCCCTTTTTGTAACCGCGATAGGCAAAAAAAGCCAGCACGGCAAAAAATAATATTACTGGCCAGTCCAATTGTCGTTACTCACAGTTTGCCTCGGGTTCAATCTGGTTGGTGGAACGAAATCTGCTCGAACATGATTCTACAGACCCTGCTGAGTACTTTAGTACTTTCTGTCAATAATACCTGAATGTGGAGTCGGTCAGTTCGACAGGGAAGTGAAATGAAAGTCTTCAAGCTTCGATGCGAGTATCGCCATTGGCATGAATTAGCCGGTTGCTACCGGCCCGATTAGAATCACCGGCCAAACACTGTTAGCATTATCGCGTTCTGAACAGTGGACACCGGGAGGAGTCATCGTGAAAACATTGAAACTGGTTTTGGCGGTAGTCATGGCCCTGGGTTGCAGTTTCCCGCTGATCGGCTTCGCCGATCAAACCGATCAACGACTCGACGGATTGTTTCAGACCTTGCAAACAAGCCAGGATGCCACTGTGCTTGGAGAAGCAGAATCGACGATTTGGGAAATCTGGTATGAGAGTGGCGAAGATGATATCGATGCCCTGATGCTGGAAGCAGCGCAACTGGTGCGTGTCGGCGACCTTGCCGACGCAGAGTCGATCTACTCGCGCATCATCGATACGATGCCGAATTTTGCCGAAGGCTGGAATCGCCGCGCCACGGTGCGTTTCTACCAGAACGATTACGCGGGATCCCTGGCCGATATTGAACAAACCCTGAAACTGGAGCCACGACATTTTGGCGCAATCTGGGGTCTGGGCATGATCCTGGGTTCGCAGCGTGATTATCAGCGTGCGATAAACGCTTTTGAATTGTTACTCGAAATTAAACCCAACGCCGGTGACGCGCGCCCGCGAATCGAGTTGCTAAAACAGGAACTTGCCCGGGAATCCGTGTAGTAATCATCTGTCCGGGTCTTAGTTTACGGATGGGCGCCGTATGAAGCCCGGTTAGCGAGCGCAGTGATTACTTCCTGGCTGACTTAAAGGTGAGTTTTATTTAACAGGCTTACGCCCTGTTCATCGATTATCTGCTGTGCCTTCGAGATCGAATGATCGATCGCCGACTGCAGGTCCGCGTTTTGATCGGCGCGGATAAACTGAATCCGTTTAACCTCACCATCAACTTCACCACTGATAAAACCCGCGGTGCGATACTTGCCGTCCTCATTGATCGGCGCTGCTTCGATCGACAATCCCTTGTAAGTGACAGGCTCCGAGGGTTTAACCTGTCCGGTACCGGATGAACCGACCAGAAGTGACTTGAAAAAACTGCCTAGTGACATCGATTTGCTCCGTTATGCCAACAAAGACCGCATCATAGCAAAGCTGGAAATTACTGCATGTATCGCTCGTGCCAGCGGGTATAAATGTCATCCGGCCACCTGGACTGAAAATAGGCAATTACCGCAAGCACGTCCTGCTCCGATAGCTTTTCCGCAAATGGCGGCATGACGCCACCCAGCTTGATGCCGCCTTCCTTGATCGACCGGACCAGCTGTGGAATCGAGTGGTGCCAGGCATGAGCGCTGCCATCGAGCGGTGGTGGAGGGTAGTTGCCATTCGCATCCGTTTTTTTCCAGTCGCTGGTACCCTCGGCATTGGCGCCATGGCAGACGGCGCAGTTCTGCTGAAACAATCCGGCGCCGTAGTCGACCACGGCCTGGTTGAACCAGCGTTCGGTCGCGCTGGCATTCCAGTTAACCAGGCACAGCATAGAGATAATTCCGATCTTGAGATAGTTCATATTCTTGCTCCGCTGACACATCCGGCGATGATAATTTCTGTAGCTGCTACAGGGTCAATACTACTCTGGCTGTAATTATAGCCGGTTAACTCTGTATAGATTGCAAGGTTTGAGATAGGCTTTATAACTGGCCGGGATATGTCACCCACAGAGATCATGATTCCTGACGGTCCCGACTATTGGCTAAAGCTCGCAAAACTGGAGATATGTTCGATGCTGACAAGAGGCAAGCTCGCCACCCGCACGGGTTGCAACATTGAAACCATTCGCTACTACGAAGCGATTGGGTTGATTCCGGCACCGGCGCGCACCGCCGCGGGCTATCGCAGCTACGACGATGAGCATGTGCGACGGTTGAACTTTATCCAGCGCGCCAAATCGCTGGGTTTCTCGAGTGAAAAAATTCAGGGACTGCTCGAACTGACCGACCCCGGGGAAACCCATACCCGAGGCGACGTAAAGGCATTGACCGAAAAGCATATCGACGAGATTGCGGCCAAAATCAAGGATTTGCAAAAAATCAAACGCCGTCTTAGCCAGATTTCCTCGTTCTGCGATGGCTCTGCAAAGAGTGCGCAGACCTGCCCGATTCTGGAATCACTGTTTGACGATAATTAATTCCTGTCAAAACGTCAGGACTGGCGCTGGCGAAGCGTTATCGAGTTCCATCCGGGATGAATCCGAAGCTCTGGGCAGGGCAACACGCGCTGGATGTCGCGGCCGTCTGATTAGTTGCCCGTTATCGATTAACTGGTTTCTGAATTGCCATGATCGACCCGATGCACTGCGGTTTCGATCCTGCCATCCGCATACAGGCTGAGATGCCGGTATCCCGGTGCTTCTCTACTGAGCGCAAAATCCTTGCTGCCGGGTTTGAACTGAACGCAGCTTGATGGGGTCGACATCCATTCGACGCCATCGATTATGTGATGAGATTCCTGATGCACGTGACCCCACAGCACGGCCCTCAGATTGTCGTATTGTGCGAGTTGCGCGCGCAGCTGGTCGCTGTCTTTCAACCCTTTACGATCCAGCCATTCGCTACCGCAGTCCAGCGCCTGGTGGTGGAGACAAACTAGCGCGTGCCGGTCGGGATAGGACTTTAGAGCACGCTGCAGAAAATCCAGCTGGGCCGCGGACACCCGCCCGCAGACTTCACCCTTGATAGTGGAATCCAGCAACACTATCTGCCAGTTACCGATCAACACATGCTTGCTGGCATGAATCCACTTCCCTGTGAAGTGCTCCCGCAAGGCATTGCTATCGTCGTGGTTACCCGGTAGCCAGAAGGTAGCAATCCCCATGCCTTCAAACGCCTGCACCAGGTACGCATAAGACGCGGTTGAGCCGTCCTGTGACAGGTCCCCGGTTGCCAGCAACAAATCCAGCCCGTCTTGATGGTTGACTACGGCGTCACGAACCGCCGCGAAACTCTGCCGTGTATTCAAACCCTGCAGACAATCTTCCGCCGTTGCGAAAATATGACAATCTGTGATTTGTACCAGCCGCACCGTAGCCGACTCAGCTGCGTCGAGCTGGTGAGGTTGCTCCACGGTTGTATCGCTCATGATAAATTTTCTAACCTGTGATTGTTTGCCCGGCCGGTGATTTGCCGACAAATGACAGAATTAATGACCGCTATAAACATTCCCGGCAGGTCAGCACGGACGATATCAATAATTGTGGAGCTCGACAAACCGTACCGCTGATAGAAGCTGTAAGCCCTGATTTAATATTCCACGAACCACGCTAAGAATTTATGTCTGGCGGGCTGATATTTCAGAGGGTTACTGAATTGGCCTTGATTTTATGATGTCTGGCGAAATCAGTTCCAGTCGAAATTGTTTCTCATGCGGTCGTATGCTGGCATTATTACCTGATGCCCGCCAAAATCAGGAAATTCAGGTTTATCCCGTATCGTCGACAGGATATCGTCGAAATGTGTATTCGGGAGAACAATCCGGACATTGATATCGATGACTTTCGTCAGCTCGGTTACATGCTGGACCAGATTTTTCATTTTGAGTTTCACCAGGTCGTCGAAGCATTAAAGAATGCCTATGCCGATACCGATCCTGATACGGATACACGCCGCCCGCAATTTATCGATTCACGGGTTGATGTGCCTTTTGTCGAACTACTCGATGGTTTGCTGGAAAAAGCCAACTACGAGCGTGTTACCCAGGCCGATTTGAACCGGGCGCTATCCGAGTCATCTCTGTTCAAGATCAGTTTGCATGTCGATTTCGACGACTTTTCAGAGGTTTTGCTGTTTGCACGCGGCGAATCGGTCAGGAACGAAACCGTTTCAAGCTGGTTTGGTCTGCGTAAAACAAGCATCGAGTTTGTCAACTATGAGCGGGTGGTTGTCTACTTACGCATACGCGACGATTATGAACACTTGAAGCACGATTTTGCCAGCTGCCGTGCCGGCGCGACCCTGCTCAAGCTGTTTCGCAATGTACCCAAGGCGGATCTTGAAATGCTGTTCCCGAATACGCGAGTGCGCATGCGCCTGATCGATAAGCTTTTGATTGGTGTTCCGGCACTGGTTAGTGGTGGTATCGTGCTCACCACCAAACTGGGTGCGTCCCTGGTGCTGCTCGGTTCGCTGTTTGGCTACTGGCTGGGTGTCCATAACCAGCCGGCTGAAATAAATCAGGCCAGCCTGATGGCCTTGTTTGCCGGTGCGGCTGCGCTGGGAGGGTACCTGTGGAAACAATTCAATAATTTCAAAAACAGGAAACTCCGATTCATGGAGACCTTGACGCGGAATCTGTATTTCAAAAATCTGGATAATAATGCCGGCGTGTTCCATAGGCTGGCCAATGATGCCGAGGAGGAGGAATCCAAGGAAGCTATTCTCGCGTATTATTTTCTATCGACCAGCGAAGCTGCACTGAGCCAGGAGGAGCTGGATCAGAAGATTGAGCACTGGTTCGATTCGCGCTGGGATTGCAGGATCGATTTCGAGATCGATGACGCGCTGCAAAAGCTGCTCGCCCTCGGGCTGGTGGAAACGTCAGGCGGACGACTCTGCGCGGTTTCGATAAGCGAGGGGATTAAAATTCTGGACCAGCGCTGGGACAATTATTTTGTTGCGGAAATTTAATTTAAGTTAACATTGCCGAAATTCCGGCCGGGCCGATTCCTGATGTATATTTTTATTGCCGCGAATGGCGAGCTTTCGTTGCAGGATAGCGATAATATGCGCGCCTTCTCGATTCGTGAGGGCAAAGCCGGTTCGGCGGACGGGTGGCTTGCCAGGATGGCGACGCCAGCAGAGGAAGACGGACATTACTGGCTCGATGCGGATGTCGTGCTGGATGTCTCGGGGCGCGGGGACGACCAGCAGTGGGTCGAGCAATTCTGGGAAATGTTGACTAAAGTAGAAGCTTACGGTTATTCCGATATGACAAACAAACGTGTGAAGGCCCACCTGGATCAAACCTGATGTTAAGACCATTATGGATTTTACTGGTTGTTTCTGTACTACCGGGCTGTGCCAGCCTGGTCAGTTCCGCAACCTCGGATATGGCGGATAATATTTCGCTGGCAATATCGAACCAGGACGATCCTGCCACGGTCCGTGATGGCGCGCCTGCCTACCTGATAATGATTGACGGGCTGATAGAGGGCGACCCGCAAAATCGCAATTTGCTGCTCGCGGGATCGAGGCTATACGGCTCTTACACAGCGGCCTTCATCGAAGACGAGCCGCGCGCTCAGCGCCTGGCAGGCAAGTCGCTTGCCTACGCGCGCCGGGCGCTTTGTATCGAGGACGCCAGGGTTTGCGAGGCTATCGATAGCAAACTGGATCAATTCGAGGCAAGCCTGGCCGGTACAGGTAAAGCTGAGCTGAAAGCCTTGTATAGCTTCGCCGCGGCCTGGGCCAGCTGGATCCAGGTCAATGCCAGCGACTGGAATGCGGTTGCAGACCTGTCAAAGGTTACCGCACTTTTCGAGCGCTGCCTGGTCATCGATGAAGACTACGATGGTGGCGGCGCTCACGTCTACCTGGGGGTGATCAAAACACTGCTACCGGCTGCGCTGGGCGGAAAACCGGAGCTGGCGCGAGCCCATTTTGAACGCGCAATGGAAATTTCCGCGGGTCACAATCTGATGATCAGCGTTCTGATGGCAAAGAACTACGCCAGGAATGTATTTGACCGGGAGCTGCATGACGCGTTGTTGATCTCCGTCGAAGCCGCGCCCGCCGATTACCCTGGATATACCTTGATCAATACGCTGGCAAAGCTTGAAGCCGAGCAACTGCTGGCTGAATCCGAGGATTTTTTCTAAACGAAACTATTCGGGTTTCGTTGGTTCAAATCATCGTTATCGAGACAATTATATGAAGACAGCAATCAAGTTTTTCAGCCTGGCAATCATCGCGCTTGCATTCAGCGCCAATGTCGGGGCGGCCAGGCTCAAGATAGCCACCCTGGCGCCTGCCGGCACCACGTGGATGAAAGAAATGAAAGCGGGCGCCGAACAGATAAAGCAGCGTACCGAGGGTCGGGTCAAGCTGAAATTTTACCCGGGCGGCGTGATGGGTAACGATAAGAGTGTTCATCGCAAGATAAAGATCGGACAACTGCAGGGTGGCGCCTTTACCCCGGGTGGCCTGGCACAGGTCAATCCCAGCATCCAGGCGCTTGGCTTGCCGATGATGTTCGATACCTACGCCGAGGTCGATTATGTGCGAGCCAAAATGGACCCGATCATGAGGCAGCAAATGGAGGACAGCGGTTTTGTCATACTGGGTATCTCCGACGGTGGATTTGTCAGGATTCTGTCCAAGAAACCCATGCAGGACCTGGAGTCGATTCGTGCAAGCAAGGTTTGGATCCCCGAAGGCGATGAAGTGGGGCAGGTTGTTTTCAGGGCGCTCGGGATTACACCGGTCGCCTTACCCATATCCGATATTTTTACCGGCTTGCAAACGGGGTTAATCGAAACTGTTGCCGTCAATCCAACCGGGGCCATCGCTTTTCAATGGCACACCAGTGCGTCGTATATGACCGAGGTCCCGATTTCGTACCTGATCGGAGTGTTAGCGGTGCAGAAAAAGGCATTTGACAAACTATCCGCCGAAGACCAGGCGGTTGTCCGCGAAGAAGTCGGCAAGGTGTTCAAGCGCCTGGACGAACTCAATCGCAAAGATGACCTGGCCGCAATGGAAGCGCTCAAAAAGCACGGCATCACCTTCGTCTCTCCTAACCCGGGCGAAGCCGAGCGCTGGAGGTCGATCGCGGATGGTGCGATCGATGAGATGGCCGAGTCGGGTACAATTTCTGCAGAAATTGTCAGCCAGGCGAGAGAATATCTACAAAGTTTTCGCAGCAGCCAGTAATTAATGCGAACCTGGGCACAACGGCTACACCGCGCCGAAGACGGTTTGCTGGTCTTTTTGCTGAGTGCAATGATCCTGCTCGCCGCCACGCAAATCGTGCTGCGCAATTTCCTTGATTCCGGTTTTGTCTGGATAGATCCGTTACTGCGGGTGCTGGTGCTCTGGCTGGGCTTGATCGGCGCGACGGTGGCAACGCGCAACAACAAGCATATCCGCATCGATTTACTGTCAAAGCTTTTCAGCCGTAATACCCATCGCCTGATCCAGTCAGTCATAGGTCAGATCAGCGCATGGACCTGCCTGGTAATCGCCTGGTACGGTTTCCAATGGATCCAGATGGACTTTGAAGATGGAATAACCTCATTTGCGGGTGTTCCCGCCTGGATGCTGGAAGTGATCATTCCGGTCACGTTCGCGTTAATCGGCCTGCGTTACCTGATCATGTCGGTTGGCTGGGCGCAGCTGTATCTGCGTCATATCAAGGTGGCAAAGAGGTCGGCGAGATGAGCCTTGCCGCACCGCTATTACTGCTGCTCGCCATCCTGCGCACGCCGTTGTTCGTGGTTATTGCGCTGAGTGCGATGATCGGCTTCCACAACCAGGAAGTTGATCTGTCGATTATCAGTATCGAGGTTTACCGGCTGGCTGAAATGCCGGTGTTGCTGGCGATTCCGTTGTTCACTTTTGCCGGATACTTACTGGGTGAGGGGAATGCGTCCACGCGCCTGGTAAACCTGACCAACAGCCTGCTCGGCTGGGTACCCGGCGGCCTGGCAATCGTCGCTATTTTTGCCTGTGCCCTGTTTACCGCTTTTACCGGCGCTTCCGGAATTACCATCGTTGCGCTGGGCGGTCTGCTTTACCCGGCGTTGAAGCAGGCCGGTTACCTGGAAAACTTCAACCTGGGTTTACTGACCAGCTCGGGCAGCCTGGGACTCCTGTTTGCACCCTCTTTGCCCCTGATTCTGTACGGTGTCGTGGCCCAGCAAATGGATCTGGATCAACCGGTTAGTATCAGTGACCTGTTTCTGGCCGGCATCTTTCCCGGTCTGTTGATGCTGGCGATGCTGTCCTTCTACTCGATGCTGCAACCCAGAGACAGAAGCCGACGTGAAGCCTTCGACCCGCAGGCCGCTCTCGCTGCGATTCTCGCCGCAAAATGGGAAATACCGCTGCCGTTCCTGGTGCTGGGCGGTATCTATGGTGGTTACTTCGCAGTCTCCGAAGCCGCTGCGGTAACCGCGGTTTACGTGCTGGTGGTCGAAGTATTAATTATCCGGGAGATAAAAATCTCTGAACTACCTGGCATCATGCGCGAAGCGATGATGCTGGTGGGCGGTATTATGATTATCATCGGCGTCTCGCTGGCTTCGACCAACTACCTGATCGATGCCGAGGTGCCGACGCGAATGTTCGCCTTTATCCAGTCGCATATCGATGAAAAGCTGACTTTTCTGATTTTGCTGAACCTGTTTCTGCTGGCACTGGGCATGATGCTCGATATTTTCTCGGCGATTGTCATCATCGTGCCCATTATTTTGCCGATCGCTGTGGGTTACGGCATCCACCCGGTTCACCTCGGCATAATCTTCCTCGCCAATATGCAGCTGGGTTATTTCACGCCGCCGGTAGGGATGAACCTGTTCATCGCCAGCTACCGTTTTGAAAAGCCGGTAATGACGCTTTACCTGGCCACCATTCCATTTTTCGTGGTGCTACTGATTGCGGTATTGATCATTACCTACTGGCCCGCGCTGAGCCTGACTTTATTAGACGGCTAGATCGCGGCTCACCACTTCGCGTTAATGCGCGTTGCGGTGGTTTTCGGTACCATCTCACGAATTGATCAGTCACCCGTAAAATCAATGTCGGAATATGATTTCAGCCATCCACTTTGCAGAAAGAAATCATGGAAGTGGGATTATGAAAGCACCGTAGGTGGGCACAGGGTTTTACCGATGTCGGTGGCGGATACCGACTTTATTTCTCCGCGGGAAGTCACCGCGACGCTGCGGGAAATTATCGACGGCGGCGAGTTTGGATATTGCTCCTACCCTGAAGATCATCGAGAGGTATTCGCCGCCTGGCAAAAGAAACAACACCACTGGGAGCTCGACCCTGATAATGTCGTCATAACCAATGGACTGCTGAGTTCACTGGTGCTGATGCTCGAGGCCGTCTCGGCGCCCGGAGACGGCGTAATTATTTTTACCCCGGTCTACCAGAACTTTTTCGACGTCATAAGCGGCGTCTCCAGGGTTCCGGTCTGTTGTGATTTGAACTGCGACGCGAACAACCACTGGAGCGTGGATATCCCGACTTACCGGGCGCTCTGCGAAAAAGCCGATACCCGGGCAGTCGTCATCTGTAACCCGCACAACCCGGTTGGCCGGGCGTGGGGAGCCGAAGAGCTTCGAGCAATCGTGCGTATCGCCCAGGCAAATAATTTAATCGTGTTCAGTGACGAAATTCATGCCGATTTTGTGCACGACCTGCCATTTAAGCCGACGATTAAGGTAGCCGAAGATACTCAGGGCATCATGACCCTGACTTCAGGCGGCAAGATATTCAATATCGGTGGATTGTTCGGCTCCTATGTGATGACCGAAGACGACCGGCTCAAAACGATTATGCAGCAATCACTGAAGAAACTTCACTGGGATCAGGATACTTTTAGCGCCTGGGGATCGTACAGCGCCTACAAGCATGGTTATCAATACCGCGACGAAGTAGTGAGTTATGTTCGACAAATGCAGACCAAACTGGTCGATGCTTTAAACCGGATGCCGTTTCCGGTCAAAGCCGCCTTGCCCGAAGCCACCTACCTGCTCTGGGCGGACTTTCGCGGCACCGGCTGGAGCCAGGACGAAATTGAACGCTTTCTGGTCGAGGACGCGGGCCTCGGTTTCAACCGGGGAGATTCGTTCGGCGATTGTGGCGCTGGTTTCTCGCGCATAAACTGCGCCGTGCCCGAGAGCCGGATTGACGAGGCAATACGGCGCCTGGAAACTGCATTTGGAAATCGGTATTAATCAGGCCAGAGCGCCCCGGGGACACAACAGCTTTTGACCGTCTGAAAACTGATTTACTCGCCGCGGTTCAGGGGCGGAAGTATCTGAAGCAGTCCGGTTTGATAACCTCCCATCCCCGATCGAGGATGTCGAGTATCGACTGGTCCAGTGGTGCATGCTGGCAGGCCGCCATGTTTTGCGCCAGATGCTCGACCTTGCTGGCGCCGAGTATTATGCCGTCCCCCAGTTCGTCGTCGAGCAGGGAATGATTGACCAGCCAGCCGAGGGCGACCTCGACCGGCTTTAAATCAAATTCCTCGCAGGCCGTTTGCAGCTCCTGCATAACCTTGAAGTAATCCTGTTTCCAGTAGCGTCCGAGGTAACCGCGTTCGGCATTGAAACGGCCGCTCTCGGGAATATCGTCCATATCCACGTGCTTCCCGGTCAGCATGCCGCCAGCCAATGGATTATAGGCGTAGAAACGGATGCCGTAGTTGCGCAGGCAGGGAAACAGTTCGCGCTCGACGTCCCGGGTCAGGGCATTGTACATGCCCTGGTAAACCGTGGGTTGCATCCAGCCATTTTGGCGACAGATCTCCGCCACTTCGGCGACCTGCCACGAGGCGAAATTACTGAGTCCGAAGTGGTTGAATTTTTCCTGTTGAAACAGTTCGAAACAGCTCTCCAATGTCTGCACAACCGGCGTATCGAGGTCTGGAGAATGCAGGTAGAGCAAATCGACACGATCGGTGCCGAGGCGTTGCAGGGTTTCCGCCATCTGTTTTTTGACCTGGGCCGGCTTGAGACCGTCGTCATTCCACGGATTAACCTTTGATGCGATGTATAGTTTATCGCGTGCCGGCGGGGGCAGTAGCCTGCCCAGCATTTCCTCGGTGCGGCCATCGCAGTAAGTGTGGGCAGTATCGAGTTCATGATTACCGGCGTCGGTAAACTGCTGCAGCAATGTCCGCGCGCCGTCCTGGTCGACCTGGTCGCCGAAGGTCATGGTGCCTAGAATTAGTTTCATATCATATTCCTGTACGAATGGTTTGGGTAATGATCAATTGGCCGCATAACCGCCATCGACCATGTATACCCCGCCGCTGCAGTAAGCTGAAGCGGGGGAGGCCAGGTAAACCGCGAGCCCGGTTATGTCCCCCGGTTCACCGATACGTCCCAGTGGAATCCGCTTGACGAAGCGTTCCAGCGAACTTTCGTCGTTCCACAGGGCTTCGCTGAATTTGGTCTTGATCAAACCGGGGCAGATCGCGTTGACACGGATATTGTCGGCGCCCCAGTCCTGCGCCATGGCTTTGGTCATATTGATGATGGCTGCCTTGCTGACGCTGTAAATTCCGATACCGGCCTCGGGTGTCAGTCCGCCGATCGAACTGATATGGATGATCGAGCCCCCGCCGCGTTGTTTCATTAGCGGATAGCCCTGCTTGCACAGTTCGAAGGGACCCTTCAGGTTGACATCGATAATCTTGTCGAAGGCGCGCTCATCGGTGTTTTGCAAAGGACCGAAAACCGGGTTGGCGGCGGCATTGTTGATAATGATGTCGAGGCCACCGTAAACCTCGACGGTCTTGTCGAGCAGCGCATGGATATCGTCGATGTTACCCATGTTAGCGGCAATGCCGGTGGCCTCCAGGTCACTGGCCTTGAATTCTGCGGCGACCGAATCAACCGCTTCCTGCTTGCGACTGCTAAGCACGACACTGGCGCCGAATTCGGCTAACCCGCGCGCCATCGCCTCGCCGATACCCTTACTGGCGCCAGTGACCAGCGCCACTTTGCCGTCGAGGCGGAACAATTGTGAAACTCGGTTTTGATCAGGCATGACTGACTCCTCGATTTTAAGGCAATTACAGGATTGCTATTCAATTAGCCGGGTTATTTCAACCAGCGTGGTATGGGCGCTGCTGCCCTGACCGATACGCGAGGTGCCGAGGTCACGTGTCAGTATATTGGGGTTGCCCTGGGCATCGGTGCCATCGATTCCCGGTTCGAGCCAGGCGCCGGTCGGCAGTGAGACCACGCCGGGACGGATATCGGTGCTGATATGCGCGCGCGCCCTGCATCCGCCACGTTGATTGAATACCTTGACCAGGTCGCCATCGTGAATGTCCCTCGTGCCGGCATCCTGCGGATTGATTTCGATTAGCGTGGGGCGCGCTCCGGGCAGGTCGGCGATCGCGCTTTCCATCTGGCTGTGTAATTTGTCGCCCGGCTGTGGCGAGACCAGGTGCAGCGGATACTCGGCTGCCAACCCGGCACCCAGCCATTCGTCAGGTGTATGCCAACAGGGGTGGCCCGGACATTCGTCGTAGCCAAAGCCGTCGATCGTCGCCGAGAATATTTCGATTAGACCCGATGGAGTCGACAGCGGTGATGCGACTGGATCCTTGCGAAATTCGGCAAAGGGCGTTTGCGCGAATTCTGCACCACGCACCGGCAAATCGATCCAGTTCCGGCGTCGCAATTCTTCGAAGTCGGGAAGATCGATGCCGTCTGCCATGGTCTCCTGCCTGAACTGTTCGTATAGGTGGTTCAGCCATTCACCGGCACTGCGACCCTCGGTGAATTCCTGTTCGAGGCCCATGCGTCTGGCGAGACCGGTAAAAATCTCGTAATCATCCCTGGCCTCGTCGACCGGGTCGATCAAACGCGGCATGTGAAACAGGTATGAATCACCCTGGGCCCGGCCAATATCTTCGCGCTCATACGGCGTGGTGGCCGGGAATACGATATCGGCCCGCTTTGCCGTCGCGGTCCACCAGGGCTCATGCACAATTATAGTTTCAGGCTGTTGAAAGGCCTGCTCCAGGCGGTTCAGGTCCTGGTGGTGATGAAACGGATTACCGCCACACCAGTAAACCAGGCGAATGTCGGCGTACTTACGCTGCTGGCCGTTAAAGTCGTAGGGTTGGCCGGGATTGAGCAGCAAATCCGCGATACGCGCCACTGGTATGAAATCGGTAACCGGATTCTCGCCTTGCGGCAGAGTCAGGCCGCCAACGCGTTTAACCGCAACACCGACACCACCAATTGCGCCGTAGCCATAACCGATACCACCGCCGGGCAGGCCGATCTGGCCAAGTATTGCTGCCAAAGTCGCGGCCATCCAGAAAGGCTGTTCACCGTTTTGCGCGCGCTGTAACGACCAGGCGACGGTGATTAGGGTGCGGGTCGTCGCCATGGTTTGCGCCAGTTCCCGTATCGAGGTGGCATCGATGCCGCAAATCTCCGCGGCCCATTCAGGGGTTTTGGCAACACCGTCGGATTCGCCGAGCAGGTAGTTGCGCAAGCGATCGTAGCCCGTGGTGCAGCGATCGATGAAGTCTCGGTCGATCAGGTTTCCGGTTTCCAGTGCATGCGCGATGCCTAGCATCATGGCGGTATCGGTGCCGGGGATGACGGCCAGCCATTCGGCTCCCGGGGGCGTGTCGGTAATTTGCGGGCTGATGTTGATGCGGCGAATGCCGCGTTTATCGAATTCCCTGAACCAGCCATCGGTTTCGTGATGCGTGACTCCACCCATGCTGACCTGTGAGTTCTTCGGGTTGATGCCGCCAAACATGACCAGGGTTTGCGTGTTATCGGCGATCGTCGGCCAGGCATTCTGCCAGCCCCAGGTCATTTTCAGAAAATTAATGCCGAATACGTGCGGAATGATTGCCTGCGCGGCAGCGGTACTGTAGCTCGCGAACGAAGAGACGTAACCGCCGCTGACGTTGAGGAATCGATGCACCTGGCTGAGGGCATGATGAAATCGGCCGGCGCTGGCCCAACCGTATGAGCCGCCAAAAATTGATCCGTTACCGTGTTCGGCGATGACCCGCTGCAGTTCGGTAGCGGTAATATCGAGCGCTTCATCCCAGGGCAGTTCGACGAATTCGTCGTGACCTCGTAAATTACGCGCGCGGTCGCCACCCTCGAGCCAGCCACGCCGGATAGACGGACGCGCCACCCGGGTTCGGTGATACACGGCCGCGGGTATCGTTTCCGCGATCCGCGAGGCGTGCGGATCGGGCGTAAAATCCGCGGTGCCGACGATTCGCCCGTCACGGGTCAGTACCTGGAAAGCCCCCCAGTGGCTGGTTGTAACCCGGGATTCGGATTTATTTGTCATTTTCACCTGTCAGGCAATAATCGCTAATTGCGAATCTCTGTATTTTACCCGAACTGGAGAATGGAAATGAATCGATTAGAGCTCTAGTGCGTGCCATTCCCTGTATCGGTAAACAGGAACGACCTCGACGCTCCGGCCAGCCGTGTCGGACTCAAGCTACATGTCGACGATAAGAGATCAGGATCGCCGAATTGGCTGTTCAGGATCATTTGTATCAGGAGTGCGATTTGCGGAAATCTTGTGTGGAATCGGGAAGTTTGGCGATAACTTGAACGCAATGGGAACCTGGAGTCCCGTTCAATGACTAGACTCCACAAGCTTGTGCGAGTCGCGGGCAATTACAGGGCCTGCCCTTGCCCGGAAGAGCCCAATCGTCCATGAGATACAGAAACATGATTATAACGGCAGTGACAGTTATTCTTGTGCTCGCGTTTGTTGCCGGCAGTGATCAGCTGGATAATCAGTTCAGTCAAAAATGATATCAATAGCTTTCTCCTGTGGGAGAAGACTCATCGCTTCATTCGAGCGGGACTCTTTCGATTCTTCCGATGCATGCTCCGGTGTAAAAAAACCGATTGCTCAATCAGGCGCACAAGACCCGAATCAATATAGAACTTTCAACGATTTTCCTGCAGAGTGCTTTACCGCACGTGTTGCATTGACCGGTGAACCCACAACTGAAGATTGCCTCCTACGAGGCTCGCTGGGGTCCGCTTACTTAGAAAGCTGCCGCTCGAATCCAACGCGTCAGCGGCGATACACGACCCAATATGGACCCCCACGCACGTCAACTAGCAAGAGCCGTGGCGGGTATCCGTCAAACCTTGTAGCTGAAATTTGACAGAATTGGTTGGTG
>CALDDP010000183.1 GCA_937936805.1 uncultured Gammaproteobacteria bacterium | reverse complement strand
AATCGGCATAGTTCCAGAATTGGCGCATTTCATCGATCACCGGATGTTTTAATCTTGCGGTCGCATCAAGATCATAGGGCTCGGGCAATTCCACGTCCCGGTACAAATCATAGAATTGCTGCGGCGCCGACAACGGGAAGTGCGGACAGATAAACGATACGAATAGTACCCAGGGTTGCGAATCACTCGCAGCGCGCTGTTCCAGCCATTTGACCGCCGCCGCGGTAATATCGCGATCGTACTGCGTATAACTGGTTTCTCCCGGCCCGAGAATTGCGGCCATCTCGGCCGCGTCGGGAAAACTCCCCATCGGTTTGCGCTGTAACCCCTGCGGCCAGCCCCTGCCGTTATTGGCCAGGTACATCGGCAGTATCTGCTCGCTGAATCCGGTGTCGTCGTCCGCCGAGCGGTAATGCAGTTTGCCGATTGATACCACTTGGTGTCCCTTGTCTCCCAAGCGGTGCATCCAGCTTTGTTGCTGTCCATAGTAGGGTTCCGCCGACGACCAGCAGCCATGCTCAAAAACAGGGGTTCCGGTGGCGAAACTGGCGCGCGCCGAAATACAGATCGGCGATGGTGTATAGGCGTTGTCGAATCGCACGCCGTCCGCCGCAAGCATGTCCAGCGTTGGCGTATGCACCAACGGGTTACCATAGGCGCCCATGACCGACCGGGTATGCTCGTCGGACATCAGCACGATGACATTGTTTCCACTCATAGTTGCCGTAACCGGTTATTGGAATTGATATGCTACGGTAAAGCGATCAACAATCAATCAACATCTGGATGTTAGCGCCTGATGATGATCCTGAATGCCGGGATAGCGTAATAAACAGTTATGCTCGGGACGGGCACATGGTGGTCCGAATCCAGCCGCTGAAAGCGAGTGCGCATTGCATCATTTTGCTCGACTTGTGCAGGCAGGCTTTAAGCGCCAGCTACAACGATTCCCCGCTGGTCGATTGTCACACTATCCCCGCTACGAATCTGCGCCATCGCCGCCAGTGATATCTCGAGGACCGGAATTTCAAGCTCGTAGAGCCGATTTGCAACCAGTGTGCCGACGCTTATATTGACATCAGGCTCACCCAGCACGAACGCGAGCGGACCACTGCCGTTACGCAAGGTTTCGGCGATACCGCCCGGCGTACCGGCGGAACCCCTGCTCTGCGGAATGAACAGGATGCTGCCACCCACCAGTTGTCCGAACTGGGGATGATGAACGTCAATGATTTCGCCGTTCGACGGCTCGAACCCGCCCCAGAAACTGAGGGTGTCGTCGAGCACCAGGGCCGGACCAGTCGCGTGACCGGGAATCAGCACCCTGGCTTCTATATCGATCGTCGCAGGACTCATTCGGCCACCCACGGGTCGAGCATTACCTCGCCACTCACTGCCGACTCGACGCATTCTCTCAAGCTACCTATCAATGCCTCCACCGGTAACATGCCCGGCGCGTAATACGCCCACTTGGCTGAATTGGTCATTACCTTACCCCGCAGGCCATTAACTGCAGGCGAAAAATAGGTACAGGTATCGGTAACAATTTTTACCCCCGCCTGTTCCAGTGAATCTATCCAGCCCTGTCGTCGAGCCTGCTGATGCACATGTCGACTGGTGGTCAGGTAAAACACCAGCCCGGGATGCACACAACGGCCATTCAATAACTGAACCAGGCGTTCGAATTCGGCATAAGAGAAGTGCGGGGTTCCCAGCGCAATTCCGCTCAACGCATGATCCGAATTACCGCCGAGTTCGGCGCGCGCCTGTTGCAGGTCAGCCAGGGTTAACTCGATGATTCGTTGCGGTGGCTGCCCCTGAAACGCGACTTCGATGGTGCTGGCTTCCGGCGTTATACCAATGGCGTGGAACAGCGGCACGCTTCCCGACGAACTGCCCGCCGCACTGATTGCCTTCAGATCGTCTTCGTTACAGTCATCTGACAGACCCGCTATGGCCGGCACCAGGTTCCCGGTGTTGCGACCGATAAAATGCCCGAGCAGATGATAAAACAAATCGTCCCTGCGAATCTCTTGCGGGATATTGCCGACATCGAAAAGCATCGTTGCTGCGCGCGCCTCGTCGCGGTGCAATTTACTATAAGGCACTCGCCCGGTAACTGCCGCGCAGACATCAAGAAAATCGCCGTACTTGTTGCTGCGCGCCCCGATCACCGAGTTATAGAAACTGACTGCATTCGACTCGGAACCGACAATATGCGCACCCAGCTCGGGTCGCCCGGGCAACTGGTAGGGAGCGCAGGTCCACACGGGGTTGCAGCCCAGCTTGACGTAGGCCTGCATAAGTTGCCTGGCCTCGTCCATTTCCCGACTGGCAAGCGGATCGCGCAGTGAGAGATCATTTAATGACACCAGCCCATTGTTGGTCCAGGCGGGTACGGCCAGTGTCGCTCCATGTTCGAGCATGTAATTGACGAAGTCGAGATGGGCACGACCGTTATAAAAACAGGCGTCGATATGGGCAAAACTGATATCTATCAGTCTTTCTGCCTGATCGATATGGGCGGCGGTAACAATGGTCTCCATGGCAAACTGCATGGCCTTGCCCAGTTTGCCGTCGAGTCGTTCCTGATCAAGCCTGTTTAACTGCAAAACTCTATCTACCCGTCAGTCAACTTAAGATTACGCATGCAACCGCCACCAGGAATAGCGGCGGCCTGAATCGCCAGTTCGCGGCGGGTTTCGCGCCCCATATCAGGGCCAGGTTCAGTTGCTAAAACCACCCGGCCCGGATCAATAATCAATCACCGCCACTTGAGTTACCGCTGTTTAAGGCATAATCTGCTGTTTATTGGAATGACATGCAAGGAGAATTTGTTGGACGAGCTCGAAACCTGGCTTGAACGCGTTTACCAGGCCGATGGTGAACGCAAGACGCTGGATGCCCTCTACGACGAATGGGCCGGCGATTATGATCAGCAGCTCTGGGCCAGCGGCAATCCTTACATCGCGATAGCAACCGGTATGGTCGGTCGCCATGTGCGGGATTTCGATGCCAGGATTCTGGACGTCGGCTGCGGCACCGGTAACATGGCTCAGGTTCTACACCAGATGGGCTACCACAACCTCGAAGGACTCGACCCTTCGTCAGGCATGCTCGCGGTCGCGCAGAGAAAGGAAGTTTATGAGCAATTGCACCAGCTTTACCTGGATAGCCAGGTCGATCTGCCCGACGCGCATTATGACGCCGTTGTAGCCGCCGGCGTACTGACTCATGGTCACGCACCCCCGGAATCTCTCGATGGCATCATTAAACTGACCCGTAGCGGTGGCATCATCGTTTTCTCACTGTCGACAATCGCGCACGACGAATACGGCTTCAAGCAGAAGATAGCTGAACTCGACGCCACGGGCCATTGGGAAAAGCTCGATCAATCGTTGATGTTCAGGACCTACCCGTTTTCAGATAAGGAGGCGCATTTACGCCACTGGGTTCTGGCTTATCGGAAATGTTAATCCAGCCTAAGCGCTATAACCGGCAGTGTTTAACAGAACCGCCACAGCCGGCCACGATCAAATGCTCGAAGCTGGCGCCTTATGCTCTTTATTGCGACATCGCACATCTAAAATCACTTTATAATCTCTATTTACTGAAACATGGCTGCAAAATAGTTGTCGGAGCATTACTATTAGCGTTTGTAATTTGCGCTCGCGCAAACAACCCGTATCACTTACCAGCCGAAACCTGAACAGTGCCCACTCAAACAACTAAAACCGCCAGGCCCCGTCTTTGGCTTAGAATTCTCATGGTGTTGTTGCTGTTAGCGGCCGTGGGCGGATTCCTGACTTTCACGAAAATCTCGCAGATACAGCTGCAGATTGCGCAGGGCAGTCAGGCACCACCACCCATCAGCGTTACCGTCGCCACGGCAGTGGAAGAACAGTGGGAACGGCAGGTCAAGGCCATCGGCAACCTGGTGGCTTTTCAGGGGGTGGATATCACCACCGAAGTATCCGGCATCATCAAGTCGATAAATTTTGATTCAGGCGATATAGTCGAGGCCGGCGCGTTGCTGGTCGAACTGGATAATCGCACCGAACAGGCAAACCTGAAATCGGCACGCGCCCAGTTCGAGGCCGACAACAGCCAGTATAATCGTTTACTCAAACTGAAAGAAAAGTCTTATGCGTCCGGCAACGCGATCGATGTGCAGAAGTCACTAGTTAATATATCCAGAGCCCAGATAAGTGTCGCCGAGGTAGCACTGGCGAAGAAAAAAATCTATGCACCCTTCTCGGGAAAGCTCGGAATTCGCCAGATCGATCTGGGAGAGTACGTTGCACCCGGCACCAATATCGTAACCTTGTTGTCGGTTGACAAGCTGTATCTCGATTTCACCTTACCCGAAGCTAATTTCAAGGACCTGGTTGTCGATCAGGGAATTGATTTCAAGGTACGTGCCTATCCGCAGGAAAAGTTTAACGCCAGGGTCGTGACCTGGAATCCCGAGCTGGACGCCAGTACACGCAATATCGCGGTGCGTGCCGTGGTCGATAATTCCAGGCGCCTGCTCGCTCCAGGCATGTTCGCCGATATGAATGTTCGCTCCAGACGCAAGGTATCGGTACTGACGATTCCCGAAACCGCTATTTTCTATAACATTTACGGCGAAGCGGCCTACATACTCGAAAAATCGGAAAACGCCGACGGCGAGGAAGAAGCTGACTATCGCCTGGCTTCAAGGCAGGTCGACGTCGTCTATCGCAGCAAAGGATCGGCCGGTGTAGTCAGTGGCCTGAAAGCGGGTGACATCGTGGTTACCGCAGGCCAGCTCAAGCTTTACCCGAGCTTGCGGGTGACCATTGTCGATGATGTTGCCGAATATCAGTCAACCCAGCAGTAAGCGACCATGCTGACCGATTATTTCATCAAGCGACCGGTATTATCACTGGTTATCAGCACTATGATCGTGTTACTGGGCGTGCAGGCTTTTTTCGATACCCAGGTGCGCCAGTACCCGGAGCTGGAAACCTCGATAATCTCGATCACCACGGCTTACCCTGGAGCCAGCGCGGAACTCATTCAGGGTTTCATTAGCACCCCGATCCAGCAGGTGGTTTCGAGTACGGAGGGAATCGATTTTGTACGTTCGAGCAGTCGCAACAGCGTCTCCGTGGTCGAAGTGCATATGAAGCTGGGCGTCGATGCCGACGTCGCTTTAACCGAAGTGAGTACCAAGGTTGGTTCTATCCGCGGCGAATTGCCGATAGAGTCGGAAGATCCAGTCATCGCCAAACAGTCTGCCGAGGGTTTTGCCCTTGCATACTATAGCTTTTACAGCGAAACCCTTTCCGATGTGGAGGTTACCGACTACCTGCTGCGCACGATTCAACCCGCATTGTCTACCGTGAAAGGTGTTGCGCAGGCTGAAATCCTGGGCGGTAAAACCTACTCGATGAGGGTATGGATGGACCCGGTCAGAATGTCTGCACACAAGGTATCCGCCGCCGATATCGTTAACGTGATCGGTAATGAAAACTACCAGTCGGCGGCCGGTCAGACGCGCGGACAGCTGGTACAAACTGACGTCAATGCGGTCACCGATACCGGCGACCCGGATATCTTCAGCCGTTTTATCATCAAAGATGAAGGCGATAACAAGGTCCGGCTTGGAGATGTAGCCGAAATCGAGCTAGGTGCCGAAAACTATGACTCGCTCATCATGTTCGATAACGTACCGTCGATTTACATCGGTATCAACGGCACCACCGATGGCAATCCACTGACCACGATCAAACTGGTAACCGCGGAACTCGAAAAACTGAAGAAGTCATTCCCGCCAGGACTCAACGCGGCTATTGCTTACGATTCCACCGAATTTATCGAGGCATCGATCAACGAGGTTATTTTTACCCTGGCGCAGGCTGCGCTGATTGTAGTGATAGTGATTTTTCTATTCCTGGGCTCGTTCCGCTCCACGCTGATCCCGCTGGTCACCATCCCGTTATCGATTATCGGGGTGCTGTTTTACATGCAGATCATGGGATATTCGATCAACCTGCTGACGCTGCTGGCGATGGTGATGGCTATCGGCTTGCTGGTTGATGACGCGATCCTGGTAGTGGAAAACATTTACCGCCATATCGGCGAAGGCCTGCGCCCGCTCCACGCCGCACTGCTGGGTGCGCGCGAAATTGCCAAACCGGTTATTGCCACCACGATCGTACTCTGCGTGGTCTACGCGCCGATAGGACTGCTCGGGGGTCTTACCGGGGTGCTGTTCAAGGAATTTGCCTTTACGCTGGTTGGCACGATCATCATCTCGACCATTATCGCCCTGACCCTGTCACCCATGATGTGTTCGCGCCTGCTCAAGCCCACGATTGCCAATAACGCTTACGCCCGTTATGTCAACAATCTGTTCGAGCGCATGCATCTTGGTTACGAAAACCTGCTCGCCAGTTCCCTGAAAACGCGTTCGGTGACAGTAATTTTCATCATTGGCGTCGTGGTGATGCTGGTGCCAATGTTTATGTTTACGCCAAACGAGCTCGCACCCGAGGAGGACCAGGGTGTCATTTTCGTAGTCTCGCAGGCGCCGGATCACAGCAGTATCGATTACCTGAACAAATACACAGCGCCTTACATCGATATATTCCGCAAGTATGAAAACGAATATGAATCATCGTTTATGGCAAATGGATTTGGTGGACCCACGGTATCCTTTGCCGGCATGCTACTCAAACCCTGGGAGGATCGCAGCCTTTCGTCGATGCAGATGAAACCTCAAATCCAGATGGCGCTTAATCAACAGCCCGGATTGCAGAGTTTTGCTTTCAACCCGTCACCATTGCCGGGCGCCAGCGGTAATACCGCCGTAGAATTTATTCTCAAGACCCAACAGGGATACGACCACCTCTATGGTGTGGTTCAACAGGTACTTAACAAAGCCCGTGAGAGCGGCAAATTTCGTTTTATTAAAAGCGACTTTAATTTCAGTAAACCCGAAATCCGCGTCACCATCGATCGTGAGCGGGCCGAATACATGGGCATTTCCATGGCCGAGATCGGCCAGACGCTGGGGGTGATTCTGGCCGAGGGATATGTCAGCCGTTTCAACCTGGCGGGGCGCAGTTACAAAATCATTCCCCAGGCACGCGGCGAAGAACGTGCAAATGCCGATATCGTCGGTCAATACTATGTTTATACCGATGCCGGCGAGCAAATCAGCCTGTCATCGCTGGTTGACATCGAATACACCTCGGTACCGCCTGAACTGGTGCAGTTCCAGCAACAAAATGCCGCCAAGATCGATGCTGTCCCGGCCGTACCACTGGGCGAAGCCTTGCAATTACTGCGCGACATCACCGAACAGGTGGCACCTGCCGGTTACACCTTCGATTACCAGGGGCAGTCGCGCCAGTTAATCCAGGAGGGTTCCGTGTTGGCCCTTACCTTTGGCTTTGCGATCGTTGTTGTGTTCCTGGTGCTGGCCGCACAATACGAAAGCCTGCGTGATCCGTTTATCATCCTGACCACGGTACCGCTGGCCATGTTTGGCGCACTGATTCCGATGTTCCTCGGCCAGGTGTCGCTAAATATTTATAGCCAGGTTGGCCTGATTACCTTGATCGGGCTGGTCAGCAAGCATGGCATTCTGATCGTTGAATTCGCTAATGAAATGCAAAAAAACGACAACCTCTCGCCGGTCGAAGCCGTCATCAAGGCGGCTTCCATCCGCCTGCGCCCGATTCTGATGACGTCGTTTTCGACCATCATCGGTATCATGCCGTTGGTGATTGCCACTGGTGCCGGAGCTGCAAGCCGGCAGTCGATCGGCATCACGATTGTTTGCGGGTTTGCGATTGGCACGTTGTTCACGCTGTTCGTCCTACCGGTGATTTACACCTTCTTTGCCGCCGACCACCGTCCTGAAGTGGTCGATGAGACCCTGCTCGCAGGACAACTGGTCTAGTCGCGTAACAAGGCTGACTCGGCCAGCACCCACTCGCGAAACGCGACCACTTTGGCTATACGCGCCTTGTGCGGTGAAGTTACCAGGTGGTAGTTCATTTTCACTGGCAGGCGCGCGCTAAATGGCTGCACCAGATTACCTGCGGCGATCTCCGGCTCGGCCATGACACTGGCTAATAATGCGACACCCTGGCCGTCCATGGCCGCCTGGAACAGTAAATCTGACTGGTTGAAATAGATGCCGTGAGAAGCATCGACATCTTCCGCGTCGACGACCTTTAACCACATCG
>CALDDP010000182.1 GCA_937936805.1 uncultured Gammaproteobacteria bacterium | reverse complement strand
ATTCTTCCATGAAGGCTTCGATGATTGGTTGCGGCTCTGGTGCCAGTGGTTCGGCATCGAGTGCAGTCAAAAATATTGCGGCTGGATCAGCCTCGGGATGGGGAATATTGCCGAATGGCCTGGTACGCAAGCTGCTCCAGGTGCCCGACTCCAGGAGGAAGTCACGCATTGAAGCCCTGTCCGGGGTCGTCGGTGGTTCATAGCGAATAGCCCCGGCCGATTCGTCGACATCGATCTGCAGCGAGATCAGCTTGCGTCGTGCGCCACGTTCAATTTTGGCAACCCTGCCTGCAACCGGCGCAGCAAACATGATTTCGGGGCGGCGCGTATCGCGCATCACCGCGGCACCGGCCTGGACCACGTCGCCCGGCTGACATAGCAATTCGAAATTGACGCCCCGGTAATCGCGCCCCGACAACGCAACGCGCGATACTACCCTGCTTTCGAGGTCAATCGATCCCGACATACCGGTTCCCAATTGAAGGCTTACTGGTTGCAAATTTTAACGGCCAATCTACGCAATTTACTGACCCAGATCAGCTTGCGGGGGTGTTTTACCGCCGCAGGGGGGTTAACGGTTAAGGAGTCGGTGACAAATGATAATCATTCGCAAATGTCACCGATCTCCTTACGGTTCTGTCACATGGCATTGTCTATCGCTTCCATCGCCCAGGGGGGGATGTCCCCGGTGTTGGGCGGCCTGCCTAACCATGGCTCGGGCTGTTGCGCGAGCGCACGCCCCGCGTCAAAGGCTGCCCGCATCTGTTCCGGGTCAAAGGCGAGCGGGTCGTTGCCGATCTGTACCTCATCCGGGATCGCGACCATTTTGAAGGCGTAACCGAGGACCTGCGCGCCGAAGTAGGACCGCGTCAGGGCTGTTTGCATCGACTGGTCCATCATCACACCAACCGTTGTGGCGGCGACGTCACCTAGCGCCCTGCGTAAAGCCGCGGGAGGATGCTGAAACCTGCCGTTAGAAATCAGGTAGACGTTACCGGGCCCATACAGAGGCGGCCCAGCTCGCTCCGACCCGGCCATACCAACAATGACTACATTCGAACGGGCGGCCCCATCGACGAATAGATGACCATCGATTTCCACCGGTGGAAAAACGATCGGGAACGACGCAGAGGCGAGCAATACCTTGCGATAAAGGTCGAGCTCACCGTGCTTGGCAAGGAGTGACATATTCCAGACCCAGGTCTGGCCATAATCAACGTTGGTAGTACCGACCAATAGCAGTCGATTGTCATCGAAGGCCGCAGCTACTCGCTGCAGGGTCTCCGCGGTGATGTACTTGGCGATGAGCGCTTGCAGCGGCGCGGTATCTCTAAGGGAATCGCTGGACAGGATGCCAAATATCGACCTGCCCTCGTAAATATCCTTGTCGGTGACCTGCGTGTACATCTGTTCGAGTATCGCATCGTCGGCAGGAGTGCCCAGTAGCGCGTGTGTCGCCAGTAGGGCTCCGGTGCTCACACCGCTGACCATATCAAACTCCGGTCGCCGACCGCTCTCGCGCCATCCGATAAGAAAGCCGGCACCGAAGGCACCGTTCTGACCACCACCTGACAGGGAAAGAATATTGAGCGCATGACCGCGTTTACGTTCCATTTCGCGAGCGATGTTTTCATCAGCCCCGGACGCCATTGCGACGTACATGGATGAAACCTGATCCGGGTTCATCGGGTTGTGTCCATTCGGTAACGAGGCGTAGGCTGGCTCCTTTGTGGAAAGCGTACGCATCGGCGGCGTGGACGCGCAGCCGGCAAGAGTCAAGGTTAGCAAACAGGCTGTCAGGAACACCTTTGCTCTGCGTCTCACTATTATGTGCGCCAGGCTTAGCGGGGTGTTGGCTGGTGCTATCTTTTTGTGCATGATTATCTTTCCAAATTCCAACTCGGCGAGTATCTCACAAAGTACCTTACCAACCAATAACAGGCCGCGTGTTTGGGTTGGCAGGCAATCACTCTTTCGGGATTTGTCAGAAACTTCCGCTTTACCCGGGCTTAAAGGACCTGGGCGCCAATCCGGGTGGTGAGTTCAACCGATCAACGCATGGGAATTTCGCGACTGGTTGCCGACCCTGAATACCAGGTCAGGACTGACTGCAGAGTTTGTCGAGCATTTGCCGCAACACGCGGATGTGCTCCGGGCCCGTGCCGCAGCAACCGCCGACGATTTGCACCCCGTAGTTCCGGATCCAGCCATCAATTTCAGCGGCATAGTCCTCAGGCGAGCTCACTTCCTCGTAACGCCAGTCGGGCAGAATCAACTTGCCGGTTTCCGCATAGGCCATCAACGGGCCGGACCAGTGTTGTTTCAACACCCCGAGCGCGGGAGCGGTATCCTCGACCCGGGTATGCATGATCCCCGCGGCCAGGCCACCGAGCGGTTTCAGAGTTTCGACCATTTCACCGAAATCGTGGGCACTGGTGGTATCGTCGGTGTTCTTCCAGCGCAGGCTGCGCACGTCGACGCCATTTTCGGCCATCATCGCGCTAAACCCGATCAACACCGGTAACCCGGTCGACACCGCCGCCTTGATGACGATGCTCGCATTTTCGATATCGCGCATCATTTCGGCAATAATCAGGTCGACCCCGGCGTTGGCCAACCCCTCGGCCAGTTCCTGGTAACTGGATTCGACCTGCCCATCGATCGCCACTTCACGGTGGCTGGTCAATGGCGGCATGCTCGACATCGAACCCGCGATAAACACTTCTTCCTGCGCTACATCGTCACGCGCCTGTTGCGCGAGCTGTACCGATTTCAGATTCAGCAGCTTCGATTCGTGACCGAGATTGATACTCTCCAGCACATGGCGCGCGGTTGAGTAGGTGTTTGCGGTGATTATCTGCGCGCCTGCCTGTATATAATCCTCATGGACCTGGCGCACTTCATCCGGATTGGTTTTGGTGGTTAAACCGCTCCAGACGTTTTTATCGAGGGCTACTCCGCGTCGGCGGATTTCGGTACTGACACCCCCATCGAGGAGCAGAATTTCCTGGTTGTGCAGACGCTCGGCTAGACGACTCATAGTTAACATCGGTATAAGAGGTTAGATTGCTCGCAGTGTAGCAGAGTTAATCCGACAATCGCTCGACAAATTGCTGCCGCCTGGGCTACCTTTAACAGAGTCGACACTGCGAAATCCAGATGACCGCTAAATTACAGACAAAGTTGACGCCCTGTGTTCTGGCCCTGGCATTTTTGCTGATCCAGGGCTGTGCGACCACACGCCCGCAGGCCGATCCGCCGCCAATGGTCGAACAACAACGCATAGCGGAGCTGAACCTGGCGATCCGTTCACTAAGCGATGATATCGATCCGCAGGAAGCCATCCGAGCCGCACGCATTGCCATCGAGTATACCCGGCAGCTGGCACAGGAATACGAGATATCAAGCTCGCCGATAACGCATAATTTCCTGGTCAATGTCGGCGCAAAACCGCGCGGGCTCTGTGTCGACTGGACCAGCGACCTGCTGGCCCGCCTGCGCCAGGAACGCTTCTCCAGCCTGCAGCTGCACTGGGGTATCGCCAACTACCAAAATGCGTTTCGCCTCGAGCATAGTACCGTTATCATCAGCGCCCGCGGTGATTCGATGAACCACGGACTGGTGCTGGACCCCTGGCGTTATGGCGGCCAATTGTTCTGGGCACCGACCCTCAAGGATCCCGCTTACCGCTGGTATCCGCAGGCCGAGATACATGCGCTGAAACGAGAGCAGCAGACGGCCGGTAGCAATCGTGTCGATAACCGTTAATTCAATCCTTGGGCAAATGCCCGGCATTACTGGTGAAAATTAAATGACAACACGGATCGGCCTCATCAGCGACGTGCATTGCAGCCCCGAACCTCTCGCAGAAGCCCTGGAGCTGTTCAGTCGCGAGAAGGTCGACGACATCATCTGTTGCGGTGACATTGCCGGGTATTACGATTCCCTCGAACCAACCATCGAACTTCTGGCGCGCTCAAACTGCAAGACCATCGTCGGCAACCACGACCAGAGTTACCTGGAAAAGTCCGCGCAGGACGGTGAATCAAGAATTCGCGCTTACCTGCAGAACCTGCCACAGACCCTGAACCTCGAAATCGAAGGCAAACGAATTTACGTGGTCCACGCCAACCCGCCTTCCGAGCAGCATGGCGGCATCAAACTGCTCGACCAGCAGGGCGAGCTCCGGCAGGACAGAATAAACGAATGGACCATGGCCCTGACGGGGTTCGAACATGATGTTCTTATCGTCGGCCATACTCACCAGGTTTATGCCGTGCAGCTGGGGGACGTATTCGTGATTAACCCGGGGAGCTCGGCGTTCAACCACAGCTGCATGATATTGTCCCTGCCCGATTTAAGCGTACAAACCTGTGCGCTCGGCAAACAGGAAATAATCAAATGCTGGAATTTCAGCATGTTGTCTAGCTAACCAGTGGAGACCTCGGCCGCCATATTGCAGGTTGCGATCATATTGATCGCCGCCCGTGTTATGGGTGAGTTAGCGGTTTACTTGCGCGTGCCTTCTGTCATCGGCGAAATTGTCGCAGGTATCATCCTCGGGCCCACCCTGCTGGGATTTATCGAAGCGGAGGGGCTGATCTGGGTACTCGCCGAAATCGGCATCATCCTGCTGTTGTTCCAGGTCGGACTGGAAACCGATATCGGTGAACTCGCCGATGCAGGCTCCAAATCCGTGGTCGTTGCCATCGCGGGATTTGTATTACCCTTTATTACCTGTTTTGCGCTCGGCTATTACTGGTTCAACCTGGATCTGCTGGTTGCCTGCCTGATCGCAGGCACCATGACCGCCACCAGCATCGGCATAACGATGCGCACCCTGTCAGACCTCGGGCGAGGTCAGAGCAAAGAAGGCCGTATTATTCTTGGTGCGGCAGTACTGGACGATATTATGGGCGTACTGCTGCTGGCGATTCTATTCAATTTTATTACCACTGGATCGGTGGATATCGCCGGCACGTCGAAAATACTGCTATTCATGGCCGTTTTCTTCATGATTGCGCCCGCGGTGGCAAAATCGCTAAGTTACATGGTGAACCATTGGGAATCGACCAGCGAAATTCCCGGCATGGTGCCCACGACAATCGTGTCCCTGGTGCTTTTCCTCGCCTGGCTATCGCACGCTATCGGTATCCCCCAGTTGCTGGGAGGATTCGCCACCGGTCTCGCTCTTTCACGAAGATTTTTCCTGCCGTTCGGTGCGGCGCTGAAGGCCGATCCCGAGTTTTCAGACCATGTGCACGCCCAGATGAAACCCGTGATCCACTTGTTCACCCCCATATTCTTTGTCACCGTGGGCCTTACCCTGGACCTGAGTTCGCTCGACTGGGGATCGGTGTTTTTCTGGATGTTTTCGATTTCACTCGCCTGCGTAGCGGTCTTATCCAAGATTATCGGCGCCCTGGTAATACGTGACAGGTTTGCCCGCAAGTTTGTTATCGGGATGTCGATGGTGCCGCGCGGCGAGGTAGGCCTGGTGTTTGCCGAGCTTGGCCGGCATACCGGGCTGTTTAACCCGGAAATCTACGCCATCGTGGTCATTGTCATCGCCTACACGACCCTGTTTACGCCCTTCTGGTTACGTTTGTTTTACCGGTACTACGGCCATCTACTCAAAGACTGACAACTGACCCTGCCTTTTTTCATTTAACCACTTTCAGAAAATCGTCAAACTACTACGAATAGCGCTTGCTGAATCGCGGGCAGTTTTTGATTTGATCGACTCGATACCCGTGCGACAATGCGCCGTAGAAAACGAATTCATTACCCACAACCAGGACCGATATCCCGACTCATGACCCGGCCACAGCGCCCTTCTCTCGCGTCCACCGACGATCTGACACAGGCCGCTGACATCGATATCAACCTGGCGCTGGCTCAACTGATCGAGCAACGCTACCGTTCCCCCATCATTCGCCCTTCCACCGTCGTGGATGTTGCCGCTTTAATCGATGAAAGCTTCCCACGGGGCGAGGAATCACTGGAACACCTGGTCGATCAAATTACCAACGCGACCGAGCAATACCCGCGCCGCAATACCCACCCCGGCTTCTTTGGCTGGATAGCTCCATCGGGCCTGCCCAGCGATCCGCTGGCCCATGCCATGGTCAGCGTATTGAATGAAAATGTCGGCACCTACCAGGCCTCCCCGGTAGGTACCACGATCGAGAAAACGGTCATTCGCTGGCTTGCCGATTTGATGCATTTCCCACAACAGTCAGAAGGGGTTTTGCTAAGTGGTGGATCGATGGCCAATATGTCCGGGATTGCCAGTGCCTGCACAAAGCGATTTGGACCCGGGTATCGCCAGCAGGGCCTGGCCGCGTTTAGTCGGGAATCGCAGCCGGTAATCATCTGTTCACAGGCCGCGCATTTCTCGATCCGCCGGGCGGCGGCTATGCTCGGCATCGGCACTGACAATATCATTGCCATCGATACCGATGCGGAATTTCGCATGCGGGTCGATCATCTCGACGAAGCTCTCAGGCAGCAGCAAAATGTTATCTGCGTGGTCGCTTCGGCAGGCACCACCCTCACCGGCGCCATAGATCCGCTCGAGCAGATCGCGGAGCTCTGTGCCAAACACGAGATCTGGCTGCATGTAGATGCCGCCTACGGTGGCGGTGGATTGATGTCTGCAGAGTTGCGGCCGCGTTACCGCGGTATCGAAAGAGCGAATTCGGTGGTGATGGATTTACACAAATGGTTTTTCCAGTCACTCGATGGCAGTCTGCTGCTCTACCGTGATGCCAGCTCGGCACGCCAGTTATTCTTCGAGAGCTCCGACTACCTGCGCGCCAACGCAGATTCCTCGCCCGAGGAATACATGTTTTTCCACATCACGCCGGAGCTATCGCGCCGCTTTCGCGCGCTACCATTTTATATTTCGATGCGCAGTTACGGCATCGAACGGCTCGGACGCAATGCCCTGCATAATGTGCAATGCGCCGAGTACCTCGCCGATTTAATCCGCCGCGAAAGCGAACTCGAGCTGATTGCCGCACCGCAACTGTCGATACTGTGTTTCCGCTATATTGCACAGGAATTAGACGATGCCAGCATCGATCAGATCAACAGCGCAATTCGCGACCAGGTACAGTTGGAAGGCGATTACCTGATGTCCCCCACCCAGGTGCGTGGCAGGCCTGCACTGCGAGTTTGCATCGTAAATCACGCAACCCGGGTTGAACATATCGACGGCTTGCTCGCCAGCGTACTGCGAATCGGGCGTGCGTTGAGCCAATGAAACTTACATTGTTTGAACACCCCAGCGGTGATCGCCCATTGGCTGCGTTGGGACTGCTATTAACGGGTGTTTTTGCCCTTGCGCTACAGGATTCACTGGTCAAGCTGATGTCCGGCGATACATCGTTCTGGCAATTTCAAACCCTGCGCTCGATCGGAAATCTCAGTTTCATCGTTATCCTCGCACTGGCCAGCGGCAGCCTCGGCTTGATGGTGCCGCGCAACTGGCGGCCGGTTTACCTGCGCGGCGCCCTGCTAACCGTTTGCATGTTCTGTTTCTTTGGCGGTGCCCCGTATCTTACGGTGCCGCAAATGGCGGCCGGGCTTTATACCTACCCCTTGTTCGTATCGCTACTGGCGGGCCCGGTACTGGGTGAATCGGTGGGCCCATGGCGGATCTTTGCCTTGCTGGTAGGCGCAGTCGGCGCCGCTTTCATCCTCAGCCCATGGCAGGATGATTTTTCCGCCGTACAGCTGCTGCCCATCCTGGCCGGCTTTTTCTATGCCACTAATATACTGACCCTGCGCCGGGCCTGTCGTAAGGAAAGCCCGCTAGCGCTGGCCTTCGCCGTTGGCGTGGTTTTTATTGTCTCCGGCGTGGCAGGCATCGTCCTGCTTTCATGGTTTCCTTTATCCGCCGAGATTCGTGAAACGATACCCTTCGTGGCCATCGGCTGGCCGGAGCTGACCTTCCTGGTCGCGGGATTCGCGCTGTTTGCATCGGTGCTCAACCTGACCGGCAATATCTGCCTGGCTCGCGCCTACCAGACCGCGGACGCCAGCTGGCTCGCGCCGATAGATTTCAGTTACCTGATCTTTGCCGCTTTGTGGAGTCGTGTAATATTCGATCAGTGGCCAACCTCGCAGGCACTGATCGGCATGGGACTGATCGGCGCGGCCGGGGTGATTACCGCCTGGCGCGAGCGCGTCATCGCCACCGGTAAACGTATCAGCCTCTAAACAACATGTCAGTCATCTTCGTCATAATCTTCGGGTAACTTGTGCGCGATGCCTTTGTGACATTCGATGCAGGTTTCTCCGGTTTTTTTGTCGACTACTTTTTGCATTTTTTCAGCCGCCCGACGCTCCTGCTTGTGAAAATCCATTGACTCAAAGGAGTGACAATTGCGGCATTCCCGGGAATCGGTAGCGCGCATTGATTCCCAGACATGCTCCGC
>CALDDP010000181.1 GCA_937936805.1 uncultured Gammaproteobacteria bacterium | reverse complement strand
GCGGTGGTCCCGAGTAATATCGACGGGTAAACCACGTCGTGTTTCAACAGCTTGATTTTAGACAGATTCTGCACCAGGGTTTCGAGGCCATCATCGACCCCGAGCCGCACGAAAGGCAGGTTGTAAGAACGGATAAAAGCCTCGTAGAGACTCATTTCTCCATGCAACTCGCGGTCGTAATTGTGCGGCTCCCAGATCTTCCCGTCCGATTGCTGAATACGGATCGGCTCATCCGTTACCTTGCTGGCAAGGGTTAATCCATCCTCTAACAGGCTGTAGAGCAAGATTGGTTTCACCAGTGAACCAATCGGGCGCTGCGCCATCAGGGCTCGATTAAACCCGGGATAATCGGTGACCCGGTCGCCGATCAGGGCCTGAATATCGCCGTTAAGGTAATCGACGATCACCACCGCCGCCTGCAATTCGGGCTGTCCGAAGTTCTTTAACCCGTTGGCCAGGCCCAGCTCCAGGTTACGCTGCAGCAGTGGGTCGAAAGCGGTGAAGACACGCAACCCGCGGCGCGCTAACTCGTCGCCGGAATAGCTTGACTGCAGCTGCCGCTTGACCAGGTCGAGATAGGCCGGGAAGGGATTTACGCCGGGTAGGCGTTTGACGACTCCCAGTGGGGCCGCAACTGCCCTGGCGTGATCATTTGCATCGAGCAACTGCTGCTCGAGCATTATCTTAAGCACCAGGTTACGGCGCGCCAGCGCGGTCTCGGGTGCTCTAAACGGATTGTAGCGCGAAGGGCCTTTGACCATGCCAACCAACAGCGCCACATGCTGCACCTCGAGATTATCGACGCTGCGCCGGAACAACATGCGACTGGCGCGGGCGAAACCATGAATCGCGATACGATTCTGCTGTAACAGAAAGACTTCATTGACATACGCGGTAATGATCGTCTGCTTGCTGAAGCGTAATTCCAGTAATATCGCCATGAAAGCTTCGTTGATCTTGCGCAGCAGGGATTTTTCCGGCGTCAGGAATAAATTCTTCGCCAGTTGCTGGGTTAGCGTACTGCCGCCCTGCACCGCTCTCCCGGCCTGCAGATTAGCCAGCAGGGCCCTCAGGATCGCCATCGGACTGAGCCCCGAATGCTCGAAAAACCCGCGATCTTCCACCGCGATCAGGGTATCGATCAGGCGTTGCGGCACCTCGTTTTCGGCAAGCAGCAAACGGTCTTCGCCATTGTCGGGATAGTAACTGCCCAGGATCACCGGCGGTAAACGAAACAACTGCAAATCACTGAGGCTACTGGAATCAGTCAGTGCCGAAATTCGTCCGCGTTCGAAGAAAACCTGTACCAGCCGGGCGTCCTGTAATTGATCGCCGAAATCGAATTGACGGCTATGCAGCTCCAGTGACTCGCCGAGCAATCGATACTGCCCGGGCAAGGGTTCGTGCTGCACCTGCAGATAGCTCGACAAATCGAGCTCGTAAACCAGTTGGTCACGGGTTATCGCAAGGTTGGGATACAGCTCCAGTGCCCTGGCGTAGACGCGCGACGGCAAGGCCCAGGCGCCGCCCTCGAATCGGCTATTGATCAGGTAATTGAGATATCCCAGGTAAACCGCGAACGCCGCCAGCAGCAGGGCCGCTGCAAAAAGGTACTTTTTTCGACGC
Source organism: uncultured Gammaproteobacteria bacterium (assembly GCA_937936805.1). GTDB lineage: Bacteria > Pseudomonadota > Gammaproteobacteria. Next base: position 4,304 of record CALDDP010000181.1, on the reverse strand, counting down.
GGGGAACTGGCAGTGGCCTTCTTCCGGCGCACAGGGCTGGCAGAAGCCTTCTTGCGACGCGAAGGACTGACAGTAGTCTTTTTCCTACGCGGGCGACTGACGGCAGTCTTTTTGCTGCGGCTGGCTTTGCGAGGCATCGCGGCGCTGTTTCCGCTCCGTGCCTAGCCGGGGTTACGCTTTGCCCTGACCGCCTGGGCGAGCTCGCGCAGCAGGACTACCGAGTCTTCCCAACCGATGCATGCATCGGTAATGCTTTGTCCATAAGTCAGTTCGGCGCCGGCCTTGTAATCCTGGCGGCCTTCGACCAGGTGCGATTCGATCATCAGACCGAAGATATTATCCTGACCGGTTTTTATCTGGTGGATGATATCGCGGCAGACTTCGACCTGCTTGAGGAACTGCTTCTGGCTGTTGGCGTGACTGGTATCGATCATCAGGCGTGGATTCAGCCCGGTTGCCTCGAGTTTCGCCGTCGCACTGGCGACACTGACCCGGTCATAGTTAGGGCGATTGCTGCCACCGCGCAAGATAACGTGGGTGTAGCTATTGCCTGCAGTCGTGAAAATGGCCGAATGCCCCTGCAGGGTGATCGAAATAAAATGGTGCGAACCCTTCGCCGCTCCCATCGCATCTATCGCAACCTGCACACCGCCATCGGTACCGTTCTTGAAACCGACCGGACAGGACAGTCCGGAAGCAAGCTCGCGATGCCCCTGGCTTTCAGTAGTGCGCGCACCGATAGCGCCCCAGCTTACCAGGTCGGAAATATACTGGGGACTGATCAGGTCAAGGTATTCATGGCCTGCCGGAATACCTTTCTCGGCTAGACTCAACAACAACTCACGTGCCTTGCGCACGCCCTTGTTGATATGGAAACTCCCGTCCAGGTCCGGATCATTTATCAATCCTTTCCAGCCAACCGTAGTTCGTGGCTTCTCGAAATAAACCCGCATGATAACAATCAATTCATCCTTGAGTTCGTCGCGAATTACTTTCAGTCGATCGGCGTACTCGTGGGCGGCTTCGGTATCGTGGATCGAACAGGGTCCGATGATCACCACCAGGCGATCGTCCTTGCCATCGAGCACGTCGTAAATTTGCTGACGCGCTTCGGTAACCGTATTCGCGGCCTGCTCGGACAAGGGCAATTCCTGCATCAGGGCCTCGGGCGTCTGAATTTCCTTGGTGCCGATGATGCGCAGGTCTTTGGTTTGTTGCATGGTCATTTCGCTGGGTTCCGACGTAGCTATCTAGCTGAAAAAAGGCGACATTCTAACGGCCAGTGGATTAATTGCCAGCGTTAAATGATGCCAGCAGCGCGTCCGTCTGCGCGGCTCGCAGGCGCGGACCGTACTGGGTGACAATCTTCGCCGACGCCAGCGACGCGAGATCCCCCGACTGCTGGAAACTCATGCCCTGTGACAGACCATATAAAAACGCCCCGGCAAACATGTCGCCCGCACCGAGTGTATCGATTGCCTGGACCTGGTTGGGCCTGATTTCAATCAACGCAATGCCATCGAACAACAGCGCGCCTTCCCTGCCCCGGGTAATGGCAAAACTGCGCGAGAGCTTTTTGAACAACTGCACCGCCTCGTCCAGATTATCGCTGTTGGCGAGTTCCATCGCCTCGTCTTCATTGGCGAAAAGCAGGTCCACCCTGTTGCCGATCATCGCCTCGATCGATTCGCGGAAAAACCTGACCATATTCGGGTCGGATAGTGTCAAAGAAGTTTTGATATCCCGGTTTTCGGCAATCCTGCGCGCTTCTATCGCAGCATCGCGAGTATTCTCGGCACTCGCCAGGTATCCCTCGATATAAATGTACTCCGAGTCCTTTATCGCTTCGACATCGATATCACTACTATCGAGCTCCGCGCTTACGCCGAGAAAGGTGTTCATGGTGCGGTCGGCATCGGGGGTCACAAAAACCAGGCACTTGCCCGTCACCCCGACAGGTAGCGGCTTGAAATCGAGATTGGAATTAACCCCCGCATCATGCAGATCGCGGGCAAAAACCTGACCGGTCATATCGCTCGATACCCGGCAGTCGAGGTGCGTCCTCGCTCCCATCTGCGCCAGTGCTATGATTGTATTCGCGGCTGAGCCACCACAGGCCATACTCTCGTGTGACTCACCGAGTTGTGCCACCAGGCTGTTCTGACGTTGTTCGTCGATGAGTGTCATTACTCCCTTGTCGATTCCCAGCTCGACGAGTTTATGCGGGGTGGCGTGATATTCGATATCGACCAGTGCGTTGCCGATCGCATATACATCAAATTTCTTCATAACTGTCCTTCAATCAGTAGCTTAATCGGGGCATTTTACCCGTATTATCAGCTTGGTTGGATAATCTTTTGATTCTCAGGTGAAAATAAATTTAATCTTCGAAAACCGACATATTATGCTGTGCAAAAGTACAAATAACGACTATAAATACAGTCTGTTACATTTCAAAACGGGGGTATTGAAATTGTATCGCATTGAAACTACCGACCCGATTACCGGCAAATCACTGACGCAGTTAGTCAACATGCCTTACGTGATTAAAAACGAGAACGACGATAGCCTGGTAATTTACTTTGAGTCTGAAAAAAACCGCGATTTGTACCTGCGGAATCCAGATGGTCACCAGCTCGAACACCATCAGAAATTCCAGGATAGCTGATCTGTTACAAGCATATTGGGCCACCAGACCGGTGGCCCTTCTCCTGTTTTAAGGAATAGCCTGAGTCAATAAATTGTATAAATAAAATTAACTACATTTATATATCTGACTTGATAATATACGCCCTCCAACAAGTTACCCAGTTAACCCAACCGGAGGCATTATGTCCCTTAAAGGATCACAAACCGAACAAAATCTGAAAGACGCATTCGCCGGCGAGTCACAGGCTAACCGCCGCTACCTGTATTTTGCTGCCAAGGCCGATGTCGAAGGCTTCAACGACGTGTCAGCGGTATTTCGTTCAACCGCCGAAGGCGAAACCGGTCATGCTCACGGTCATCTCGAGTACCTTGAAGAAACGGGCGATCCAGCAACAGGGCTGCCGATCGGCAACACCCAGGATAACCTCAAGGCATCGATTGCCGGCGAAACCCACGAATACACCGACATGTATCCGGGGATGGCAAAGACGGCTCGTGACGAAGGTTTCGACGAAATTGCCGACTGGTTCGAAACTCTGGCCAAAGCCGAGCGTTCACACGCCAACCGCTTCCAGAAAGCGCTCGATAACCTCGACGCTTAATCCACTAAGGATCCGGACCCTGCGGGGTCCGGAATCCTCTACCAGGCAATCAACATGTCTACTGCATCCCGCGAAGGCAGCCTCGATGCGCCGACGCGCCACCCGCTAGGACAGAAAGAGCCGGGATTCTACGACGAAACCGCGATTTTTGACGAACTCGAACGGGTTTTCGATATCTGCCATGGCTGTCGCCGCTGTGTAAGCCTTTGCAATTCGTTTCCCACCCTGTTCGACCTGGTCGACGAGTCCGACACGATGGAGGTCGATGGCGTCGCACGCAAGGATTACTGGAATGTTGTCGATCACTGCTACCTCTGCGACCTCTGCTACCTGACCAAATGCCCCTATGTGCCACCGCATGAATGGAACGTGGACTTCCCACACCTGATGCTGCGCGCCAAGGCCCTGGGCTACAAGCAGGGCCGCGCCAAGTTCCGCGACAAGCTGGTTACTTCCACCGACAAGGTTGGCAGGCTGGCATCCATCCCGATCGTGGTGAACGTCGTCAATGCGGTAAACAAAAACGAAAATACACGTGCCCTGCTCGAGTCATCGCTCGGCATCGACGCTGCAGCACGCCTGCCCGAGTATCACAGCAATACGCTGAGCAAGCGCAGCCGCCAGCATCAACCCGGTGATTTCGAGGTTCAGGCTACCGATAAAACAACCGGCAAGGTTGCAATTTTCGCTACCTGCTACGGTGAGTACAACGAGCCCCTGATCGGTGAAGATTTACTCGCCGTGTTCGAGCACAACAAGATTCCGACCATGATCGTGCAGAACACGGTCTGCTGCGGCATGCCCAAGCTCGAACTGGGTGATCTGGACTCGGTAGAAAAGCTGAAGAACCACAATATTCCACTGCTCGCCAAACTGGTCGATGACGGCTGGGATATTATTTCGCCGGTTCCTTCCTGTACCCTGCAGTTCAAACAGGAACTGCCGCTGATGTTCCCGCAGGAGAGCGACGTGGCTAAAGTGCAGCAGGCTTTCTTCGACCCCTTCGAGTATCTTGCGCTGCGGCACAAGGCGGGTCTGTTGAGTACCGATTTC
>CALDDP010000180.1 GCA_937936805.1 uncultured Gammaproteobacteria bacterium | reverse complement strand
CAGGATGGCGCGCGCGTGGACTGGGATACGCAGCGAGTGTATCTCGATCGCAACAGGTTGATGGAGCTCATCGATACGGTTCCTGCGGAATTTACGTTATACGCTCCCAATCCTGAACGTAACCGCCTGATAGGGCGTAATGCGATCAATTTTACGACAGTTGCCAGCGCGCCCAATAGCTCGGATCTGGAAGGGGGACGACGCACCGGCAATTTTGAAGATTACTGTAATTTCCTGCGCCTGACGCAAAGTTTTGACGTCATCGATTTCCTTAGTGGATACCCGGTCGAGCCGGTCGACAAACCTCCCGAAACCCGTCATCTCGACGCAACTCTGGCTGCATTCACGTTGACCGACCGGGCATTTTCGCTCTATTGCCTCGGTGGCGGACGCGTCATGGATGGCATCGAGATGACAGCTATTGCGCGTGGTGTTGAGCTGGAGACACTCAAATCCGAACCGAGCATCATCACCGTGGTCAATACCAATTCTCCGTTGCGGGTCGATGGGCCGATGCTGGATGGGCTGATTGAAATGGCCGAGTTCGGGCAGCCGACTATTGTGACCCCGTTTACCCTGTCAGGTGCGATGTGTCCAATTACGATTGCCGGTGCCCTGGCGCAGCAAAACGCGGAGGCGCTCGGCGTAATCTCGCTATCGCAAATCGTCAACCCGGGGGCACCGATGGTTTATGGTGGTTTTACCTCGAATGCTGATATGCGTAGCGGTGCGCCAGCCTTCGGCACGCCTGAATATACGCGCGCCGCCTGGGCCAGCGGGCAACTCGCGAGGCGCTACGGATTGCCGTTCCGCTCGTCGAATACCAACGCATCGAATTGTGTCGATGCGCAAGCCGCGTGGGAATCGCAGATGTCTCTCTGGGGCGCGGTTATGGGGCATGCCCAGGTAATCAAGCATGCTGCCGGCTGGCTCGAAGGCGGATTATGCGCGTCATTCGAAAAATTCATCATCGACATCGATATGTTGCAAATGATGCGTGAAACGCTGACCCCGCTGCAGGTGGACGAGTCGACGCTGGCGCTGGATGCGATTCGCGAGGCCGGACATGGCGGGCATTTTTTTGGTACCGAGCACACCAAAGAGAACTACACCACGGCGTTTTACGAACCCCTGGTTTCGGACTGGAGTAATTTTGAAACCTGGTACGATAATGGCGAGCAAACCGCTTTTCAACGGGCCAATAAGGTTTACCGGCGGAAACTCGAGGAATATGAAGCGCCGGCTATGGATGAATCGAGGCGCGAGTCACTGAAAGAGTACGCCGACGAGCGTCGGCGTGAACTGGAACTAGCGCGATGAAGCTGCAGGAACGGGTGATGCTGTTCCAGGATAGATTGCAACAGGTGATCACGCATAGCGGCCTCAATCGTTCGGCTTTCGCGGTATCGATCAAGGTCGATCGTTCGACCCTGTCGCAGTTGCTTGCGGCAGATAACATCCGGCTGCCACGAGCCGATACGCTGGCCTCGATAGCCGAAGTTCACCAGGTCAGCATCGACTGGTTACTGGGTCTTACCCGGCAGGGACCGATGGGCGCCAATATTCTGCCCGAGGCCTTCCAGGTCGACGACTATTCGGCCACCATTTTCGAAAAAACCCTGGAATGGCATCGTCAGGCCAGTGGTTACAAGATTCGCTATGTACCGACTACACTGCCGGATTTGTTGAAAACAGAAGCCGTCGCCGAGTACGAGTTCAATCGTTACGGTTCGGGCAAGGTCGACCAGTCAGTGCGCGATAATCAGTTGTTGCTGTTGCAGCAGCGACATCCCGGCAGCGAGCTCGAAACCTGTATGTCGGTGCAGCATCTGCAGAGCTTCGCCGCAGGTGAAGGTATATGGCAGGGATTGCCGATACGCGATCGACGCGAGCAACTCGAACGCATGGTCGAGCTCAACGATGAGCTTTACCCGGGCTTTCGCTGGTATCTTTATGATGGCAAGCAGACTTATTCGGCGTCGTTTACCATCTTCGGCCCCATGCGCGCGACGGTTTTTCTCGGCCACCTGTACGTCATCGTTAACAGCATCGATCACATACGTAAACTGACCGATCGCTTTGACGATCTTATTCGTATCGCGACGGTGCACCCGCACGAAATCCAGAAATATCTGCAACGGTTGCTGCAGCAGAACAGGTAAAAAAATATGGCAAAATCATACGACGCAATCATTATCGGGGCCGGTATCATTGGCTGTGCTACTTCGCTGGCGCTCGGTCGAAAGGGCTGGAAAGTTTTAAATCTCGATCGCCTGCCGGCGGCGGGTTACGGCTCGACTTCCGGCTCCTGCGCGATCATTCGACCCTATTACTCGACCCTCGACGGCTCCGCGATGGCCTATGAATCCCACTTTTACTGGAAAAACTGGGCCGAATACCTGGGCGGTGAGGATATCGATGAGCGTGGTTTGATCGAGTACCACAACGTGGGTTCGCTGGTGATGAAGACCGAGCAAAATGATTACATGCGACCGACGATGGCATTGATGGACCAGCTCGACTCGCCTTACAGTGAACTCAATGCGGAGGAAATTCGTGACAAGTTGCCGGTGTGGAATACTCAGTCTTTTTTCCCGGTGAAGCGTCCGGACGATCCACAGTTCGGTATCGCCAACAAGGAATCGTTAAGCGGCGGCGTGCTGTTTCACGCGGCCGGTTATATTTCGGATCCGCAGCTGGCGACGCACAACATCATGCGCGCGGCGCAACAGGCAGGTGGCGAGTTTATCTATAATGCCGAAGTCAACGGCATTCAAACCGCGTCCGGCCGGGTTTGCGGTGTAAGCCTTGCCGGCGGTGAGACCCTGAATGCGCCAGTGGTTCTTAACGCAGCGGGTCCACATTCGTCCGGGATCAATCGCCTGGCCGATGTTGAAAAATCGATGTCGGTAAAAACCCGCGCCCTGCGTCAGGAAGTCGCCCATGTGCCTGTGCCCGAAGGCTATAACGCCGCAACCGCCTGCGTGACCTCCGACAGCGACATCGGCGTCTATACGCGGCCGGAGCGCGGCAATTATCTGTTGATCGGCAGCGAGGATCCGCCCGTGGACAAGCATGAGTGGGTCGATCCGGATGACTACAACCGGGAATTCAGCGAACAATGGAAGGTGCAGGTATTGCGCGTGTGCCAGCGCGTGCCCGAACTGGAGGTGCCAAACCAGGCCCGCGGCGTGGTTGACCTGTACGATGTCACCGATGACTGGATCCCGATATACGATCATTCGGACCTGCCCGGTTTTTACCTCGCGATCGGCACCAGCGGCAACCAGTTCAAAAATGCGCCGATTGCAGGCGAACTGATGGCGGATATTATCGAAGCCACGCAAAACGGTAACGACCAGGACAACACGCCAGTTGAATTCCATTTGAAATATATCAACCATACTTTCTCGAGTGGCTTTTATTCACGCCTGCGCGAAGTCAATCAGGACAGTAGTTTTTCGGTGCTGGGGTAGCAGTTATGAAAAGTCATGCGCAAGTTGTCGTTATCGGTGGCGGGGTGGTTGGATGCAGCGTCATTTATCACCTGACCCGGCTGGGCATGAAAGATGTCATTTTGATCGAGCGCTCGGAACTGACGTCGGGGTCGACCTGGCATGCAGCGGGCGGTTTTCATACGCTCAATGCCGACACCAATATGGCGGCCCTGCAGGGCTACACGATTCGGCTTTATCGCGAACTCGAAGAGATTACCGGTCAATCCTGCAGCCTGCATCATGTCGGCGGTATCACGCTGGCCGAATCTCCCGAACGCCTCGATTTTCTGAAATCCGCGCGCGCGATGCACCGTCACATGGGGCTTGATACCGAGTTGATTACACCCGGGGAAATTCGAAAACTTAGCCCGATTACCAATACCGAAGGGGTGCTCGGGGGCCTTTACGATCCGCTCGACGGGCACCTGGATCCCTCCGGCACCACCCATGCCTATGCCAAAGCCGCGCAAATGCAGGGTGCCGAAATCGTACTGCGCAATCGCGTGCTGGAAACCAGTCCGCGCACCGATGGTGGCTGGGAAGTCGTCACCGAGCAGGGCACCGTCATTGCGGAAAACCTGGTCAATGCCGCTGGACTCTGGGCACGCGAGGTCGGCGCGATGGCGGGCATCTATCTGCCGCTGCACCCGATGGAACATCAGTACTTCGCGACCGATAACATCCCCGCGGTGTTCGACCGTGACCAGGAATTGCCACATGTGATGGATCCCGAGGGAGAAAGTTACCTGCGCCAGGAAGGTAAAGGACTGGTCATTGGATTCTATGAACAGAATTGCGAGCCCTGGGCCGTTGACGGTACGCGCTGGGATTTCGGGCATGAACTGCTGGATGATAACCTGGATCGTATCGGTGACTCGATGGAGTTTGCCTTCAAACGTTTCCCGGTACTCGCGGATGCGGGTATCAAGACCATTGTCAACGGCCCGTTTACCTTCGCCCCCGATGGTAATCCGCTGGTCGGCCCGGTGCCCGGGCTGCGCAACTACTGGTCGGCCTGTGCCGTTATGGCAGGCTTCAGCCAGGGCGGCGGCGTCGGCCTGACGCTGGCGGAATGGATGGTTGACGGGGAGCCCTCGCGCGATGTTTTTGCCATGGACGTGGCGCGCTTCGGCGATTATTGCACGCCATCGTATACCCGGCTCAAGGTGCGTGAGAATTATCAACGCCGTTTTACCGTGTCTTATCCGAACGAGGAAATACCAGCGGCTCGGCCGCTCGAGACCACGCCCGCATATGCCATCTGGCAGTCGCAAAATGCGGTGTTCGGTGAAATGTATGGCATGGAGCATGTTAATTATTTTGCCCCGCTGGGTGAGGAACCATATGAAATACCGAGTTTCAGGCGTTCCAATGCATTCGATACGGTTGCCGGGGAAGTGCGTGCGGTGCGCGCAGGAGTCGGCATAAACGAAGTACATAATTTTGGCAAATATGAAGTCTCCGGCGCAGGTGCACTCGAATACCTGGATACCATAATGGCGGGGAAAATTCCGCCGCCCGGGCGTCTCGGTTTAAACCCGATGCTGAGCCCGAAAGGTAGAATAATCGGGGATTTTACCGTTGCGCAACTGGAGAGCGATGTTTTCCAGGTGACGGCGTCATTTGGAGCCCAGGCCTACCACATGCGCTGGTTCGAGCAGCATTTACCCGCCAGTGGAGTCAGCCTGAAAAATGTTTCGCGGGAGCGAATCGGTTTTCAGATTGCGGGTCCGCGCGCGCAGGAACTATTGAGTCGGGTTACGCTTGCCGACGTATCAACCGCGGCAATGCCGTTCCTGTCGATCCGCAAAATCGACATTGGCCAGTGCCGGGCTATCGTGCAACGCGTCAGTTACACCGGTGATCGTGGCTATGAAATTTATGTGCCCTGGTATAACCAGGTTGCGCTTTATCAATTGCTGACCGACGCCGGCAAGGACCTGGGGCTGCGCCCATTCGGTATGCGCGCAATGATGAGCCTGCGCCTGGACAAGTCTTTCGGTTCGTGGATGCGAGAATTCAAACCCGATTACACACCGCTCGAGACCGGGCTGGATCGATTTGTCGCCTACGATAAACGGAACGATTTTATCGGCAAAGCGGCTGTACTGGCGGAAAAAGAGCAGGGTGTGTCGCGCAAACTTTGCACTTTCGAGGTCGATGCGCGTGATGCCGACGCCGTCGCCTGGGAACCGATCTGGCATGATGGCGACGTGGTTGGTTACGTGACTTCGGGCGGTTATTCGCATTACGCGCAGAAAAGTATCGCGTTTGGATTTCTGCCGCTCGAATTGATCGAGGAAGGGCGTCATGTCGAGATCGAAATTCTCGGTGAGATGATTCCGGCACTGCTTTATAGCAGGCCGTTATTCGATCCGGACAATGAGTACCTGCGCGGTTAGATTAGCGTTTGTTCCCGCTTAGTTGAAAGGGCGTACGGGGCCGTGGGTAATAAGGATTGCGCACTGGGGAGGCGATTAATGCGGATGCCTGCACCTCACGGCTGCCTAATCCTGGCATAGAATATTCATTTTCATATGCGCTGTTTTTACTGCGGCTTCATCCTCAGCCGCCAGTAACTCCTGCTTGGCTTGTGCGCATTCGTTGGCTTCTTTTTCATGCTCAGCTTTGTGTTCCTCGGGAACCTCTTCGTTGCGCGTACAAAACTCACTGGAGACCCTGCGCATGTTATTTGTGCTGCCGCGTTCGACCGAAACACAGTCACCCTGATGGAAATTGCCGGTGTCCATGACGACCCGCACCGTGCCACCACCAACCAGATCTACCGTGTAAGCCATTTCGGTTCCACTAGCCATGGCTCCGCCCGCAGCGCCGCCAGCTGCAGCGCCCACCCCGCTGCGTAATATTTTAGTCCTGGTTGATCTTCCGCCGCTGCTCGCCAGACCGATCAGACCACCCACTATTGCGCCACCTTTTTTTCCACCGGAATTGTCTTTTTCCTGCTTGCTTACCGCCGAGATAGTCCCGTACGCGACTGCCGAGAGTTTTGTAGCCTGGGCATTTCCAGCCAGTAGAATACTTCCGGTCAGCAATCCAACAAAGGTAATTTTAAACAACATCAATTTCACTCCCGCGCGATCAAACCAATCTCCAGAAAAAAACAAGTATCAAATGCGATGATATCTTTGTCAATATAGGTAAATTTTTCTACCGTTAGTATTAATTTTTCAAGCATGTTTGATTCGCAGTGAAAAAAACTGGCGCGCGAAAAGATGCTGAGGCTTTGATTTATATGGGCTATAGTTGCCGCGTTATTGATGGGGATAGAAGATGGCATCGGGTTCGAAGCTGGTCATAATCGCGGCGCTAATCGGCAATTCGCTGATATCGGTTACCAAGTTCGTCGCCGCGGCGATTACCGGCAGTTCGGCAATGATGTCGGAAGGTATCCACTCGCTCGTCGATAGCGGTAACCAGGTGCTGCTGCTGTATGGCATGAAACGTGCCGCGAAACCGCCCGACGCCGATTTTCCCTTCGGTTATGGCAAGGAAATATATTTCTGGAGTTTCATCGTCGCCATTCTGATATTCGCTTTGGGTGGCGGCATCTCCATCTATGAGGGCATCCAGCATATTCAGCATCCCGAGCCGATCAGTAATCCCCTGATCAACTATATCGTGCTCGGGCTGGCGATGGTGTTCGAGGGCGCCGCCTGGTATTTCGCGTTTCGCGAATTCAACCGGGTCAAGGGTCGCTGGGGATATCTTGAAGCGATTCAGCGCGCCAAGGATCCTTCGATATTCGTTGTCCTGTTCGAAGACAGCGCCGCGATGCTTGGCTTGATCGTCGCTTTCGTCGGTGTCTGGTTGACCCAGTCGACGGGGATTCTGATTTTTGACGGCATTGCCTCTGTCACCATTGGTTTTATCCTGGTGGGTACAGCGATCTGGCTGGCCTATGAAACCAAGGGTTTGCTGATCGGGGAAAGCGCCAACCAGTCGGTGATTCGCGGGATTCGCAGCGCACTAGGGACGAAGCCGAATATCCAGCATGTCAACGAAATTTTAACCATGCACATGGGGCCGGATTTTATCCTCGCCAATATCAGCGTGGATTTCGTCGACAATGTTAGCTCGCAGCAGGTGGAAGAAGATATCGCCGCAATTGATCGCGGTATCAAGCAGGCTTACCCGCAGATAAAGCGCGTCTTTATCGAGGCGGAAAAACGCAGTAACAAGTTTCCCCATGGCAGCTAGTAATCCGGCATGAGCAGGTGTTCAAAAGAAATCCTGAAGCGGGTCAATCATCTTGGCGAAGGCGCCAGTTCACGCGACCTGTATGATGACTGGTCACAAAGTTACGATGCCCATCTGCTCGATGATTTCGGCTATATCTCGCCGCAAATAGCCGCGCAAACACTGGCGGATCGGAGCCGCCAACGCGATGTTGATATTATCGATTACGGTTGTGGTACCGGTCTGGTCGGTGAGGAACTAGGCAAGCAGGGATTCACAAACGTTGACGGGGTAGATATTTCTGCAGGCATGCTCGGGCAGGCTCGCGAGAAAGGTGTTTATCGAAATCTGATAAGTGGCGACCTGACCGCACAAATAGCGCTCGGTGACGCAATCTACGACGTCGCCATCTGTGTCGGTGCGATGGGCGCGGGGCATGTCGGCGCGCGGCATGTACCGCAACTGTTGCGTCCGCTCAAATCAGGTGGGTTGTTCATCATTACAATAAACAGTATGCATTTTGCGGCGGAAGGGTTTGAGCGGGCGTTCAGGCAACTGGAAGACACCGGCTTATGGCAAATCCACACGCTGCAGCAATTCAACTACATGACGCAACTCGACCGACCCGGCTGGCTGGTACTGGCCGAAAAACGCTGAATCAATTCTGCTGCCGTCACTTATCGTGGCGTTCGAGGAAATTTTCCAGCTTCTGCGCAAGAATATCCCAAATCGCCATGGGCCCGGCGTTTTGCACCGTTTCCTCGCGCCACTTTTCGACGGGCATGGTCCTCACGTCATCGGCATGCTGCTTTAAGCGGGCACGCTGGAGGTCATATTCCTTCAATTCGGAGCGGACTTCATGCTCTTCATCGAGGTGGTCCGTGGCCTGGTGGGCGCGTTCGTAGAGTTCGTCGATATGCTTCAGGCGAGATTCGTATTCGCGAATGTGCTGCTCGACCAAATGTTCTTTAGTAGTCATGGCTCTGATCCTGTTTCAACTTTAGTAGTAAATTAACACTTTTTTAGCCAATTTGTCTGATATATATCATGATAAATTGGTTGAACGTTTTCGGGTGCAAGGCTAATCTTCGAACACGCTAATTTCTGACCTGTGTATGTCCTCATCGGCTTTACTCGAAACCCGCGATCTCAGCTGTAATCGCAATGACCGTTTGTTGTTCGAACATCTTGATTTTGGGCTCGAACCCGGACAGATGCTGGTGGTCGAAGGTCCTAATGGCTGCGGTAAAACAAGCCTGTTGCGGATCTTGACCGGCCTCAGACTGGCGGATGGTGGTGAGATATTATGGCGTGGCGAACCGATCGATCGGCTGGCGGGCGATTATTATGAACAGGTGACCTACGTCGGCCATCACGACGGCGTTAAACATGAACTCTCCTGTCTCGAGAATCTGCGCCTGGCGAGGGCGATGGGCATGCCTTCGACGGCAGGCCTCGACGATATACTGGAGCAGGTAAATCTCTATGCCTATGGTGAAACCGAAGTGGGCAGTTTATCGGCGGGGCAAAAGCGTCGCCTTGCGTTGGCGCGATTACTTGCAACCGATGCGATGCTATGGATTCTGGATGAACCTTTTACTTCGCTCGATAAAGCCAGCATGTCGATGTTCGCATCCCTGTTTGAAAAGCACCTGCAGCGGCAGGGGCTTATCGTCATGACGTCGCATCACGACATTTCGCTACCCACGTTATCCGTGCAGCACCTGCAGCTGGGAAGGCAATCATGAGTCGACGTTTATCCCTGACCCAGGCATTTGTTTTCCTGCTCAGGCGGGACTTGCTGCTGGCGCTGCGCAATCGCGCCGAGTATGCAATGCCGCTGTTATTCTTTGTGCTGGTTATCACGCTGTTTCCGCTCGCACTTGGTGCGTTACCGGAGCTGCTGGCACGCATCGCGCCGGGGATTATATGGGTCGCTGCGTTACTCGCGGCCATGTTGTCGCTGGACAGTATTTTTCGTTCAGATTTTGATGACGGTTCGCTCGAACAGATCTTGCTCAGCGCGCATCCGGTCGCTGTGCTGGTGCTCGCCAAAGTGAGCGCGCACTGGCTGGTTACCGGGTTACCCTTATTGCTCGTCGCGCCATTACTGGCGGAAATGCTGGGGATGCCGGCGGCCGCGCAACCGACGCTGCTATTGACTATTTTGATTGGAACCCCAATCTTGAGCCTGATTGGCGCAATTGGTGTCGCATTGACTGTGGGATTGCGAAAAGGTGGTATAATCCTGTCGCTTTTGGTGTTGCCCCTGTATGTCCCAGTGTTGATTTTCGCGGCCAGCGCAACCGAAAATGCCGCGATGGGATTCGAGGTGTCTGCACAGATCTACATGTTGCTGGCTTTCCTGTTTCTGTCGATATCACTGTCGCCATGGGCCACAGCGGCAGCGTTACGAATGTCAGTAAGTTGAACAGGTGAAAATGTTTCTCTGGTTTCATAAGTTAGGTTCGCCCCCGCACTTTTACCGCATTGCCGGTAAATGGATCCCGTGGCTGTCGTGGATATTCCTGATGCTGTTGCTGGCCGGGCTCTATGGCGGTCTGATCGAAGCACCGCCGGATTATCAGCAGGGTGAAAGCTACCGTATCATTTTCGTGCATGTGCCGGCTGCCTGGATGTCATTGTTCATCTACGTGGTGATGGCCTTTTGTGGTGCGGTTATTATCGTCTGGCGGATGAAACTTGCCGAGGTGGTGTTAATCAGTAGCGCCCCGATCGGTGCCAGTTTTACCTTTCTGGCGCTGGTAACCGGCTCGCTCTGGGGTAAACCCATGTGGGGGACCTACTGGGTCTGGGACGCACGTCTGACCTCGGAGTTAATCCTGCTGTTTTTATACCTCGGCATTATCGGCCTGCATAATGCGATTGAAGACAAGCGCGTCGCATCCAGGGCGGTTGCTATCCTGGCGTTGGTCGGCGTGGTGAATATTCCTATTATTCATTACTCGGTGGAGTGGTGGCATTCCCTGCACCAGGGCGCGACGGTTACCAAGTTCGATAAACCCTCGATTCACTGGAGCATGTTGATTCCGTTGCTGCTGATGGCGTTGGCGTTCCAGGTTTATTACGTGCTGGCATTGTTCCAGAAGTGTCGCGTTGAACTGCTGCAGCGTGAGCGCAACAGCAAATGGGTTGAGGAACTTTAAGTGGCAGAATTTTTCCAAATGGGTGGCTATGCCGTATTCGTATGGCCGAGTTACGCGCTGACTGCCCTGGTTTTATGGCTAAACTGGTATCTTCCGCGCAAGCAACATGAGAAGGCATTGCGCCAGTTAAAACGGCGCCGCAAGGTGGATAAGAAATGACTCCTGCAAGAAAGAAAAGACTTGGTTTGATAATGTTGATGGTCTGCGGTGTTGCGCTTGGCGTCGGCCTTGCGCTTAAATCACTGGATCAGAACATCATGTTCTTTTTCACCCCGACCGAGGTGAATTCAGGTAAGGCACCGGCCAACAAGCTGTTTCGCATCGGCGGCATGGTCGTCGAGGGCAGCGTTGCGCGTCCGGGAGACGGCTTGACCGTGAAATTCGATTTAACCGATAACGAGCAAAGCGTCACGGTGCGTTTTGCCGGCATACTGCCTGACCTGTTTCGTGAGGGGCAGGGCATCATCGCCAATGGCAAGCTCGACGGGTCGGGAGAATTTGTCGCCGAAGAAGTGCTGGCCAAGCATGATGAAAACTACATGCCCCCCGAACTTGCCGGCATGCACGAGCAAAAGGACGACCAGTAATGATTCCGGAAATTGGGCAGTTTGCATTAATCGTCGCGCTGTGCATTGCGTTTACCCAGGCTGTGGTACCGCTCGCCGGAGCCGGTTTGGGCGTACAGCGCTGGATCGTGCTTGCCGTGCCGGCCGCACTGGCCCAGTTACTGTTTGTCGCGATCGCCTATGCCTGTCTTACCTGGGCTTTTTTGAGCAACGATTTTTCGGTTTTATATGTCGCCAGGAATTCGAATAGCCAGTTACCCCTGATTTACCAGATTTCCGGTGTCTGGGGAGCACACGAGGGATCGCTGTTACTCTGGTCGCTGGTGCTCTCGTTGTGGACCGGAGCGGTGGCCCTGTTCACGCCAAATGTACCGCGCGCGATGCGCGCCCGCGTACTGGCAATTCTCGGCCTGATAAGCTGCGGTTTTTTGTTGTTTATCATCATCACATCGAATCCGTTCGAGCGTTTGCTGCCCGCGGCCGCCCAGGGCGGTGATTTGAATCCGCTGTTGCAGGATATCGGGCTGGCGATTCATCCACCGATGCTTTACCTGGGATACGTCGGATTTTCGGTGGCGTTTGCATTTTCTATTGCGGCGTTGATTTCGGGGCAGGTCGACTCGGCATGGGCGCGCTGGTCGAGACCCTGGACCAACGTGGCATGGCTGTTCCTTACCCTGGGTATCGCGCTGGGCAGCTGGTGGGCCTACTACGAACTGGGCTGGGGCGGCTGGTGGTTCTGGGATCCGGTAGAAAACGCGTCGTTTATGCCGTGGCTGGTCGGCACGGCGTTGATGCATTCACTCGCGATTACCGAAAAACGTGGCAGCTTTAAGGCCTGGACCGCCTTACTGGCAATTTCTGCCTTCGCGCTGAGTCTGCTCGGGACTTTCCTGGTGCGCTCCGGCGTGCTGACCTCGGTGCATGCTTTTGCCACCGACCCGGAACGGGGAGTTTTCATTTTGGGTTTCCTGGTGTTCGTGGTAGGCGGCTCATTGACGCTATTCGCGTGGCGGGCGCCGTTACTCAGGAGTGCGGTGCAGACCCGGCTGCTGTCGCGCGACAGTGCCTTGCTGGCGAACAATATTTTCCTCGCGGTCGCAACCAGCGCGATTTTACTGGGCACTCTTTATCCGATCGCGATCGATGCGATGGGTGGCAAGATCTCGGTGGGACCGCCGTATTTCAACCTGATGTTTTTAACCCTGACGGCACCGCTGGGCGTGTTGATCGGCATCGGTATGCTGATTCGCTGGAAAAGCGACAGCCTGGAGCGCCTCGGCGCCAAACTGAAGATTCCTGCCCTGGTGGTGCTGGTGCTGGCATTGTTGCTCAGCCTGGCATTACCGCACTGGGTGTGGACGGCCTACCTCGGCATAGCCATGGCGCTGTGGATTGCGTTTACTGCCGGCATAGCGATCTATGAGCGCTTTCATCACCGGTCGCTGCTTTCAACACTGCGCTCAACCCCCGCTGGTTTTTACGGCATGTTGCTGGGACATCTCGGGATTGCGGTTTTTATCGTCGGGGTTACCCTGACCAGCCTGTACAACCAGGAAAAAGATTTGCGCATGGCTCCGGGTGACGTCTACAAGGTGGCCGGGTACGAGTTCACCTTTCATGGCGTTCGCGATTTCAATGTCGACAACTATGTAGCTACCCGCGGTGGCTTCACGGTACGTTCTGAAAGCGGCGACTTCCAGGTCGACCTGTTTCCCGAGAAACGGATTTACCTGGTGCAAACCATGCCCATGACCGAAGCCGCAATCGACGCCGGATTTACGCGCGACCTGTTTATTGCCCTGGGTGAGCCACTCAATCAGGAGGGTGCCTGGGCGGTGCGCATTTACTACAAGCCGTTTATCCGTTGGATCTGGCTTGGTGCGATCATCATGGCGCTGGGTGGACTGTTCGCGGCCAGCGACAGGCGTTACCGCCGCCTGGCGCGCAGCACCAGTACCGGTAACGCGGGGGCTGAACAGCTGTCATGATTCGTTTTGCGCTGCCGCTGGTTGTGTTTGTGCTGATGGTCGGATTGCTAGGCTACGGCTTGCGCCTGGACCCGAAGAAAGTCCCGTCACCGCTGATCGACAAACCGGCGCCTGAATTCACTTTATCGATGCTGGAAACGCCGTCGCGGCAGCTTTCCACGAAGGATATGTCGGGGCAGGTCTGGGTGTTAAATGTATGGGCTTCATGGTGCGTATCCTGCCGCGCGGAGCACGAGGTCATTACCGAACTGGCGAATAGGAAACTGGTTACCGTGGTGGGACTCAACTACAAGGATGAGCCCGCCGATGCGACCCGCTGGCTGGAGCAGTTTGGTAATCCCTATGCCACCAGCGTGATAGATCGTGACGGGCGCGTCGGTATTGACTGGGGAGTTTACGGCGTGCCGGAAACCTTCGTCATCGGCGCCGATGGCATGATCAAGTACAAACATATAGGCCCGGTAACGCACGAGTCGCTGGAGCAGACAATCCTGCCTATGCTCAAGGAGCTGAAGAGTTGAAGCGCCTGGTTTTGCTGGTTGTTTTTAGCCTCTGGATCGCGCCGCTGCAGGCTGCTATCGAGGCCTACCAGTTCGATTCACCTGAAATGGAGGCGGACTATAACCAGCTCATCGATGAACTGCGCTGCCTGGTATGTCAGAATCAGAACCTTTCCGGGTCCGATGCCGATCTGGCGCGTGATCTGCGCCGCGAAACCTACCAGATGTTGCAGCAGGGAAAGTCGCAGCAGGAAGTAGTCGACTTTATGGTTGCACGTTACGGCGACTTTGTTCTCTACCGTCCACAATTTAAAACCAGCACCTATTTGTTGTGGCTGGGACCTTTTCTGCTTTTAGTGCTCGTGCTTTACCTGGTTGTGCGCCGCCTGCGCGCTGCCGATAAACCAGTTGAAGTCGATGCCGGTGCAATGGCCGAAGCAAAACAGCTGCTGGAAGATAACGAGTCACGTAAATGAGTTTCTGGATAGCCGTCATTTTGCTGCTTGCGCTTGCGCTTGCGATTTTATTAATTCCACTGATGCGGACTGTGCGGGCGCAGCAAAGCGATCAACGCCAGCAGCAGAATATTCAAATCGCGCGCGAGAAAAAGCAGCAACTTGAAACCCAGCTTAAGGGTGCCGAGATTGATCAGGCGACTTATGACAGTGCTTACCTTGACCTGCAGACTTCGCTGGCACTGGAACTCGATCGCAGCGCGGCGGACAGTGAAAAAACACGTGGCAAGTGGATGGCGATTGTGGTGTTGCTGGCAATACCCGTAGCCAGTGTTTCGCTTTACCTGGTCTATGGTGAATACCGGGTGGTAGAGAATCCGCAACTGGCACTTGCCGCACCCCGCCAACAAACTGCCGCGGCCCCGCAGATGAGCCTGGAAGAAATGACGGCCGCGATCAAGCAGCGACTGCAGGACAATCCGGAGGATGCGGAGGGATGGTTTATGCTCGGCAGAACGATGATGGCCAGGCAGCAGTACGATCAGGCAGTTACAGCATTTCAACGCAGTAATGATCTGCTTGTCGATGAGCCCGGTATCATGTTTGCGCTCGCCGATGCGCTGGCGATGCAAAACAATGGCAATCTGCTGGGTGAGCCTGAAGCATTGGTGCAGCGTGGCCTGGAGCTCGCACCACGCTTTCCAAACGGTCTCTGGCTTGCCGGTATGGCCGCCGAACAGCGCCAGGATTACAAGGCAGCGCACCGCAACTGGAGCTTGCTGCTACCCCTGATCGCAGACAATCAGGCTTCCTCGCGCGAAGTGCGGGGTTTGCTGGCGACGCTCGAAGAGCGCGATCCGCAACTGGCCAAAACGGCCGCCGCCGACAATGCAGCCGGCATAAAGCTGGTCGTCGATATCAGTGCCGAACTCAAGGCCAGGGCCAGTCCGGATACGGCAGTGTTTATTTACGCCAAGGCAATGCAGGGTCCGCCGATGCCGTTAGCGGTGCGAAAGCTGCAGCTGAGTGATTTGCCGGTATCTTTGACGCTAAGTGACAATGACGCGATGATGCCAACGATGAAGCTGTCATCATTTGACCAGGTTATCGTTGGCGCACGCGTGTCGAGCAGCGGTAACCCGGTGGCACAAAGCGGTGATTTCTATACCGAACGCGAAGCGGTAGACAGTAAAAATCCACCAGCACAGATCAACCTGATCATCGACCAGGTCAAATAAGCGCTAACCGAATACTTTTTTGATTTCATCAAAGGGTGCAGTTATCGCGTATACCTCTGAATAGCCGAGCTGTTTAAGCGAGTAGGCCGCGAGCGATGCGCGCCCGCCGCCGCCACAATGGGTCAGTATCACCGTTGTAGCCGCGGGGCATTCCTTGTGCACCTGCATTTCCAGTAACCCGCGCGAAATATTGACCGAGTTGGTTAACTTGGACTCATTCGAGCTGTGGGATTCACGCACATCGACAATGACCGCATCAGGGTTTTCGTCGTAGATTTTCTTGGCTGTTGCGACATCCACGCACTCTATATGCTGCTGGGCTTCGCTGATCAAATCACCTGCGGTTTTAAGCATTTTATTGACCTTTGTTTGCTTTGACTCCGGAATCACGTAGTTTAGCGCAAACTGGTTAATCCTGGATACCTTCCGCGGCTGTTCTCGGCGGCACTGGAATTAACGCATGATTCCAGTTGTCGACTGCCCAACGCAGGATTTCGGCCGGGTCGTGGTTGCCTAGTTCTGCTGGCGGTGTCTGTCCCAGATGACGTAACGCGGCAGCCAGCTGCCTCGATGCATGCCGGTGATCTAAGGCTGTAGCCCCGGTCTGTTTACTGAGCTTCACCCCCAGCGCGTTGTTGACCAGCGGGATGTGCATGTATTCGGGTGTCGCAAATGATAGTTTTTGCTGCAGGTAAAGATGCAGGCAGGTATTTTCCAGTAAATCAGCGCCACGTACTACCTGGTTGACACCCTGCAGCTGGTCGTCGACAACTACGGCGAGATGGTAGGCAAAAACGTTGTCTACCCGCTTGAGCACAAAATCGCCCACCGATTCGGGCAGGTTTAATGCAAACTCGCCATAAACCCGATCTGAAAAACCAATCGATGACGCTTTTTCGGTGTTGAGTCGAAGCGAGTGATTAGCGACTGGTAACTGCTTCAGACGGCACAGGCCGGGGTAAATCTGCCCCAGTGGACCGGTGCGTACACCATGTTCGCGCAGGCTTCTGCGGCTGCATTCGCAGGCATAGCAATCACCCTGCGCCAGCAATTGATCGAGATAGAACTGGTAATGCTCGAACTGATCGCTTTGATACAACACCGCGCCATCCCAGGCAAAGCCAAAAGCCTCCAGATCGCGCAGAATCTGTTCGCTGGCGCCGGCAACGACCCGTGGCGTGTCGACATCCTCGATACGCAACAACCATAGTCCGTGACGTGATTTAGCCTCGCAGTAGCTCGCCACTGCGGCGACCAGCGATCCGAAATGAAGGGGTCCTGACGGAGAGGGTGCGAAGCGTCCGGTTAGCTGCGTCAAGACAGCAGATTTTCGAGAATACTATGGTAGATGTCGGACAACAGATCGAGCTCTTTGACATTCACATGTTCATTGAGCTTGTGAATTGTCTCGTTGACTGGTCCCAGTTCGAGTACCTGGGCGCCGGTTGGTGCGATGAAGCGACCATCTGACGTACCACCGGTGGTTTCGAGTGCGGGAGCATGGCCGGTATGCTGTTTAATAGCCTGCCTGGCCGCTTCCACCAGCTCTCCTTCCGGGGTCAGGAAAGGATAACCCGAAACCGACCAGTTAATGTCATAGTCGAGTTCGTGTTTGTCGAGAATCACCCGGGTGGTTTCGATAATTTGTTTTGCGTCGATCTCGGTTGAGTAACGCAGGTTAAACCAGACCTCGGCGTGTGCGGGGACCACGTTATGGGCGCCGGTGCCGGAATTGATGTTTGAAATCTGCAGGCTGGTCGGTGGGAAAAAGCTGTTTCCCGGGTCCCATTCGTGTCGCGCCAGGTCGTGTAATGCCGGCATTGCCCGATGGATCGGGTTATCCACCTTGTGCGGGTAGGCAACATGTCCTTGCACTCCGTTAATTATCAGCTTTGCGCCGATCGAACCGCGCCTGCCATTTTTTACAACGTCACCCACATGGGCCAGGCTGGAAGGTTCGCCGATCAGGGCCCAGTCAATTTTCTCTCCGCGCGCCTCGAGCACCTCGATTACCTTGACCGTACCGTTGGTAGCAATGCCTTCCTCGTCACTGGTGATCAACAGTGCAATAGAGCCCTGATGCTGTGCGTGCTGCGCGACAAATCTTTCACAGGCCGTAACCATCGCGGCGATACTCGATTTCATGTCCGCGGCGCCTCGTCCAAACAGATTGCCGTCCCGAATTTCCGGGACGAACGGGTCGCTATGCCACTGTTCCAGTGGGCCGGGAGGTACAACGTCGGTATGTCCGGCAAATGCCAGCACCGGTGCGGCGCGCCCGCGGCGCGCCCACAGATTGGTTACGTCGTCGAAAACCATGGTCTCGCATTCGAAGCCGATCGCGGTTAGCCGCTCGATCAGCATTGCCTGGCAGCCGGCATCGTCCGGGGTGATTGAAGGTCTGGCTATCAGGTCGGTTGCCAGTTGCAGGGTTGCCGAGGTCATGGTTTAGCTAAATATCTCCTGGTATTGCCGATCACTGAATCCCAGATGGAGCTGATCGCCCCTGGCGAGTATCGGGCGTTTGATGATCGCCGGGTTATCCAGCATTACGCGCATTGCCGATGCCTCGTCAATCTGTTGTTTAAGTTTGTCGGGCAGAGCTCTCCAGGTGGTGCCGCGGCGATTGAGCATCGCCTCCCATCCCAGCTCAGAGATCATCGACTGCAGCAGTTTCTGCTCCAGTCCCTGCTTGCGATAATCGTGGAACTCGAACTCGATCTGCTGGTTTTTCAACCAGGCTTTGGCTTTTCTGATCGTATCACAGCTGGATATGCCGTAGAGTGTTACCGGGAGTGCCATCGGACAGCTAGCCTGCATACTGCATGAAGGGAACGAAACCAGATTTCCCCTGGTGTTCGTTCAGGCGCATAATGTGATCAATAGTATTCATATTAAATCCTTACTATCCCTCATTAAATCAATTTCTCACGACACTCGGTGCTCGCCTTCATGCAATATGCAGGTTAGATGTTACGTATCAGTTCGTTGATGCCAACCTTGGCCCGCGTTTTTTCATCGACCTGTTTGACGATTACCGCGCAATAGAGACTATACCTGCCATCCGCGGACGGCAGGTTGCCGGCTACCACCACCGATCCCTGGGGGATTCGCCCGTAGCTCACCGTGTCGGTTTCACGGTTGTAAATCTTGGTACTTTGACCAATATAGACGCCCATCGAAATAACCGAGTTCTTTTCGACGATAACGCCCTCAACGACTTCTGAGCGGGCACCGATGAAGCAATTGTCCTCGATTATTGTCGGTGAGGCCTGCAGCGGTTCGAGTACCCCGCCAATACCCACGCCACCGGATAGATGCACATTCTTGCCAATTTGCGCACAGGAGCCAACGGTTGCCCAGGTATCGACCATGGTGCCGCTGTCCACGTAGGCGCCGATATTGACATACGAAGGCATCATGACAACACCGGGCGCGACATATGAACCTTTGCGCGCCACCGCGGGTGGAACCACGCGCACACCGCTGGCGGCGTGCTGTGCGGCGCTACAGCCGTCGAACTTCGAGTCCACCTTGTCGTAGTACTGGGTAAAGCCACCCGGCATGACCTGGTTCTCGCGGATGCGGAAGGATAGCAACACAGCCTTTTTCAGCCACTCGTTAACCTGCCAGCCATCACTAACCGGTTCGGCTACGCGTTGCTGCCCCGAGTCGAGCAGTTCAATCGCCGCGAGTACCGCTTCCCTGGTTTCGGCGGTGACGTTGTCGGGGGTTATTTCAGCGCGATTTTCGAATGCCTGTTCGATAATTTGCTGAAGTTCAGCCATGTCGTATCTCCTAAAGAACTGCTAACAAAGAGTTGATTCGTGCGGCCGCGTCGACACATTCATCCAGTGGAGCCACCAACGCCATGCGCACCCGGTTCTCGCCCGGATTGCCGTTACCGTGATCGCGCGCGAGGAATTGCCCTGGCAGCACGGTTACATTTTGTTCAGCGTAAAGCCGCCGTGCAAATTCGGTATCCGAAATCGGGGTTCTCGCCCACAGGTAAAAACCTGCCTGCGGTTTCTGCGGCGCGAGTGTATCAGAAAGCAGGGCCAAAACCCGCTCAAATTTTTGTCGATAAAGCGCACGATTCTCGACCACGTGGGCTTCGTCCGACCAGGCCGCGGCACTTGCGGTCTGCGTCGCAGGCGGCAGGGCGCAGCCGTGATAAGTCCGATAGAGCAGGAATTTTTCCACTATTCGCGCATCACCGGCGACGAATCCGGAACGCAGCCCGGGTAAATTGGAGCGTTTCGACAGGCTGTGAAATACGAGGCAATGGCTGAAGTCATCATTGCCCATGGCGGCGGCTACACCCAGCAGTCCCGGAGGAGGGTTGCCTTCATCGAAAAAAATCTCCGAGTAACACTCATCGCTGGCGATAACGAAGTCATATCGATGAGCAAGCTCGATCAGTTGCTGCAGATACCGCGTCGACATCACCGCCCCGGTGGGATTACCCGGGTTGCAAATATAAATCATCTGGCAGTCTGCCCATTGCTTTTCCTCGACCTGGCCGAGATCCGGCAGGAAATCGTTTGCCGGCAGGCAATCGAGGTAAGCAGGGGAGGCTCCGGCCAGTACCGCGGCGCCTTCGTAGATCTGGTAGAAAGGGTTGGGCATGAACACCAGTGGATTCGCCGCGTTGCGGTCGACTACGCATTGCGCGATCGCAAACAGGGCTTCACGCGTTCCGCTCACCGGTAGCAGGTTAACTCCAGGGTCGACCAGGTTTGCTGTAATGCCGAAGCGGGCCGACAGCCAGACCGCTATAGCTGTGCGCAATTCGTCACTACCGCGCGTGCTGGGGTAGTTCGATAACTGGTGCAAATGCCGGATCAGGTTTTCCACGACGAAATGCGGCGCCGGATGCTGAGGCTCGCCGATTGACAGGGCGATGTGATCGAGATGTCCCGGCGGCTGCGAACCCAGTTTGAGCTGGGCCAGTTTTTCAAACGGATAAGGCTGGAGCAGGGCTAGATCTTTATTCATCAGGAATGCGTCCGGGCTGGTGCACACATTATAACGGTACTGCCGGGGTTTTCTAACCTGAGGCGATATTTATTGTTGCCGGGTCCACAGGTCAGCAAAGCGATCAAGTGATTCATTGAGATTTTGGCTGGTCAGTGATAATTCCCGTTAATCTGACCGGGTTTTGAGATCCAGCTCCCAGTTCCTGCCGGGGGAGGTGGTTAAAATCTGAAGCTGGATTATTTCTTTGTGTGTTGGCCCCATTTTAGTGATGGGGTTTTTTTTGCCTGCGTCAGATAGCACAAATAGTGGTTAACAAGCGATATCAGGCGATGGCGATGTCGCACTGACTGGCGGGACTGAGTGTTTTGCCATTGCTGCTATAGGTCTTGCAGTTGCCCATCGCACCAAGCCCGGTCAAAACCCCGAGGGAACGTCGTATGCGATCCTGGCCTCTGGCAATAAGCAGGTTATTGAGCTGAATCGAATGTTGCAGTTGCAGCAGTCCCTGAATCAACTGTTGATAAAGCCTGGAAACCTGTCCCTGCTCGTTATCACACCAGGCTACACATTTTTCGAAGCCATCGCTGTTTTCGCTGAATCCGTAAGTTGACAGGAGCTGATGCCGCTGTTGCTCGAGTTGTTCGATCTGGTCAAGCGCGAGTTCGGGGTTGGCTAGTGACTGCTGCAGATTCTCCAGCTGGTTGGCAGCAATTGCATTCTTGATCGCAAGCAGGAAATCGTTAGCGCTGGAGATGCGCGCAATATGGGCCTCCAGTAACGCTGTTAGTTGCTCGCGGCATTGGCTGCTATTCATGGCAGTAGCTTCTCGATTTCACTGTACTTGCGTGCAATCACCTCGGCATCGGGTTGATACTCGCCGTTCCCCAATGCCTGCTTGACCGCGTCGACACGAGCCTCGTTAACCTCGGGAAGATTCTTGATTTGCTCACTCAGTTCATCAAGCAGCCTGGCGCTGCTAAGCTCGACGATACTTGCTTCGTCGCTACTGCCGGCAGCAGGCTTCCCCTGTTCGCCAGTTTGGTTTGTTTTCGCGGTAGAGCCGGCCCTGGTATCAGCGGATACTCCGGTAGTTCGCGGACGGTTTTGTGCATTAATCGCGTCAGTCATTGCTGGTTTCCTTTGAGATAACCCATATACCTTATCGGCAGCATGGTAAAATAGTTTACATCTAAAAGCATAAAAGAATTCATTAGAGATTTACCCTGACCTGTGCTTCCCCCGAGACAACCCCTTCGACAATTTTAAGCGACTGGCTGTTACGAACCCTGACCACCTCGCCGAGGCTGGCTGAGCGCAGCGCTTCATCAGTCGATCTGATCTGCATACCGTTGTAATCCAGCACCAGAGTGACCTGTTGTCCCGAGTGCACCAGTAAACGGGGGCTTAAATTGGCCGGGGTCAAGACAGTGCCCTGCGCCAGGTTCCGCCGTGACTCCAACTGCTCCAGGTTACTGTCCCTCGAATAGTAGCCGTTTTTCAGCCTGGCGATGTTTTGTTTCTGGAAACGGACCGCATCTGTGTCAATAAATTGACCTTTTAGCAATGGTTTCGCAGCGACGAGGACGTCGTCAAAAACATCGATAGTCACGGGCAAATGGATTTTCCAGGCTGATTCCTGTGGGCATCGCACCAGGACCGCCGTATTTCCACTCACCATGTTGCGCCGTGCAAATTCGATCGAAAGTGGCTCCGCGCAGGCTTTGAGACGTAATCTGGAATCCAGCTTGCCGAGTTGAAACCGAGGTGGGTAAGGGCTTGCGTAAGGGTAGTTCATGATAAAGGACTCGATTTGCATGCGAATCGACGCCAGGCTGTAGAACTCTGTTGCCTGTGAGGGCAATGAAATCATCAGCATCAAGCAGGCAGTGACCGCGCTACTCCGGCTGAAACTTATTAAGTGGGTCAATATCATTTGTATCCTCATGGTAGGAAATACTAGCAATTTTCAGGCCAACAACCCGCCCGGGCGGGACTTAAAGCGGTAACAATTTTGCCGCACTATTTTGTGAAGCAGGTAATATGCCAGTCAGCGCAACGGTAATCGGCCCGCAAGTAAGCAACTTACCTGGCTGCCGCACACAATCAGCACCGTGCGGCAGATCAGGCAATGTCCCGGTCTGCTCGTATAATGAGTTTACCGAGCTATTGATTGGTAATTAACAAGCGGCATTGTTGCCGCTTCCGCTTGCCGCCTTGCCGCTTTCTGACGCGAACTTTTACCTTAAGTCATTGATATTAAAAAATAATAGTATGGTGGCATCGACCATGCATTGATTTCCGTATTGTTGATTTACGGTTAATGCCATGCCAATCAGTTTCGAAAGAGCCTTTTCAATACACGATGACGCACTCTTGCTACGCGGCAGACGCTCATCAATTCTGGCTGCCAACATAGCCAATGCCGATACTCCGAATTACAAGGCGCGTGACATCGAGTTCGCCGACATGTTGCGTAAAGCGGGTGAGCAGCAGCCTGACAGGATTGTTCTCGCCAGTACCCATCGAAATCACATTGCACCACAACCCGGGCAACTGCAGCCGGCGTTAATGTATCGCAATCCGCTACATGCCTCACTGGATGGAAACACTGTCGATTCACATGTTGAGCAGACCAGTTTTTCTGAAAATGCACTGATGTTCCAAACAAGTTTTACCTTCCTCAATAGAAAGGTCCAGGGTTTGATGAAAGCCCTGAAAGGAGAATAAACATGGGATTATTTGCCAACTTTGAGATTTCGGGTAGCGCGATGAGCGCTCAGTCCGTCAGATTGAACACTACCGCCAGTAATCTGGCCAACGTGGAGACTACTGCCAGCAACGAGGTAGATGCATATCGTTCCCGTCAACCGGTGTTCCAGGCATTGATGGGTGATTACACCAGACCGGGTGAAGTCGGTGTGCGAATGCTCGAAATCGTCGAGAGCGATGCGGAGGTCGTGCGTCGTTACGACCCGGGGCATACGCTTGCCAATGCAGACGGTTACGTGTTCAGCAGTAATGTCAATCCGGTCGAAGAGATGGCGAACATGATCTCGGCCTCGCGCGCCTTCCAGAATAATGTAGAAGTGATGACGACGTCACGCGATCTGTTGCTACGCGTATTGTCGTTGGGCAGTTAACGGAGACTGAAGATGGCTGATATAGATACCAACAATATATACACCCAGCTGGGCCTGAATCCGCCGACCGAGACCAGGACCAAGGAAAACGACGAACTCGGCCAGACCGAGTTCCTGGAACTGATGACCGCGCAACTGACCTACCAGGATCCACTTAAACCAATGGAAAACGGCGACTTTCTCGGGCAGATGGCCCAGTTCGGCACGGTAAGCGGGATCAGCGAGTTAAACAACACGTTCAGCAGTTTGAGTGAATCGTTTCAGTCGAACCAGGCGTTGCAGGCATCTACCCTGGTCGGGCGCCGCGTGATGGTGCCTTCATCAAACGGTTACCTGGCCGGCGGTGAATCGCTGCAAGGTTCGGTGGAACTCGTCCAGTCTGCAAGCAAGGTGACGATTTCGATCGAAAATCAGGCCGGCCAGATTGTCAATCGACAGGATCTCGGTGCGCAGCAGGCGGGGCTGATAGATTTTGAATGGAATGGTATGGATGCCCGCGGCAATCCACTGCCGGCTGGTGAATACCGGGTTGCTGCCGAAGTTCGCCGCGGCAACGAGGTCAGCGCGGGACAGATGTATACGGTGGTTGATGTCGAGAGTGTAACGCTCGGCGTCGGTGGTCAGGATCTTACGCTTAGCGTATCTGGCCTCGGCGATATCGACATGAGCCAGGTTCGGAAAATAATGTAACAAGGCAGGAGAAAACAATGTCATTTAACACAGCACTTAGCGGACTACAGGCCGCAACCGTCGATCTTAGCGTTACCAGCAACAACATCGCTAACGTCGCTACCACCGGGTTCAAGAGTTCGCGCACCGAATTCGGCGACCTCTATGAAATATCACCTTTTGGCAATACCCCTAACCAGGTTGGCAGCGGGGTACAGGTGTTGAGCGTGAGTCAGGAATTCGATCAGGGCAACCTGAAATTCACCGATGCCAGCCTCGATATGGCAATCAGCGGGCAGGGTTTCTTTATTACCAACAAGAGCCTGACCGGCAGTGATATCTCTTATACGCGCGCCGGCCAGTTCGGTGTTGACAGTAGCGGCACCATTACCAATAGCCAGGGCGAGTACCTGCAGGCTTTTCCGGTAGACGCGAATGGAAATGTCACCTCGACCAGCCTCAACACCACGGTGCCGATTCAGTTGCCGGCAACCACCGGTGCCCCACAGGCGACAACCGAAGTTGAAGTCGGCGTGAATCTGGATGCCTCGGCAATCGCGAGCGACCCTGTCCTGTTCGACCCGACTGCAAGCAACACCTATTCGCATTCGACTTCGACCACGGTGTATGACTCACTCGGTGCCTCGCATGTCATGTCCTACTACTTCATACATGACTTGCCGGGATCGGCTACCAATGCTGCCAATGACCCCAACCAGTGGATCGTAGCGACTTATCTTGATGGCGCCGCGGTCGATCTTAACGGCGGTACCTCGGTTACCCATCCCAATGGCGCCGGGACAGATACCCAGGACGTTGGAATTATGAACTTCAACCCCGATGGCAGCTATAACAGCAGCACCCCGGCCGTGTTGCAGAATACGGGAATGGTGTTGACCAACGGCGCTAATCCACTAACCACCTTACATGATTTTGCCAACAACAATACAACCCAGTTTTCGACGGCATTTTCGGTGAGCACGCTTGATCCCAATGGGTATTCTACAGGCCGGCTGACCGGGCTCGATATCTCTGAAGACGGCCTGTTGCGCGCGGCTTACAGTAACGGTATTTCGGTCCCGATGGGGCAGGTCGCTATGGCTGATTTCGTCAACCCGCAAGGTCTGCGCTCTGTCGGTGGATCCGCATGGCAGGAATCCATTGATTCGGGCACGGTGATTACCGGCGCGGCAGGAACCGGACGTTTTGGCCTGATTCAATCAGGAGCGCTGGAAACTTCCAATGTCGATCTGACCCAGCAACTGGTGAACCTGATTACCGCGCAGCGGAACTTCCAGGCCAACGCGCGTTCGATTGAAACATCGAACTCGATTACCGATACCGTGATCCAGATTCGGTAAGGATTGAAGGTTTAGCTGCAAATGGATAAGTATCTTTACCTGGCGATGAACGGAGCTGCGCAAGCGATGCTTGCGCAGCAGAATAACGCCAATAATCTCGCCAATATCAGTACCACCGGTTTCAAGGCCAACCTCGACCATTTCGAGGCGAACCTGGTTTATGGTCCGGGTTACTCGGATCGCGTTTACGTCACCGACGAGCCTGCCGGCGCCAATTTTACCCCGGGTGCCATCGCCACGACCGGACGCGACCTTGATCTTGCCATCAACGGCGACGGCTGGTTTGCGGTGCAGGCCGCCGACGGCAGTGTCGGCTATACCCGACGCGGCGATTTGAGGATAGATTCCTCCGGACTGTTGCTCAATGGCGCAAATCAGATCGTACTGGATGACGGTGGGCCGATTACGATTCCGCAATTTGACAGCCTCGAAATAGGTCGCGACGGCAGTATCAGTATTGTTGCCCCTGGCCAGGCCGCCACTACCGTGGTGGGAGTGGCTCGAATTCGCCTGGTCAATCCGCCGCAGGGTCAGCTGGTTCGTGGCGAGGATGGATTGTTTCGCACCCGAAACGGCGCTGATGTCCCGGCCGATGCTGCAGTATCGGTAACATCCGGGGCGCTTGAGTCGAGCAACGTCAATGCGGTGGATGCGATGGTGCGCATGATCGATTACGCACGTTACTACGAGCACCAGTTTAAATTGATAAATCTGGCCAGCGAGAATGATGCTGCCAGTGCTCGCCTGATGCGCATGTCTTCATAGCATGACAAAATAGCCTGGTCCACAGTATCGAGGATCAGACTTGAGCAATACAGATAGTTTACGCCAGGACTACCTGGCCCTGCGCGACCAGGTCGACAGCGCTCAACTGGCAACCGTTGGTTGCGAGGCAACCCCCGAGGCAAGTTACGCTCCATGTATCTGGCGAGAAGGCTATTGTTATGTTTTCCTGAGCGAGCTTGCCAGTCACACGCAGAATCTTAAACTGAACCCATCGATTAGCCTGCTACTTATTGACGCGGAGACTGCTGCCGGGAACGCGTTCGCGCGCAAGCGAATCAGTCTGTTCGGCAAGGCGGGAATCGTTGCTCGAAGCGACGATAATTACAAAACTGTCATCAACGATTTTTATCGCCGCTTCGGTGATGTGATGAAACTTATCGAGCCCCTGGCAGACTTTCACCTGTTTCGCATTACTGTGCACCGCGGCCGGTTTATTCGCGGTTTCGGCCAGGCCTACGAACTGTCTGGTGACACACTAGAACAGCTAATCCCGGTGAATCCAGGCAATAAATAGCTTGTTTCCAGGCGATGATTTCTGTACCGGCGGGCATTGAAAGATCCGCTTATCAAGCTTGTCTGTCAGTTAAATATAGAAATCTGCCGTGATGAAATTAGTGCAATATTTTGTAGCAACTTGGATTTGCCTGTGGTCTACTACTGCCAGCTTTTAATAGTGGCCCGGGGCTGTTGTGCCGAACGAGCGGCATTGGCCGGTCAATTTAACGAGGCCAGGGAACTGGAGGAGATAGCTGCCAAATAAAAATATAACGGCAGTGAGAACGAGGAAGGCGCCGTCAGGCGCCTTTTTTTATGCCGTGCCGAAACGTTCGGACAGGCCCCGGGAAAAACCAAATCGAAGCACCTTTCTTCTTGTCTGCAAACCGCGGATCTCGAGCTGGTAATCGTTCGCTTCCCTGTTGACACCCGGGGTCCATCAGCAAGGTAGGCCATCCCTGTCAATCCGGGGTTCCGGTTTGCTGTAGACGGCGCAGGCACTGCGCTGCCTGGCTTGTCCGCCAGGCGGGTTGCACCCGGTCATATTTGAATTCATTGCTATAATTAACTGCTATGAAGTTGCACTTTAAGATATGCGCACTGTTCATTTTTCTGGCCACGCCCCTGCAGGCTGGTCAGGATGCTATCGTTGTTCGTGAAGCAGTGGTGTATTCCGCTTCCAGTAGCACCTCGCAAGCAGTAGGGAAAATCGCTGCCGGTAGCCGGGTCAGCGTATTTGAGCGCAAGGGTGGCTGGAAAGAAGTCTATTTCGAACAGGAGTCGATAGTCGGCTGGGTGCGCGGTTACCAGATACGCGAGGCCAGTCTTGCCCCTGCCATGGAAGCAGAGAGCGGTTCGGACTCGCGTGGATTTCTTGCCGGTCTGGCTGCTTTTTCACGCAAGGCCAGCGGCTTCTTCAGGTCCAGTAATTCGACTACCAGCTCGGGTACCGCGACAATCGGTGTAAGGGGATTGAGTGAAGCCGAAATCAACGCCGCCCGGCCGGATTATGACGAGTTAAAAAAGATGCAGCAATATGCGAGCAATAATGTGCGACTGGTCGAGTTCCGTCAGATTGGCCAGCTCAGCGAGAATAATGTAAAGCATTTAGCTGCAGACAAAAAACAGGCTAAAAGTACTGCCGCCAACAGGGTTAGTGAGAAATGAACAGAAATTGCCGTTACTCATTAATCCTGGTGATCGGCCTGTGGTTCGGCGGCATGGGTTCGACAACCGCCCTGGATTTCGGTGAACTGGTTGATCTGGGTAACAAGTTAAAGAAGATTGTCAGTGATGTACCCGTCGAAGAAGAAGTCAGGATTGGTGGCAACCTGGTATCGGGTCTGCTTGGTGCGGCGCCCCTGGTAGAGGATCCGGCCTTGCAGCAATATGTGAACGATGTCGGTTACTGGGTTGCTTCACGCTCTTCACGTAGCGACCTGCCGTGGACATTCGGGGTGATAGATTCTGACGGTATCAACGCTTTTGCAGCACCCGGTGGATACGTCGTTATTACTCTCGGTCTGTACAATCTATTGCAAAACGAAGCCCAGCTCGCGGGGGTTCTGGCGCATGAAGTTGCCCACGTGGTGCGCAGGCATCACTTGATCGCTTTGCAAAAATCCATGCGACGTGAATTTTTGACCGACTTGACAGTTCTCGCGGCGGATGACAAAAAAAAGGGCCGCAAGCTGGAAAATCTGGTCAATGCCGGGGTTCAGCTTTATGCTACCGGTCTGGATCGAGAGGACGAACTCGATGCTGATTTGCGCGGCGTGGTGTTGGCGGCACGGGCGGGTTATGATCCGTTTGCGCTACTCGACGTATTAACGACTATCGATAGTATTAACCCGACAGCCGAAGAACTGACCGTTATGCTGAACACTCATCCCCCGATCGCTGATCGTCTGAACAGACTCGCTGAGCGGATGGATGGTCGGCTGGACCGTTTTGCTTCGGGTCGGACCAACCCCGAACGCTTTCGGCGTGTTGCGCTAAACCCTTAATGTTGCTGCCACGGCAGTACTGGCGGAGACTCTTTTTAGCATGCATGACATTAGTGATGCCGACCGCGCGGTGTCTCGCTGGTTAAAAGTTTGCCTGGTTTTGATTTTCTCGATGGTCATTCTCGGTGGCGTGACACGTCTTACCGGGTCCGGGCTGTCTATGGTGACCTGGCATCCAACCGGGATGCTACCCCCGCTGGGTAGCGAACAATGGCTTGAGGAATTCGAGCTTTACCAGCAGTTTCCCGAGTTCCAGAAAATTAACCGTGACATGACCCTCGAGGGGTTCAAACAGATTTTCTGGTTCGAGTATTCCCACCGCATGCTGGGCAGATTGATAGGCCTGGTGTTTCTGTTGCCGTTTATTTATTTCTGGCTGCGCAAGATGATAAAGCCTGGTTTGACGCCAAGGTTGATTGTCATGTTTATTCTCGGCGGGCTCCAGGGACTACTTGGCTGGTACATGGTGAAAAGCGGGCTGGTGAGCAATCCACATGTCAGTCAGTATCGATTGAGCGCACACTTGCTGAGCGCGATTCTGATCTACGGCTTCATCTTGTGGACGATATTCAATCTGGACACTGCGAATAATTATCGCCGCCTCGCTGATTCGGGTGTAGCTGCCTGGCGCAAGGCTTCGTTAGGACTGGTTAGCCTGTTACTGGTGACTATAGTTTCTGGTGGTTTCGTCGCCGGCCTCAAGGCAGGGCTCATTTTTAATACCTTCCCGCTGATGGGCGGCCAGTTAATACCCGAGGGTATCGGCGCATTGTCGCCGTGGTATCTTAACCCGCTGGAGAACATGGTAACGGTACAGTTCAGCCACCGCTGGTTGGCCACAGGCACAGGGATACTGTTGATTATCTGGTACATCCATGGGCGTTCTCGTTTCAGCGAAGCTACGCTGCAAAGCAGTTTCAAGCTGGTTGGTATGATGGTGATCGTGCAGTTGCTGCTCGGCATCGCCACGCTGCTGATGCAGGTCCCCGTGTTACTGGGGGCGTTGCACCAGGCGGGCGCCCTGTTATTGTTCAGCGTCCTGCTGTTCAATATTCATGCGCTCAGCCGGGTGTAGTTGCCGGTCTAGATGGTTATAATTGGCGACTTGAGAAAAACGAGACAGACGGTGGATGAGTAACACCCGGATTGGACATGGCTATGATGTGCACGCCTTCGCCGAGGGCGACGGTTTCGTACTGGGCGGAGTGCACATCAGCTGCGCCAGGGCTGTTGTCGCCCACTCGGATGGCGATGTACTCATCCACGCGCTTTGCGATGCCCTGCTTGGCGCGCTGGGGCGTGGCGATATCGGTCAATTGTTTGCCGATGACGACGCGCGGAATGAAAATCGCGATAGCCGGGAGTTCCTGCGCGAAATCAAACAGCTAGTCGATGCCGACAATTACCGGTTGGGTAATGCCGATCTCACCATTATTGCGCAGGCGCCAAAAATGGCAGCTCACATTGCGGCGATGAAGGATAACCTTGCGCAGGATCTCGACTGCCCGAGCGCGAGCATAAATGTCAAGGCGACCACCACCGAGGGGCTCGGATTCATCGGGCGTGAGCAGGGAATCGCGGTTGCGGCCGTGGTCTTACTGGAGCAGGCTTAAGATGACGCTGGGGCCGGTTATGCTCGACATCAAGGCTTGCGCGCTTGACGATGATGATCGCCGGCGACTCATGCATCCGCAGGTCGGGGGCGTTATTTTGTTCAGCCGTAATTACCAGGATCGTGAGCAACTCGCCAGTCTGTGCCGCGAAATCCACGCGCTTAGAGATCCCCGACTGGTGGTCGCGGTTGACCAGGAAGGTGGCAGGGTGCAACGATTTCGCGACGGTTTCCAGTCGTTGCCGGCAATGGGGCACCTGGGCGATTTCTATGATCAGGATCCGGACCAGGCTCTATCGAGCGCCCAGACCTTCGCCTGGTTGATGGCCGCAGAATTACTCCACTGCGGAGTCGATCTGAGCTTTGCGCCGGTACTCGATATTGCCAACCCGATAAGCAGTGTCATTGGTGATCGTGCCTTCCATCGGGATCCCGAAAAGGTCGCTCACCTGGCTAATGCCTGGGTGCGCGGGATGCGCAGCGCGGGCATGGAGGCTGTCGGTAAGCACTTTCCTGGTCATGGCTCGGTGGAGGGCGATTCGCATCATGTGATGCCTTTCGATCGACGCAGCTTCGCCGAAATCGAAATGCTCGACCTGGTGCCGTTTCGGCGGGTTATTGCGACCCATTTAGCCGGCATCATGATGGCGCATGTTATTTATGATCATGTTGATGAAAACCCCGCGGGTTATTCCAGATACTGGATCGAGAGCGTATTGCGCGAGCGGCTCGAGTTCGATGGCATAGTTTTCAGCGACGATCTCAGCATGAGTGGCGCCGAATCCGTTGGCGGTTATCCCGAGCGTGCCAGACACTCACTCGCGGCTGGCTGTGATATCTTGCTGGTTTGCAACAATTCCGAGGGTGCCGACGAGGTGCTGGAATCGTTGCAGGGATACTCTAATCCGACATCACAGATGCGCATGATCCGTTTGCATGGGCAGGCCGTGGAGACGGACCTGTTTGCAACCCGGAAATGGCAAAACGCCTGTGCGCAACTGGATGCTTTCAATAAACGCCTTGGTCTGGCAGAAAGTGGGGACCTGTTCGAGTAATGTTTGATTTGCAAAAATGGCTGCCGGGGGCTAACCCCGAACTGGCGTGGATGGTAGAGGTTTTCGTTATCGTCCTGGCAACCTTGCTGGTCGGTTTCGTCGCCAGGCGTCTGCTAAGGAAGGTGGCGGCCAGGGTGAGTGATACGCGCACTCGCTGGGACGATATCGTACTGAACGCCATGGAGCGCCCGATTACCTGGGTAATCTGGCTGGAGGGCCTCGATATTGCGGCCGATGTTATTTATGCCAGGACGCAAAGCGCCATATTCACCTATTCGAATTCGGTGCGCGACGTGGGCATACTGCTTTGCCTGACCTGGTTCGTACTCGGTATTATCCGTGGCGCGGAAGAGGAGTTTACCCGGCGATCCGATCAGATAGACAAGACCACTGCGCAAGCGATCGGCAAGTTACTGCGTCTCGCCGTTATCATTACCGCGGGGCTGGTCATACTGCAGACCCTCGGCTATAGCATTTCCGGGGTGCTGGCGATGGGAGGTGTCGGTGGTATCGCGGTGGGCTTTGCCGCCAAGGATCTGCTGGCCAATTTTTTTGGGGGATTGATTATTTATCTGGACCGGCCTTTCGCGGTCGGCGACTGGATTCGCTCGCCGGATCGCAAAATCGAGGGAACCGTGGAACATATCGGTTGGCGCATGACGATGATCCGTAATTTCCAGTCGCAACCCATGTATGTGCCTAACTCGGTGTTTACCAACGTCATCGTCGAAAATCCGTCGCGCATGTCGAATCGACGTATCTATGAAACCATTGGTCTGCGATACTCCGATCTGACCAGCATGGATCAAATCGTTGCCGATGTCGTGGCGATGCTTGAAAATCACCCGGAGATCGAAGCCGAAAAGACGATGATTGTTAATTTCAATGAATTTTCCGATTCCTCGGTAGATTTCTTCGTCTATTGTTTTACGAAAACAACCCAGTGGGTAAAATTTCACGAGGTCAAACAGAACGTGATGCTGCGCATCGCCGAGATTGTCAAGGCAAACAACGCCGAGATAGCATTCCCAACGTCGACAATTCATTTTGCCGAAGCAATCGCGATAGATAATTCGTAACATGGACGCAGACAGAGCCCGGCAAGTGCATCAAAGCGCCGAACTATTGTTCGACGATAAGACGGTTGAAAAATCGATTGCCGAACTGGCGCAGAAAGTCGAACACGACTGCGCGGCTGATTTTCCACTGGTACTATGCGTCATGAACGGAGGGCTCTACCTGACGGGGCAGCTGCTGCGTCACTGGAACTTTCCGCTGACCCTGGATTACGTGCATGCGACCCGCTATCGACTGGCAACCCTGGGTAAGGACGTGTTGTGGAAGGCGTACCCGCAAAACGAAATAAAAGACCGTAACGTGATAATAGTGGATGATATTTTTGATCAGGGTTACACGCTGGAAGAAGTCAAATCCTACTGTCTGAAACACGGGGCGAGAAAATGCACCAGTGTTTTCCTGATTCGCAAAACTCATCAACGCAAAAAAGCGGATATCAATCCGGATTTCGTCGGGATCGAATGTGAAGATTGCTATGTCTACGGTGTCGGCATGGATTTGAACGGGCACTTCCGCAACTTGTCCAGTATTTATGCCCTGCCTGAAAAGGTCGTCTAGTGCTCGCTATTATCGGTGGAAGTGGTCTCTACTCGCTGGGTGACGATTTCGAGCTCGAGGAGCAAGCCCTGCGTGCTACGCCCTGGGGCGATACCTCAGCCGATATTTTACTGGGTCGCTGGAATGGTATTCCGCTGGCGTTTCTTCCCCGCCATGGCCCCGGCCATCGAGTACCGCCACACCAGGTGAATTACCGGGCCAATATCTGGGCGTTGAAGCAGCTCGGTGTGGCACGGATTATCGCGGTAAATGCGGTGGGGGGAATCACTGCTGATAGTCCGCCATTAACGCTGGCTGTGCCGGACCAGATTATCGATTACAGTTCAGGACGAGAGCATACTTTCTTCGATGGTGGCGATGACCAGGTTTCACATGTGGATTTCAGCTGGCCCTATAGCGCAACATTGCGCGGTATTTTACTTGAGGCCGGCCTGCAGCTGGGACAGCCCCTGCTTGCTTCGGCGACCTATGGCAGCACCAACGGGCCTCGCCTCGAAACCGCAGCAGAGATAACCCGTATGCGACAGGATGGCTGTAACCTGGTGGGCATGACCGGGATGCCCGAGACCGTGCTGGCGCGCGAACTTGAAATAGATTATGCATGCCTGGCACTGGTGGTGAACTGGGCTGCAGGTGTTGAAGACAAGATCATCAGCATGCAGGAAATCCTGGCTAATGTAGAGCAGGGAATGCGCCGGGTTAAAGCATTGTTACTCGTTGCAGCCGGATTGGTCGAACAATGAACTACTGTAGCCAGTGCGGACAACCCGTCACTCTCAAGATTCCGGTAGATGACAACCGCGAGCGCTTTGTTTGCGATCACTGTGGTTACGTGCACTATCAAAACCCGAATAACGTCTGTGGCGCCCTGCTGACGCTCGGTGACAGGATTCTGCTGTGCAAGCGTGCCATCGAACCACGCTACGGACTCTGGACTTTACCGGCGGGATTCATGGAAAACAACGAAACCGTGGCCGAGGCTGCAGCGCGCGAAGCGATGGAAGAGGCCAATGCGCAGGCCGGCCCGCTGAGCCTGTTCGGGATTTTCAGCATGCCTTACATATCACAGGTGTACCTGATGTTTCATGGCAAACTTGCCAGCGAGAAAGTTTGGGCGGGCCCGGAGAGCCTCGATGTCGGCATGTTTACCAGGGAGCAGATACCCTGGGACGAACTCGCTTTCCCGGTAGTGACCCACAGCCTGGAGCTGTTTTATGAGCACGGCACCGACAGGGTGCATCACGCCTGGTTTAGTCGTGGCCCCGATCGCAGCGTAAAACTGCATTCCATTGACTAGTTAGCGGGAGGAACGGTCGACCGGGTTCTGCTGCCGGTTTTTGAAGCTGCCGGGTGGCTACGGCTAGGGCAGGGAAATATCGGTGAATTCGGAGACTATCGACTGGTTACGGCCATTGTTTTTGGCCTCGTAGAGGGCGATATCAGATCTTTTGATCAGGTCGCTGATACTTTCCCCCTTGACGATGGCGGCACATCCAAGACTCGTTGTTATCTGTTTAACCTTTTCAAAATCGGAACTTGCAACAAGTTTTCGTATGGTTTCTGCTATCGGCAGCAAGTCGGTTTCCTCTATCGTAGTGCAGCATATGAGGAATTCTTCACCACCCCAGCGCGCCACGAAATCACTGGTGCGAATTGCGCTGGCGATAATCTGCGCGAGTTTTTTCAGCACCTTGTCACCGGCATCGTGACCAAAGCTGTCATTAACATTTTTGAAATGATCGATATCCAGCATGATGATGCCGAAGCGCTGATCGTGGCGCTCGAATCGAGCGTATTCCTGGCGCAGAATCTGATTCATATGGGTGCGGTTCGACAGGCCGGTTAAGCTGTCCGTCAATGCCATTCTCGCCAGTTCATTATTGTCTTCGAGCAGTTCCTTCTGGGTGTCGAGTAACGACTCGGTGCGTTCATGAATCTTCTGTTCCAGGTAGTTATTCATTTCCTGCAACTGGCCCGATAACTTGCGTCCGTACCAGATCGCAATGAAGGTTACAGTTACGCTGACGATAACCGCAATGATCGAAAAAATGGCAATCTGGGTGCGGCTTTTCTCGGCATCACTGCTGGCCACGAGCAACGCTTTTTGCACATCCATACGCTGTGCCTGGGTGAGTTCAGCCAGGTGAGACAGTAACGGTGCTGTTTTAGGTAACACTTCCTGCAGCAGTACCTTGCTGGCTTCGTCACGACTGCCATTGAGGAACAGCACCGACACCTGTCGATTTAAATCGCTGATATCGCGGTCGAGTCGATCGATCGCGCCCATGATTTCACGTTCGCGTGGCGCCAGCATAGGCACCAGCCGGTCATGAGTTTCAATGTAGGCGCCGCGTAAGCGGTTGAAATTTGTCCAGGAGTCGTCCTCGTTAAAATTTTCATCGTGCAGCAGCATGGATTGCATAAAACGAGTGCGATCGTGAATAATGCTCGACAGCTCATTAATCAGGTTTATCTTTTCGAGTTGATGGGCGACCTGGAGGTTGACCTCGCGATTACTGCCACTGGTCGAGTGAAACGCGATGAATGCGAGGGCTATCATCATCAGGATGACGATAGTAAATCCGTAGATGAGAAAACGAGTTGGATGGTGCATTACCGAGTCATTTCCCTGGAGTCTGGCGTCCCTGGTCCTTAAATTTTCAGACAGACATTAAACTAATTATAGAATACTGGCGCAAATTTTCTGCTGAACCTGATCGATATTGCGATATATGACGCCATGGATGTCGCTGTCGAGGATGGTCAGTGTCCTGTTCTCGGCGATGATCAATTTATCCAGAGTTTGGGCGCTGGCAGGATCCACGACGGGATCGCGATCTCCCTGGTATATGTGGACATCTGCATCGATCTTAACTTTATCTGCGGCAAAGTGGTCGATAAGTTGCTGTAGTTGGTAAAGTGCCCTGACAGGCACGTGCTGATAATTGATATCCGGGTTTTCAGGTTCGTTGGGGGTGAAGGGCATGAGCCCTTCAGAACTTACCCAACTGACTAACCTGTTAGCGTGGTGTACCAGGGGTACGAAAATCATATTCCTGTTTTTGAAATGCACCGGCGCGTTAACACTGGTTACCGACCTGATTTTCCTGCCGGGATTACTGGCCGCGTGGTTTAACGCGAGTAAACCGCCAGTAGAAAAGCCGACGATATGTATCGACTTGCTGTACGCCCTGAGAATGTCATAGCCTCTCGCCACCGACCCGGCCCAATCATGCCAGTTGCGATTGCGTAGATCCCAGGGCGAGGTGCCGTGGCCCTTGAGGCGAACCGCAAGCACGTGATGACCGGCCGCATGCAGTCGTTCACCGAGACTTTTCATCTCCGCGGGGCCGGACAGGAATCCATGAACCAGCAAAACCGCCGACGCGGTTGCGCGGGTTGATTTCAGGAAAAACCAGTTTGCATCGGCGGTTTGCGTTTGCTGCGAATTAATCTCGTCATACCGATCGCGTTGAAACTGCTGGCGGTCCCATTCGTAGGCGAGAATCTGATCGTTGAACCGATAGTCGGCAAAGGCGCGGCTATCGATCTTTTCAGCGCGCTTCATTGCCTTGTCGATACTCCGGGTGACATGGGACAAGGGACTGACTTCATTTGCGTATACGCTGATCAGATTTTCGGTGCGAATTTCGTCGACCGCGAAATCCTCGACCAGTTTCTGGTCGAGCACGTACTCACCTTGTTCGACATGCACGAGTTTCATGTTACTCGCGGTCCTGAGAAATTGCTCCAGTCGGCTGCTGCCCGTGCTGACAATCGCGCCGTACTCCTCCGGGTTGAGCAGACTACGATGCAGCTCTGACTCCGTTTCCTGTAATTGTTTGATACTCAGGTAAAGCATTTTATGGAAGCGACCACAGTTGATTTGTCGCAGTCCCTGCTGATATAGCTTGAGTATTATCATCGAGGCGATATGGCTCAGATTGATGGTGACTGCCTCGTACATCGAGCTCATGTAGTCATCGCGCACCTTGCCGGATTTTACCCTCATCGCGATTGCATGAATGCGCCCGCGCCAGTGGCCGGAACTGGGCTTGAGCGCGAATAACTCATTCAGCGATTCAAAGCGATGCACGACATTGGGCAGCATTCTTTTTTCCCACCATTTCCAGTAGTCGCCGGCGATGATTGGTCGTGAAAAGCGGATATCCATGTCGGTATGCTTGAACAGCAGGTTACCCTCGATGATCAATTCTTCAGTAAAACGTTTGTTGATACCCTTGTTAAAGAGTCGCGCGACCTGGTGCAGAATATTGTCACTGACCCGGATCGGGTAGAAAGTAATGTGGCTGGGTACGATGACGGTAGGTTTGACCGCTTTTATCATCAGTTGTTCGACGTCATCGAAGCCCAGCTGTTCGGCCCAACGTTCGACACGCTGGTATTGGCCGGCTGCGTAATCGTGCAGTAATGCCGTTTTAAAGGCATCCAGTGCCAGTGCGATGACTGCCGCTCCGCGGTGGTGTTTGCGTCTTTCGTTGGCGGTACGAGAGTAAACACTGAACCGTCCTTTTTGATCGACTACGCGCTTGTCCTTGACCATGCCACCTTCTGGAAAAACCACCAGCTTGCGGCCATGCAGAATCTCACGCACCAGGAACGGAAAAAGGTTGGGCAGATCGTTAGGCACTACCCCGATGGAATAGAGGAACTGGCTAAAGCGCTCATCGCCTGCAAAGAATTCAGCCGAGGCTACCGAGCGACAGTAGGCGCCGGTTGCTTCATTTATCAAGACTTGCGGGATGAAGGTCTCGAAACGCGCGAAATGATTGAACAGAAAGATATCGCCCTGGTGTACCGGATCGTCTTCTCCGCTACCTTCCTGGTGCAGCTTGATGTTGAGCTTGAGCAGCTTCTTGGTGGTGCGGAAAGCCCTCACACAGAAATCATAGACTCTGGTGTTGATTTGCGGATTATCCGGATTGGCGGGCATCTGTCAGCTACCTTTACTGGCTGTAATTACTAGGATGACAGGAATCATATAGTTGAGGCTCAAAAAATTGTTTAGAAGTTCAGTCCGCGGCCGATAAAACGAATGTAATAACTGTTGCTTATACCAATGCGCAAGCGTATCTGTCTATATCTGCTTTCAATAGTGGTCCTGGCCTGTGGCCATGCACTCGCGGCTGAACCCCGTTATGATTTTCGTATTGTAATCGACGTATCCGGCAGCATGAAACAAACCGATCCGCAGAATTTGCGCGTGCCCGCGTTAAAATTGATCAATGGCCTGATACCAACCGGATCGCGTGCAGGTGTCTGGACCTTCGGGCGTTACGTCGACATGGCGGTGAAATGGGGCAGGGTAGATGACGCCTGGCGCAAGCGGGCGGATCTGGGCGCTGACAAGATCCACTCTAATGCACTGTTAACTAATATTGAAAGTGCGTTGGCGCGCGCCAGCGTCGGTTGGGACAAGCCGGACGCAAAGGCCAGGCGAATTCTGTTACTCCTGACCGATGGCAAGGTGGATATTTCCAGCGATCCGGCGAAAAACGCCA
Source organism: uncultured Gammaproteobacteria bacterium (assembly GCA_937936805.1). GTDB lineage: Bacteria > Pseudomonadota > Gammaproteobacteria. Next base: position 21,034 of record CALDDP010000180.1, on the reverse strand, counting down.
AATCCCGTGACCGATTGTTAAGCAAGGGCCTGGCTCAATACAAATCCTCGGGCGCACAAATTCATACCATCGCGTTATCGGACGGCACCGACGAGGTTTTGCTAAAACAGCTTGCGCTTGAAACAGGAGGTTCATTTGCGGTCGCGCAAAATGCCGACCAGCTGCAAAAAGTGTTTTTCAAAATGTTTGAGCGTGCCAGTGATCCCGAAACGGTTGCCTTGAAGGGCAAGGAATTTTCGATAGACGCCAGTATCAAGGAAATGACCTTGTTAATTTTCCGCAGTCCGGGCAGTCAGCCAACCATCCTGATTCCTCCCGATAGCCCCGCCATCAGTCTGCAAAAAACACGTGGAGCCCGCTGGCGCAGCGGTCAGGGTTATGATTTGATTACGGTTAACAAACCCGCCTCGGGTACCTGGCGAATCGATGCCGTGCTCGACCCCGACAATCGCCTCATGGTGGTTACTGATTTGAAACTTCAGGTTAGTGGTATACCCGCCTATAGCACGCCGCGTGAAGCCTTCAGGATAGCCGCCGAACTATATAATCAGGGCAAGAAAATTCGCAAGAACAGCTTCCTGCGTTTTGTCGATTTTGATCTTGCGCACATTGATGTCGACGGCGATGAATCCCGGTACGAGCTGGCACATACGAGCGAGCGCAAGGACAAGGGGCAGTATCTTTTCCAGATGGAGCAGACCCTGGCCGAGGGTATGCATAGTTTCGTGGTTTCGGCGGATACCACAACCTTCAACCGCAGCAAGCGTTTCGACATGCAGGTGCAGTGGCCGGTGGAGGTGAAAATCGAACCGCAACAGGCCGCCGGTGTTTACGAGCTGAAATTGCGTGCGCGCGAAGAATACCTCATGCCTGATGGACTGGTGGCCGACGTGGATATTGAAGCGCCCGACGGATCCCGCGACAGTCTTGCGCTCGAAGAATCGGCAGGATGGTTGCGAACCCTGGTCGAAACCAGCCAGGATGGACTTTACCACGCACATATAAAAATCTCGGCGCAATCTCATGCAAGCGAAATTGTCGATGTGGATCTCGGCAGGTTCTCGATGCTGGGTGTTTATCGTGCGACTGCCGAAGTTGAGCCGGAGTCGACTATGACCCCTGATAAGGAAGTTACAGAACAGGAATCGAAGGCCGGGAAAACCGACTGGAAGCTGGTAGGGGTGGTTATCGTAGCGGTCAACCTGACGCTAATGTTAATACTGGTTTCGGGGTGGTGGTTTCTCAAACGCAAGCGCGAAGCCGGGGAGCTGGATCTAGAAGACGAGGAATTCAGTGCTTGAAGTCAATGCAATCTACTTTATTTTGCTGGCCGAGGGTTTTGTGCTGCTGCTGATTCTGCTCCTGGTCTGGACCTTGATGACCTTAATCGGTAAGCGACGCAAAAACAGAAGAATAGCGGAGTTGAAAGCTCGGCTCGAGGGCCGGTCGCTGCGCCGAAGCGAACAAAGCAGAACCTTTCTGCAGACGATATGTCATCTCGAAGGAGAAGATCTCGGGGTGGCCCTGGCCGATATCAATCGCCATGAAGCCGAATTCTTCGAGCATCTGCTAGCCAGCCTTTACCGGGGTGGCCGCGCGCAACTCGACAGTGTTGACACTGCCATGGACAGGCTAATCGAAGCTTACAAGTGCCTGCGGCCACGAAGCGACCCTACCCCGCAGGAAGAACTTGAAGCGGCTCAGGAAGTCGCTTCCCTGCGTGTCGAGAATGAAACCTTGCGCAGCGAATTATCGGTCGCGAAAGACAGGCTGAGCGATACGATTTCCGAGTTTGCTGATATGTTCGGTGGCGGCAAGGATCACCAGCTCAGCATGCACGAAGTAGTTGAAAGGATAGATGCGATGAAAGCCAACAACGATCCCGCGGAGCCACGAAAGGCTCAGAAATAATCAGGTTCGTTACCCGCGCGCCACTTGATATTACAACCCACGCTGGGAATCTGGTCAGCAGGAATTTCGCCGCCACTTAATAATGCGTCGACGGCACTGCGCAAATCACTACCGCTCACCGCAACATTGTTGCCTGGTCTCGAGCCATCGTATTGCCCTCGATAGACCAACCGATGCGAGCTGTCGAATAAAAAGAAATCCGGGGTGCAGGCAGCCCGGTATGCACTCGCAACCTGTTGTGATTCGTCATAAAGATAGGGAAATTCGAAGCCCTGGCGTTGCGCCAGCTCAATCATCTTTTCCGGACTGTCAGCCGGGTATCCAGCGACGTCGTTGGAACTGATCATGACCACCGCGAGTCCTCGCGTTAGTGCCTGGTTGGCAAATTCCGTAAAGGAGCCGAGGATATGCAGTACGTAAGGGCAGTGATTACAGGAAAAGACAACCAGCAGGGGCTTGCCTTTAAAGTCGTCGAGACTCAGCTGTTTACCGCTGGCCGGTTCAGGTAAAGAAAAATCTTGCGCCTGGCTGCCAATCTCCAGCATTGTCGATGGGGTTTCTGACATGTCATTCCTCGGTAAAATCGATCAGTGTTGAATTATACCCTAAACATTAATCCTACAAACTTTCAAAACTCCGGTTAATCGCTGTTTCGAAAAACGAAACATCCTCCATTTGCGTGCATAACGGTGGACATATACGGAGCACGTTGCGATAAGCACCCGACTTGCTTGCCACGAGTCCGCACTCGCGTGTTTTTTCGAACAGTCGTATCATGGTCTCCGGGTCGGGTTCGCGGCTGCCGCGATCCTTGACCAGCTCGACTGCCATCATCATGCCGCGCCCGCGTACCGCGCCGATTACCTGGTGACGGGTTTGTAAATCCTCGAGTACCGCAAGTAATGCCGCGCCGACCTGTTGTGCGCGTTGTTGCAGCTGATGCGCCTCTATCACGTGCAGTACGGCGCGTCCGGCGGCACAATTTACCGGATTGGCGCCATAGGTGTGAAAATAGAATTTAGTGGCCATCGTTTCCGCAATTTCACGTTTGACGATCAATGCCGCGAGCGGAAAACCGTTACCCATGCCTTTCGCCGCAACCACCATATCGGGCACTATGCCGTGTTGCTGGAAAGCCCAGAAGTTATTCCCCGTGCGCGCCATGCCGGACTGCACTTCATCTATGATCAGCAACCCACCGGCAGCTTTGATACGCTCCCGGGCACCGCTGATGTAGCCTTCGGGGACGGGAATGATACCGCCATAACCTTGCACCGGTTCGATTATCATACCGGCCAGCTGACCCGAGGTGCCATAATGGATGGTTCCTTCAAGGTCATTTAAATAGGGCTCTACACCTTCACCATGAATGCCGCGGTACTGGTCCGGCACCGGCGCAAACTGCACTCCGCCCAGCTGCGGTATGTTGTGGCGAAAGCCGCTGATCCCGGTAACCGACTGGGCGCCGAAGGTGGCGCCATGATATGCGTTGGTCAGCGAAATGATATCGTTATTTCCGGTGTAGCTGCGTGCCAGCAAAATCGCCATGTCGATTGCTTCGGCCCCGCTGTTGCAAAGATGCACTACCCATTCTTCACCTGCTGGCATGGTGCGAGTTAATTCCTCGGCAAAATGAGCCGGCACCGGGTGAAAGAACATGGTCGTACAGTGCTGTAGCGTTTGTGCCTGCCTGATGACTTCGCGCGTCACTACCGGGTTGTTGTAGCCGACACTGATGGTCAGGTTCTGGCTCAGGCAGTCGAGGTATTTATTGCCTTTTTCATCCCACAGATAATTGTCCTGTCCCTTACTGAAAATCAGTGGTTTCTGATAAGGCACAAAGGCGCGTTGAGACGCGGCGTAGTAAGTATTGCGACGCTCGACGATGGCGTCGGTATTCCAGTCGAGTTCGAATTCGTGTTGATCGTGGTCGAATTGTGAAGCCATCGTAATCTCAGCGCGAGTCAGTTACGCACGAACATAGCCCAAGCTGAGTCTGCAGACAATCCTGATGATGGCGCAAACGATTTTGACACCCGTTTTTTTGCCTGAATTGCCCCCTGTTGATTACTTTGGGTGCAATCTCTGTAGAATAATTGACGGCAGGTAACTTTTGGGAGCGATCTTGACTGATAACGTCGACAAACCAGTGAGCCGGCGTAAGCGAAGAACTCGCGGCGAGCGGCGTGTCTCAAGCGTTCCCCGTTTGCCTTACATCAGTCGAAATATCGCGACCTACGATATCCTCAGCGAGGAAGGTCTGTGCCTGATCGAGGAAAATGCCGATCGCATTTTGCGTGATGTCGGCATGGAGTTCCACAATGATCCCGAAATCCTGGATTATTTTCGGGACGCCGGCGCCGATGTCGATGGTGAGCGGGTGCGCTTCGAGCCCGGCATGTGTCGTAAAATCATACAGGCCAGCGCGCCGCGCCAGTATACCCAGCACGCCCGCAATGCAGCCAACAATGTAGAAATCGGCGGTGAGAATACCGTATTGAGTCCGGTTTACGGGCCGCCGTTTGTGCATGATATCGAACGCGGTCGCCGCTATGCGACCCTCGAGGATTTCAGGGATCTGAATCGGATTCACCAGATGATTCCGCATCTGCATCACTGCGGCGGTATCGTTTGTGAACCGGTCGACATTCCCGTCAACAAGCGCCATCTCGATATGATGCTGTCGCATATTACCTACGGTGATCGTGCCCTGTTTGGTGCCCTGATCGGCAGCGAGCGGGCGCAGGACTCGGTGGCGATGGTCAAGATTCTGTTTGGCGACGATTTTGTCGATCAAAACACGGTGTTATACGGTGTCTCCAATACGAATGCGCCACTGGTCATGGACGACGCCATGTCCGGTTCGCTCAAGGTTTATGCCAGCAACAATCAGGCCGTCGCCTGTACCCCGTGGATGATAACCGGCGCGATGAGCCCCTGTACCGAGGCCGGTACGCTGGCGCAGTTGCTCGCCGAGGCGCTCGCGACCTGCGCGCTAACCCAGTTGATACGCCCCGGTACGCCGTGCCTGATGGGCAGCTTTGCCACGGCGATGTCGATGCAGTCGGGCGCACCTACCTTCGGCATGCCCGAAGCCGCCAAAACCGTGCTCGCGGCAGGCCAGCTGGCACGCCGCCTGGGGGTTCCGTTTCACACGGTGGGTAGCCTGACTTCATCCAAGATACCCGACAGCCAGGCGCAGCAGGAAGGCAGCATGAGCTTGATCATGGCGGTACTGGCGGGTGCCAATTTCATCAATCATGCAACCGGTTGGCTGGAAGGTGGGCTGTGTACCGGTTTCGAAAAAACCATTATTGATGCCGATCTCTGCGGCAAGTTGATTGAATTCTGCAAGGGGCTGGATTTATCCGATAATGCGCAGGCACTGGATGCAATTGCCGAGATCGGTCCCGGCGGCCATTTCCTTGCCAGCGCCCACACCCTGAATAATTTTGAAACTGCTTACTATAGCTCCAGCATCGGTGACGCGAATTCATTCGAGCAATGGCAGAGCGAGGGCAGCCTCGAAGCAGCACAGCGCGCCAACAGGATATGGAAGGGCCTGCTCGAAGAGTACCAGCAACCGCCGATTGATCCTGCCAGACTCGAGGCCCTGCAGGAATATGTCGACCGGCGCAAGGCGTCGTTGCCGGACAAGGCCTATTAATGGCCGTGCAGGAACAGGCCCAGGTGGTCATCGTCGGTGGCGGCGTTATCGGGCTTAGCGTGGCTTACCACCTTGGTCGCCTGGGTACCAGGGACGTCATGTTGCTGGAGCGCGATCAATTGACCAGCGGCACCAGCTGGCATGCCGCCGGTATTGTTGGACCGTTGCGTGCGAGTATGAACCTGACTCTGCTGGCCAGGTACGCGCTCGATCTTTTTCTGCAGCTGGAAGAAGAAAGTGGACAGGCAACCGGTTATCAGCAAACCGGTGGCGTCTGGCTGGCACAGGAAGCAGCACGGATGGTTGAGTTGCGGCGCATCAAGGCGATGGGGGATCGTAGCAAGCTCGAGACGCAGCTACTGTCAGCTAAGGAAATCAGGCAGCGCCTGCCGATGTTGTACAGCGAAGACCTTGCCGGTGGTCTATGGGTCGAGCAGGATGCCCAGGTCAACCCGGTGGACTTGTGCATGGCCTATGCCAGGGCGGCGGCCAAACTGGGAGTCGAGATTCGTGAGTACAGCCGGGTGTCGAACATCGAAACGCGCAGTGCGGCGGTGACCGCGGTAGAACTCGCCGATGGTACGCGAATCAGTTGCGACAAGCTGCTGCTCTGCGCTGGCGCCTGGACCGCGCAGCTTGGTGCCATGGCGAACGTCGATATCCCTGTAGTCGCCTGCGAGCATATGTACCTGGTAACGGATGTCATCGAGCAATTACCCCGGCCTTGCCCGATCATTCGTGACCTGGATGGGGGAATATACCTCAAGGGGGACAATGGCAAACTCGTGCTGGGCGCTTTCGAGCCGAATCCCAGGTCATGGACCCCGACCCAGCAGGATGCCGGCTTCCTGATGTTCGACGAGGACTGGGACCACGCGCAGCCTATGCTCGAGGCCGGTATCAGGCGTGCGCCGCTGATCGCCGACCAGGGCATTACCCATTTCATGAATGGTCCTGAAAGTTTTACGCCGGATACGAAGCAGATTATGGGAGAGGCGCCGACATGCAGAAACCTGTTTGTCGCCGCGGGTTTCAACTCGATCGGTATCATGTCCTCGGCCGGCGTGGGCAAGGTGATGGCCCGCTGGATTCGCGATAACCAGGCGCCGCTCGATCTATGGGAAGTCGATATCGCGCGTCTCGATCCATTGCAGAGCGAGGCCGGGTTTTTGCAGCAGCGCCTGCCTGAAGCAGTGCATAACCAGTTTGACATGCATTGGCCCTACAAGCAGTTCGAAACCGGGCGCAACCTGCGCCGGTCTACCTGGCACGATCTGCTGGCGGCCAGGGGTGCGGTGTTTGGCGCGCCCACAGGCTGGGAGCGCCCGCTGTGGTTTGCTGCCGACGCCGACGAGGCAAAACTGGAGTACAGCTTCGACGCGCAATGCTGGTGGCCGGCAGCACGACGTGAAGCGCTGCATTGCCAGCAGCATGTGAGTCTGTTCGAGCTAAGCCCGTTTGGCAAATTCGAAATCGGTGGCGAGGACGCACTGGCCTGTCTGCAATCGCTATGCTGTAGCGATGTTGATATTGAAGTGGGCAGGGTGCTGCACAGCCTGATGTTGAATCAGCGTGGCGGCATCGAAGCCGAAATTACGCTGATGCGGTTAGCTGACGACCGGTTTCGACTCGTCAGCGGGGCAGCCACGCGATTTAAGGACCTGTACTGGTTGCGCAGGCATCTCGATTCCTCGATGGATGTGAAAATCGACGACGTGACCGAAGATTACGCTGTGCTTGGCCTGATGGGACCCGGCTCACGAGCGCTGCTGCAGGACTTGAGTAGGTCCGATTTCAGTGCGGCGAAGTTTCCATTCAGCAGCGTTCAAACGATTCAGATCAACGGCTGCGATCTGCATGCAGTGCGGCTTAGTTTCGTCGGTGAACTGGGCTGGGAGCTATACATTCCGGTGGCGCAGGCAAGGCAGCTGCTGGAAGAAATTCTGCGCGTCGGGGAGGGCCACGAACTCGGCCTCGCCGGTCATCTCGCGCTCGATGCCTGCCGCCTGGAAAAGGGTTACCACCATTGGGGGCATGACCTGGGTGCTGAAGACACGCCCTTCGAAAGCGGTCTTGGTTTCACCGTCAATCTGCAAAAGGCAGCCGGGTTTATCGGTAAGCAGGCTTTACTGGAACAACAAGAGAGCGGCTGGAACAAGCAATTGAGCTTGTGTGAAGTTATGGCTGATGAAGTTTTACTACTGCACGATGAACCGGTTTACCGGGGAGAAGCCATTGTCGGACATTGTACCTCGGGCGGGCTGGGTTTCCGCTGCGCCAGGAGTTTGTGTTTCGTGATGTTTTATCAACCTCTATCGCCCGAGATCACGGATTGTCAGATTGAGATAGCAGGCGAACGGTTTGCCCTTCAGATTCTCGATAAACCTCCCTACCAGGCAGCAATAACATGAAATCCCATGCGCAGGTAGTTGTAATCGGTGGCGGCGCCATGGGTGCCTCGCTGATTTACCACTTGACCCGGCTCGGCTGGAACGACGTGGTGTTGATCGAAAAAAATGAACTCACCGCGGGTTCAACCTGGCATGCAGCCGGACTCTGTACCCATTACGCACACAACATTACGATTATGAATCTGCGCGCGCACAGTGTGAAATTGTATCGATCGATACTCGAGGAGGAGACTGGCCAGGCGGTTGGTTTCCATGGCTGCGGTGCATTGCGGGTAACGCGTTACCAGGACCGGCTCGATGAGTTTCGCCAGGTACAGGGGATCGGTAAATTTGCCGGTTTCGATTTTCATATCCTGACGCCGCATGAGCTCAAGGAGATTTATCCCCTGGCCGAGGTCGACGATCTGATCGGCGCAATTTACGAACCCCTTGACGGCTACGTCGATCCGAGTCAGGCCACCCATGCGATGGCAAAGGGTGCGCGCGATCGCGGCGCCGAAATCTACCGCCAAACCCGGGTAACCGGTCTCCGGCAAAAGCCGAATCGTGAGTGGCTGGTAAGCACTGACAAGGGTGAAATTACGGCGTTGCATATCGTCAATGCGGCTGGCACCTGGTGCCGTGAAATCGGTGACATGATGGGTATCGATCTGCCGGTGGTGCCCATGCTGCACCAGTATATTGTTAGCGATCGAATCGATACCTTTGCCGAGCTCGATCATGAACTGCCGATGATTCGGGATCCGGATGAAAGCTGGTATCTACGCATGGAGCGTGACGGTGTGATCATCGGGCCTTACGAAAAACATGGCAAGCCCTGGTCGATCGACGGCGTACCGCCCGAATTCGGCATGGAGCTGCTCGAGCCTGATATCGATGCCATCGCAGATATCGCCGGCCAGGCAATGGCCCGTGTGCCGGCTGCTGCTGATGCCGGGATCAAGAGCATCGTCAATGGCCCGATCACTTTCACCCCGGACGCCAACCCGTTGATCGGTCCGGCGTTCAAGCTTGATAATGCCTGGCTGCTGACCGGTTCGTCGATGGGAATTATGGAAGGCGGTGGCGCCGGTAAATTTCTCGCCGAGTGGATGACCGACGGTGAGCCACCGATGGATGCGCTGGCGGTAGATGCACGTCGTTTCGGGGCTTACGCGGATCGTGATTACCGAATCGATAAAGCGGTAGAGTGTTTCGCTGCACAATTCGGCATTCATTATCCTTACGAAGAACGCCCGGCCGGGCGCAATAAAAAACTGACCCCCGCTTATGAACTGTTAGAGGGTAAAGGTGCCGTGTTTGGCAGTGTATACGGATTCGAACGTCCTAATTGGTACTCCCGCGACGTGGCAGTAAAGGCATCGGAGCTGAGTTTTCGCCGCGCCAACTGGTTCGAGCCGGTCGCCGCGGAATGTCGAAACTTGCAGCAAAACGTCGGCCTCGGAGATTTGTCGGCGTTCTCCAAGTTCAGAGTCAGTGGTCGGGATGCGTTTCGCTTCGTCGATCAGCTGGGCGCTAATCGGGCCCCGCGGACTGGTTGTATCGGATTGACCCATGCGCTTACCGACAACGGTGGGGTGCATTCGGAGTTTTCAGTTTGCAACCTGTCCACAGATGAACTTTATCTTGTCAGTGCGGCGGCGGCCGGCCGCCAGGACGATGATTTGTTACGCTGTCGGGCGCGGGGTTTCGATGTCAGCATCGAGGATGTTACCGACGCCAGGGGGGTCTTTGGCGTCATGGGGCCCAATGCCGAGGCCATGCTGCAGCAGATTACCGAGCAGGATTTATCGATCGAGGCTTTCCCGGGGTTCCGTGCCAGGCCGGTTACGATTGCCGGCATCGAAGTGAATGCGCTGCGCGTTTCATATGTCGGCGAAGCGGGTTTTGAGTTGCATCACGATATCGCGCAGCAGGAAGACCTGCTGCGACAATTGCTTCAGTCGGGAGAGAAATTCGAGCTCGGTTTTTATGGCGCTTTTGCGATGAATTCAATGCGCCTGGAAAAAGCTTATCGCGCCTGGGGGGCCGACCTGACGACCGAGCGCACCCCGCTAGAGGCTGGACTGGATCATCTGGTTAAAATCGACGGACGGGCTTTCACTGGTCGGGACGCAATGCTGGCGCGTGCGCAGGCAAAGGATCACTGGAGTATGGAATTGCTCGAGTTCGATGCACCGGAGTTTGATCCTTTTTATATGCATACGGTGTTTCGAGGCAATAGCGCAATCGGCCTGGTGACCTCGGGCGGTTACGGCCATCGACTGCGAAAAACGATCGGGCTGGCCTATTTTCGACAAAAAGTTGAGGCAGATGATGAGCTCGAAGTCGAAATCCTGGGGCGATCCAGCAAAGCCCGTATCATTCAACCGCTTTAACCGGCCATTATCGCATCCTGATCCATCTATTGCTGGACGCCATCGATTCCAACAGATACTGCGCGGAGTTGCCCAGGCTGAAAGCAGAACTATTATGAATGCTGTCAACTTATTAAGAGAAGACAGTTACAAATGCCTGAAATTGCATGAGAATTGATTCGCATTCCTGCCTATACTAACAGCTGTGAATGCCTACCCATCAATGCCTTGACAGCGAAAATAAAACAACTCGCAAAAACTCGATCGACCGAGCAGGAGTTGCGTGACGAAATCGAAGATTTGCGCGCACAACTGGCCGACGCGCAGGCGCTAATCGATTCCCGCGAATTTCGACGTCAGGAGTTCTCCAGGATGCTCAAGCTGGGCATCTGGGAATGGGATGAGCTAAACGATAAACCGATTGCCTATTCGGCGGAGCTAGCCGATGTTTTCGGGATTGATCCTGCCGAGCTGGATCGCTTGTTCGAGAACCGCGCTGAGTTTGATCGCATCGTCCATCCAGATGACTTTCAACACTATCGTTCGCACCTGGATACCAAGACGATCCTGCAACCGGGCGTCTGCCATGAGTTCGATTTTCGCGTGATCGTTGGCAAAAACGAAGTGCGCCATTTGCGTGAATTCGAACAGGGTGTGTTTGACGATAGCGGCAAGCTGGTGTCGAGTTTCGGCATGGTACAGGATGTCACCGAAGCCATGATCGCTGTCGATGCCTTAAAGGAGAGCGAGGAACGATATCACTCGCTGTTTGCACAATTACCGTTCGGCGTGCAGGAGGAAGACTACTCCGCTATCAAGAAGGTTGTCGATAAGCTCCGCTTCGAAGGCATCGAAAACCTGGAAGAATATTTTCTGGATAATCCGAAAATACTGCGCGAAATGATTGGCGCGACTCGTGTCACCAATGTCAACGAGACGTTACTGCAGATACACGAAGCGGATTCGAAAGAAGAGTTTATCGCCGGCGAGGCTGACATTGACAGCTGGTGGGACGCACAGTGGGTGGCCTACTATGCCGCGGAAATAGCCGCATTGGCGAGGGGCAGTAATTTTTTCGATTCGGTACGCGTTGATTCGCGTATGGACAATTCCCTGTTTCAAACCCGCTCAATCGTAAGCCTGGTACGTGGCTACGAGGATAGCTGGGAACGGGTTATCACCATTCATGAAGATATCAGCGAGCGTAAAAATGCCGAGGCTGCACTGATCGACGCCAAGAACCAGGCGGAACAGGCCAATGCGGCCAAATCCGAGTTTCTCTCCAGCATGAGTCACGAACTACGCACGCCATTGAATGCAATCCTCGGATTCTCGCAATTGTTCACCTACGATCGTGGTCTGGATGAACAGCACCTCGCCAACGCTATCGAAATTAATCGTGCCGGCAAGCACCTGATGTCGCTTATCGACCAGATTCTGGACCTGTCCCGTATCGAGGTTGGCGAGGCCGACCTGTCACTGGAACCGATATCGCTGATACAGGTTCTCAGCGATAGCGTGCACTGGGTAACGCCGCTTGCAGAGGAGCGCAACATCAGCCTGGACTTCGACGCAGCGCGGTTCGAAGATGTAAACCTGGTGGCTGATTCTATTCGGCTCAAGCAGGTTTTTCTTAACCTGTTGACCAACGCGGTAAAGTACAACCGTCCGGGCGGTAACGTCAGCGTCATATCCGAACCCGCTGACAAGGGCTGCCTGCGCGTTGGTATTCGCGATACGGGCAGTGGAATCTCCGCCGAAAAACGCAAGGAGTTGTTCCAGCCTTTTAATCGACTGGGTGCCGAGTTCAGCGGTATCGAGGGTTCCGGAATCGGGCTGGTGATTACACGCCAGCTGGTCGATTTGATGCAGGGCAAGCTGGAGATCGATAGTGTCGAGAACGAAGGCAGTACCTTCTGGATAACTCTGGAGATAGCGGCATCAACGGATTCTCTTATCGAGGTAGCTCCCGCAGATTCGACGATTGTCGACGTGACCCGCAGCAATGCCGCTGCTTCACGCATACTGGTTGCTGAAGATAATCCTATCAACCAGCAGCTGATGGAGGCGCAGTTAAATATTCTGGGCTACTCGGCAGACTACGCGGAGAATGGCCAGCAGGCATTGGAGCGATGGCGGGGTGGCGATTACAACCTGCTACTGACCGATATCCGCATGCCTGAAATGAATGGCTACGAACTGGTGCGGCAAATCAGGCAGCACGAACCCGAGCACGAATCACCAATGCCGGTGATTGCGATTACGGCGAACGCAATGGAAGCCGATGTCGAGAAATGTTTCGCGGTAGGTATGAATGACGTCATCGCGAAACCGGTAGAACTCGATGACCTCGGCAGCGCACTCGAGAAATGGACGCCGCACAGCACGACTGAAGATTCCGACTGGACGAACCCGGATGCGATAGACCTGCTGGTACAGGATACCGTCGATTTGAATGTGCTCACACAATCCACTGGAGATAAACCCGAACTGCATCGGGATTTGTTGAATGCCTATCGAGAATCGCTGACAGATGAACTGGATAATATTCAACAGGCATTCGCGTGGAAGAATAACGAACAGCTTGCCGAATATACCCACAAGTTGAAATCCTCGTCGAGCAGCCTGGGCGCAATGAGCATGGCGCAGATATGCCAGCGACTCGAAGCGGCAGCTAATGCGGCGGACTGGGATGATATCGAAAAGCAAATGCCGCAGCTGCAGCGAATTGCCGATCAGGCAGCCGAGTATATTGAAACATTCTTCGGTGATTCGATAGCTGCCCATGAAGCATCGGTAAACGAGGCTGAATTCAAACTCGAGCTACCCGATGAAGACGATGATGTTACCCAGTTTAGTATCAAGCTGTTACTGGTCGACGACGATTACATCATGCACCGGGTTATAACCGTAATGCTGAATGATCTCGGTATATCCGGAGTTTTTAACGCGATGTCGGGCGCGGCTGCGCTCGAGGTATTACAGGATAATCGTGGCTCGATCGATGTTGTGATCTGTGACTTGAACATGCCCGAGATGGACGGGGTCGAGTTCATCCGCCATCTGGCGAAAATGAAATACTCCGGTTCGCTCATTCTGACCAGTGGCGAAGACCTGCGCATTCTGAAAACGGTTGAAAAACTGTCCATCGAGCATGATTTGCACGTGCTCGGGGTTCTGGAGAAACCGGCAACGCCGGCCAAGCTCAGTGAACTGCTCGATTCACTGGATCAAATTCGCCAGGAAGGGACAATGATGCTGGTGGATGCCTTCAGCCTTGCTGAGCTGAAAAATGCAATCGATAGCGATGAACTGGATACTTATTTTCAGCCTAAAGTAGATATCAAGTCCGGTGAGGTTGTAGGGGTAGAAGCACTGGTACGCTGGAATCATCCGCTCAAGGGCCTGATCAAGCCCGATGCATTCATCAACATGGCGGAAGATAATGGATTGATCGGGGAACTGACCGATATCGTCTGTCAAAAGGCGATGGCATATACGTTGAAGTTAAAAGCGCAGGACCACGACCTCAATATCGCGATTAATCTTTCGGTCGATTCGTTGACCGACCTGGAATGGCCCGACCGGATTTCATCACTGATGGAACAGTCCGGGCTCGAACCTTCCAGTATTTCCTTCGAAATTACGGAGAGCCGCTTGATGGAGCATCTCTCGGTCGCGCTCGATATTCTGAGTCGCTTGTCGCTGAAGCGTTTTAATCTTTCGATCGATGACTTTGGTACCGGCTATTCTTCGATGGAGCAGCTGCAACGTATCCCCTTCAACGAGTTCAAGATCGATCGCGCCTTCGTGCATGGTGCTGCCCGGGAGGCATCGGCGCGGGCCATCCTCGAGTCGAGTGTATTGCTGGCGAAAAAACTTGATATGAAAGTGGTAGCAGAGGGTGTCGAAGACGAGCAGGACTGGGAACTCGTATCTGAGATTGGCTGTGATCAGGTGCAGGGATACTATGTGTCGAGGCCCCTGCCTTTCAACCACCTGCTCAAATGGCTCGACGATCACGAAGCAAAAAAATAGTGCCTGTTACAAGCTTGAAATCATTGCAGTAGCTCCCACATAGGTAACTGCGCACGCCAGGTCTCGATGAGAATGGCGGCGTTTTTATCAATTGCTTCATATGGAGAATTTGTGATGACTACTATCGATTTATCCCCCCTCTACCGCAACAGTATCGGTTTCGACCGTATGGGTACGTTACTGGACAATGCCCTGCGCAGCCAGAAGGCCGCGACAGGTTTTCCGCCCTACGATATCGAGGCTACCGGTGACGATCGCTACGCGATAACCCTGGCGGTCGCCGGTTTTGAAGACAGCGAACTCGACATCCAGGTTGAAAAAGGCGTTTTGTGCGTGCACGGCAAGAAAGCCGACGACGGTGACGAAAAGTCCTATCTGTATCGCGGTATTGCCAACCGCAGCTTCGAGCGCAAGTTCAATCTTGCCGATTTTATCGAGGTGAGCGGTGCTGATCTGAAGAACGGACTGTTGACCATCAGCCTGGTCAAGGAAGTCCCCGAAGCGATGAAACCCCGCTCTATTGCAATCGGTACAGCGGGTGCCACGCTCGAGCACAAGGACAAAGCCGAACAAGCGGCCTAGTGTAATCGGCCGTCGTGGCCGGGTTTCCGGCTGCGGCGGCTTTACTTACCCTCAGCTGGCCTCACTCGATATGGTTCGGGGGTGGGGCTAGCGTCTGCTCCCAGACCGCGGTAGTTTGCTAAGAACACCGTTCTTATAAACAATCTTTATAATTTTTCTCCAGGCATTTGCGTGCCAGGAGTTGTGCTTCTTCCACCTGCTCAGGGGTCATTTCCTTTTCGAGTTCGTCCTGAGTCCATTTCGCTAAACTCACTCCCTGAGAAGCGGCGTTATGCAACCACATATATGCTTTTTGTTTGCTGGCCGAAACACCATCCCCCTTCAAATACATCAAGCCCAGATTGCTCTGCGCTTCGGCATTCCCCTGTTCAGCGGCCAACCTGTACCATTTGCTGGCAGCCTGATGATCAGGCGCGATTCCTTCTCCAAACTGGTACATCAAACCCAGGCTTTTCTGGGCTTCGGCATGACCCTGTTCTGCTGCGAGCCGGTACCATTTGACGGCGGTTTCAAAGTCCTGTTTTACCCCTTCTCCATTTCGATACATCCAGCCAACGGCGTACTGAGAACGGGGATCCCCTTGTTCTGCGAGAGGTTTGAGTTCCTTTAGCGCTGTTTCATAGTCCTGATTTGAATAAGCCACCCAGGCTTCGTCGTAGCCTGCAAAAGCAGGTGCCCCGATTATCAGAATGAGCGATACCAGCAGTAATTCCTTCATACTACTTCCCCGAATCCTCCTTAAAGAAAGCCTTTGCATCAAGAAATCGATCAAGTTTTAGAGCCAACGTTACGCCTACTGAATGCATTTTGTTTGTGAGCCAGGTCACAAAAACCGGAATGGAAGTTGGTTCCTTTTGCAGGCACCAGGTTTTGAAACCAGGCTTCAGGCGAGGGCTTGACGCTCCCTGTTGCTGGTCGTTTCGGTGGTATACCAAACAACGTAAATACGAGCAGTTGTGATTCAGAGCACATTAAAAGTGTCGCTGATTACTTAATTTTGTCCGTGAATGACACTACCTGGCTGTTTACAATGACCGTCGACACCACAAGAAAAGGCATCGATGAATACGATGTTACCGAGGCAACCGATCAGCGGAGGCGGAAAACGGATTTTACCCAGCCTTTGGACTATGAGACTGAAGAACTGGTAAAGGAATACATCGAGAGTCAGCAACGCCCAGCGTCATTTCCCAAATCTTTATTTCTTAAACTGTTCAAGTCGAGTTAAGCAGTTTCCTGGCTTCTCAAACCCCGTCCAGGCAACTTGCCTGCATGCTATCGACCCTGACGGGGTGAGAGTGCAGTCCAGGTGAGCTTGCTATCCCGATTAACGCGCACCCTGGATCCAGGGCAGTTTATCCGATTACTGATCCATATATCAGGTTGACAGTGCAGTTGGAACCGATCGCTTTCGCGTCGACGACAGGCCCGGTAACTTCATATTTAATCCCTTTTACAAAGCTTGTGGCGACCGCCTCCGGCACGTCGTGCAAATCAAGAAAAATAACGATGCCATATTGATTACTGGCTAATTTTGTCGAGTAAACTCCCTGTTTCGAGGCGTCAGGCCTGATTCCTACCAACGACGCCTTTCCGGAAAAAAGAGCGTCCTTAATTGTCTCCGCATACAAGTTAAACCCTGTTTCTGTAAAGTTCTGACATTGACGGGCAATGTCTGCAAGGGTGATTGTTATAGTTACCTCTTCGCCAGGTTGTTCAACGATCTGCGAGATCTGCTTCGAGTCACCGGCATCTGTTTCAGGCTCTAAGCTCGATTCTTTCTCCGTGGCCTGATTATCCTCAGCCACCTCCATGGCCGCATTATCCTGAACTGCTGGATTACTCGCAGCCACCGGTGTTTCGTTAATGTCGTCTGAATCGGCTGCCTGTTTCTCCGGCAGCTCGACTTCGGTTTGTGGAACGGGTGCGGCTGCTTGTTTCTGCGGCAGCTTGACTTCGGCTTGAGGAACGGGTGCGGCTGTCTGTTTCTCTGGCAGCTCGACTTCGGCTTGAGCAATGGGCGCAGTTACCTGTTGTTTTACCAGAGCCGCCGCCTGTCGCTGAGAAATGCCGCTGCGAGATTTGAGCCTGTTTAAAGACACCTGCGCTTTGGTATATCCCGAATCAACCGTTCTCTGATAATAAACGATTGCGTTTGCGGCATCCTGCTCGTTGCGGGATTTACGCCATCTGTCGTGAAAAATGTTACCGAGCGCATAATTCGCACCAATCGATTGCTGTGCAGCTGCCATTTTGTACCACTTGACCGGGTCATCGATCTCGTCAAATTTTCCGGTTTGCGACAGGCTGTATAAGATATTGCCCAACAGGTATTGGGCGTCGACATCCCCGGACAATGCCAATGGTTTTAACATGCCGATTGCCTCATCAGGAAACCCGGCATAGTATTTTTTTACGGCTTCATTGATTTCTGGCGTAGCGGCAGCAACAGAGCATGAAGCGATCAGGGTGACGGAAATTAGCCCTTTTAGTAATTTTTTTATAATGTTATTCATAACTCCAGGTCCGGAATCAGTTAACCAGAATGAGCATTGCTATTGGTTACCAGTGAAAATAGCAGAATAAACCACAGGCACCCAAGGCTTTTCCTTGATTATAGAGAACCAGACCTCATAGTTTTTATATTTTTACACCTAATACAATTACACCAGAGCAATTTAGTGATCGGTTGGGGTATGACGGCTACAACCTTCAGCTAACTCATGACCTAGATAAGGCAAAGGAATATTTGCGAAGCCGCTACGACAATAATTCTGATGCGCGATTTGGGCTGATTGCTTCGTCCAAGGATAAAGAACTTAAAGATTGTGAGATTCCCAAAGGCTTCAAGAGCCCCTTTGAGGCGGCCCCTGGAAAGTATGGGAAATGGTATTCGGAGCCAATGGGGGTCCCAGGTTCGTGCACCAATTTAGATGTGGTGGTAACCGAGTTCGGTGCGCAGGGGCTGGAATTGGACGCATATCTTCTAGCATGGAGAACCGATCTGATTCGTCGAGACGGGGAATGGGATAATGCATTTGCGTCCGGATATCGCGATGCTCATCGAATCAAGGATCCCAAGGCGCTTAGAATAAATGCTTACAGAGTGTTGCTCACTCGTGGTCGCGATGGGTGCGTGATCTACGTGCCACCCATAAAAGAAAAATGCGGGAGACCTATAGCTATCTGAGGGATTGTGGGATTAAAGAGCTGCTTGATATAGACCGCGGTTCCTAGTGGGGATACGTCGGAAGCCTGTTCTGGGGGAATGGTTGTTCCCATGGCGGTTTTGCTTCCCAGCATACTGCCTTGATAGAGTTCGATCTGACCGTTCTGATCAAGGCCCGGGTATAGCCGGTTTCGATATTTGATACGGCACCAGCGTTGCACGTTAACCTTCTTGCAGATAGTTCTTTCGCCGGCCCCATCATAGATAGGCTGCGCGAAAATGGCTATGCGAGGTGGCCCTGTTTTTCAGGAGAGATTTGATTGTCATTAGCGGTTTAAACTGCGATCAGACCGATTTGAGGCAGGAAAGTGATTCCTAATAGTCGATTCTTTGTGCACAATGGCAGTTCTTGCCTGAACATACTAGAAGGAGCCACGGGATTGTTCGATAGCCACCAGATTGAATTAATGACGATGGCAGCTCCAATTATTTTGTTCGCTTATCTCGTTCGCGGCATTTGTGGCTTCGGCTCGGGTTTGATTGCCATTCCGATTCTCAGTTTGATGCTTCCGTTGAAGGTTGCAGTGCCCCTGGTCGTGATGCTGGATTACCTGGCTTCAGCTGGACATGGCGTTAGTCTGCGGCAAAGCATTCACTGGAGTGAAATCAGCCGCTTGATCATTCCCGCACTGATGGGCGTATTTGCAGGCCTGCTGATATTCCATAATGCAGACGCCAATTTGCTCCCCCGTATCCTCGGTGGCTTTGTCCTTTTGTACGCGCTTTACTCCCTGTGGGGACCCGATATACCCAAGGCGTCGAGTTGGTGGGCCGTGCCCGCGGCCTTTAGCGGCGGGGCTGTCGGGACGCTGTTTGGTACAGGTGGTCCATTCTATGTCTCGTATCTGAAAGCGAGGCAACTCGACAAGACCGCTTTCCGGGCGACTTTCGCCTGCATTTTTCTACTCGATGGTGCGGCGCGGGTAACCGGTTATCTAGGGACCGAGGTTGTGGACATCCAGCTACTGGTGTTATTGGCCACGTCGCTACCGGTGATGATACTGGGCATGTATCTGGGCGGAAAAATTCACACCGGCCTGTCTGCCGAAGTCTTTACCCGGGGTATCAGCATCTTGCTTATGGCCAGTGGCGCGTCCCTGCTACTACGCTAAAAGAATCAGGTAGGTCCTGCATTTTACAGAAATACCCTGTCCCGCCATCCTGTTGAGATACGCGCGCTAGTATTCTTCCGGATCCGCACGCCAATCCACGCCCAATCGGGACAGAACGAAAACAGGCAAACTCGTTGCCGCAATCAGCAAAACCGCATCGACAAGGGTAATGTCCGTTAACGCCCTGTCCAGCGGATATCGTTGCACCATATCGGCAACCAGCACAACCAGCGGCGTGCAGGCCGCTATGACAAGAAACACATGAAGAAGAATTCTATTCACGCTAACACCATAAATCAGGCATTCCTGATACTTTATCGGCAAAACAGGCAAGGGTTTTAAATTCAATTTCAATTTCGATGGGCATGGTCATGTTACGGCACCAGTTAATCGCTTGTAGCCGTTGACAGGGCTGGTAAATCTGTACAACTCCCTATCGCGGGTGGATAACTTTTCTCTGATGCGGCGCTAAAAGGCAAAAGCTCCGACACCAGAGTTGGTTTCGAGACATGGAAACCCTGGGCATAGTCGATACCGATCGATTTGAGCGCATCCAGAGTTGCCTCGTCTTCGACCCATTCAGCAATAGTTTGCAGTTTAAGTACCCTGGCGACATCGTTTATGGTGCGCACCATCGCAAGATCGACCGGGTCGTTCAGCATATCGCGCACGAACAGCCCGTCGATCTTGAGGAAGTCCAACGGCAGTCGTTTGAGGTAACCGAATGAGCTCAGCCCACTGCCGAAATCGTCGAGCGCAAAGCGGCAGCCCAGCCCTCTCAGGCGGTTGATAAACTCGATTGCGGTCGAAAAATTGGCGATCGCCACCGTTTCGGTCACTTCGAAACAAATGTTCTGCGGATCTACCTCGAATCGGCGCAGCATACCGATAATGAAATCTGCCAACTCCGTATCGCAAACCGATTGCCCCGACAGGTTAATCGTAAACATCTGGTCCGCAGGGTATTGCAGTTCGGTTTTCAGTTGCGCGGCCGCGGCCAGCGCATTCTCGATGACCCAGCCGTCGAGGTCACGCATCAAGTCGTAGCGCTCGGCAGAGGGGATAAACAGTGACGGGGAAATCAGGCTGCCGTCATCCTGCGGCCAGCGCAATAAAAATTCGTAGATTATCCTCGGGCTGTTGTTGTCGCTCAGAGATGTTACCGACTGCACCGCCAGTTCGAACTCGCTGTTTTTGAGCGCTTCCTTGATACGCGGTAACCACTCCATCTGACGGTATTTCTCGGCAATTTCGACGTCGTCGACACGGTAAACATGCACCATGTCGCGCCCCGAATCCTTCGCCGCGTAGCAGGCCAGATCGGCGGCACTCATCAGATCGGACAGGCTGCCGCTCATGCGGTTGATCATGACCAACCCAATACTGCCGCTGACGTCGAAGATCTTCTCTTCCCACTTGAAGTGCATTTCGTGCAGCGCCTGGCGCACCCGTTCGGCCATTTTTTGCGCCTGATCCTGGTGGCAGTCATGCAGCAATACACCGAATTCGTCCCCGCCCAGACGGGCCACCAGGTCTTCCTCCCGTATCAGCGTTTGCAGTACACCCGCCAACCGTTTCAAAAGTTCGTCGCCGGCACTGTGACCACAGGTGTCGTTGACCAGTTTGAACTGGTCGAGATCGATGTAACACAGCGCGTTTTGCCTGTCGTTCTGCCGACTTAGCTCAAGCGCTTCTTTGACTCGATTCTCGAATTCGGCCCGGTTGAT